>JAJRVX010000170.1:0-5707 GCA_024277095.1 Chloroflexota bacterium
CGAGAGAGTGCCACCGGAGAGCGCACCCAACGCCCCCGCCAGCTCGAAGGTGGAGACGGCGGTGCCCGCGAACAACAGCGTGTACGAGCCCTGTTGCACCAGGTAAGTCGGCAGGAACAGGATAAACACGCTGGTCGCCATGGAGCGGAGCGAGGTAAAGGCCAACCGGGCCAGGATGGCCCGCCGCTGTCGGGACAGACTATGCCGCAATTCCTTTAACGAAATACGGCGGGCGCCCACGTGAGAGCGGGGCGTGAAGCGGATCAACAGCAGCGATGTGATGATCGCCGGGATGGTCGCCAGCCACAGGCGGTCTAACCCCAGCCAGCCCACCATGGTCACGGCATAGAGCGGTCCCAGCGATCTCCCCATCTCCCCACCCGTCATGAAGAAGGACATGCCGGTGCCCCAGCGTCGCCCGCTGGATTGCGTGATCATCCTCATGGCGGGGGCGTGGAACGCGCTGATGCTGAGCCCCGCCAGGATCAGCAGAGGCGGCAACAGCCAGTAGGTAGGAACGATGCCCAACAGGCTCATACAGACGGCGGTCATGGTGGGAGCCAGGATCACGAACAGGCGCGCATCGGTACGGTCGGCCAGGTAGCCGATGGCCGGCTGAATGAAGGCGGAAGAGCGAAGGAACGGGACCAGAGCGCCCGCCGCCGCCAGGGAGAATCCCAACTTGGCGGTCAACAACGGGAGCAGCGGGGCGAGGAAGGCGGGAAAGCAATCATGGATGAAATGGGCCAGGGAGATGATCCCCACCCGGGTTGCATCGAACCGGGCCGCCACGGGATCCCGGGCACCATCCGCCTCCCGCCGCCCGCCGTGGGAACGGACGTCGCCCGGCAGGGAACGCTCATACGCCATGCCGCGTCCCCTCCATGGCGAACTGGCGCAACACCTCCAGCAGATGATCGAGCTCCTCAGGCAGCGTATAGGCGTTGATGGAGAGCCGCATCCAGCGCCGCTCATCGTTCGATCCCACCAGGATGCGATGCTCCCGCCACAATCGCTTCCCCGGCTCATCCGGGATCGCGTGCGTGAACGCGACCAACCCGGAGCTGAGCGCCGGGTCCATGGGGGAGGTCACGGTCACGCCCGGGATCCCGGCCAGCGCCTCCTTCACGGAGCAGGCCATCGGAGCGATGACGCGCTCGATCTCGGCGGGATCCAACGCCTGAATACGCTCGATCGCGATCCTCAACGCCGGGTACAGAGGCCACGGCCGGGTGCTGAACTCGAACCGTCGAGCATCAGGATAGGGCTCATACGCCATCTTCTCGAGATCGTAACGCTCCGTCATGCCCCACCCCACGAAGGTGGGCTCCACCTGAGGCAACAGATCGCGCCGGATGTAGAGGAAGCCCGTGCCCAACGGGCCACAAAGCCATTTATGTCCACACGCTGCGTAGAAGTCGCAGCCCAGGGACCGCACATCCACCGGGAACTGCCCCACAGCGTGGGCGCCATCCACCACCACCAGGGCGCCCTTGCGGTGGCTCAGGTCGCATATCTCGGCCACGGGCAGGCGCAGACCGGTGATGCAGGAGACATGGCTGATGTGGATCAACCGGGTGCGGGGGGTGATGAGCCGGTCCAACCGATCCAGGATGAGGTCGACATCGTGCGCCAACCGCAGCAGCTTCACCACGATCCCCTGCCGGCGCGCCAGATTGAACCAGGGAGCAGCGCCGCCGGAATGTTCCTCGTCAGTGATGATGACCTCATCGCCCGGATGCCACGTCAATCCATTGGCAACGATGTCCACCCCCTCGGAGACGTTCCGGGTCAGCGCCACCTCCTCCTCATCGGCATGGATGAGGGCGGCGGCGGCGCGCCGGGCGGCATCGAACTGCGTGAAGAACTCCTCCGTCACCTGGAAGACGAACGTCCCCTCGGCCTCGATGCGCCGATACCAGCGAACCAGCTCATCGGCGACGACGGTGGGCAACGGGCCGTATGTGCCGCAGTTCAGGTAAATACACCGCTGCACAGCCGGAAGGCCCGCCCGCAACGCAGCGACATCCATGATCCCCTCCAACACGATGCCGGGCATGCATCACACCCGGCGCAAGGTTGCGCGCATGATACAACCGGAGAGAGCACGCCGGCCGAGGCCGGGCAGGTCAGAAGTGGGAGACTCATAGTGCTATAACACGCCGCGCTGGGCCAGATGCGCGCGAAAGATCTCCTCGAACAGGCGGACGTCCGTGCGCGTGTCGGCCGCCGACGACCGGAACGGCTCGCCGGTCTGCAGGCAGCGAATGAAGTGTTCCGCCTCCCGCTTGTAGCTCCACGACCAGGCGGGCTTGGGGATCGGCCGGGTGAAGGTCTGCTCCTCCCCAGCCCGATAGACCTCCACCTCCGCCGGGACCTGCCTCAGCAACAACGGCGGCGCCCACGTCTTCACCCACCCGTGACGGAAGTAGATCTGCGTATGTTCATCCCAGCGGTAATGCGAGATCAGCCCCGATTCGATCACCGCCCGGATGCCGGCCAGATCCAACACGACGATCCCCGTATAGCCATCGGCATCCAGATCCACCACCCGAACGGTCACCTCATCCCCGACGTCCAGGAACCAACGCAACAGGTTCACGTTGTGCGTGTACTGCTGGAGGTAGCCCAGATATTGCTCCAGATACTCGGGGGGCAGCCAATCCGGCCCCTGGGCTGGCACCTCGGGCATGGGCTCATCGCTGGCCGCCATGGGCGTATCCAGCCCACAGATCCAATCACCGCAGAACCCATGGTTGCGGACGAAGGTGATCGCCCCCAGTTCACCGGTCTCGCGAAACCGATCGACGGTGGCCTTGACCAGCTCGTTCCCGGCGTCATAGCGCTTCATGTACCCCACCATCAGCCGTCGGCCGGATCGACGTTCGGCCTCCAGGATGGCATCGGCCTGCGCCAAAGAGACGGCCATGGGTTTCTCCATGAACACGTCCTTCCCCGCCAACAGCGCATCGCGAGCGATGCGTCCCTGCACCATGAACCCCGCCGACACGGCGATGGCGTCCACATCCGGGTCGGCCAACAGCTCCTCGTGGCTCCGGTATAATCGCGGGATCCCGAACCGCCGCTGTACCTCCCGTCCCAGGTCCTGACGTATCTCCGCCAGCGCGATGATCTCACAACCGGGAATCGTGCTAAAATTGGGGAGGTGCACCTTCTGCGCCATGAACCCACAGCCGACGTATCCAAGACGGACGGTTCGCATAAGCGTGCCCCCTTTCGTATGTCCTGATCCTCCTGGCGACCTCCCAACGCCGCCAGGGCCGGCCTTTGCCCGGCGAAAGCAGGGAAGATATGACGAAGCGCTTTGACTATCAGAGTTTTTACGATCGCATCGCGAGTATATACGAGCTGGGTGCCCGGCTCTGGCTGGGGTACTCCGCCCGGGGCCTGCCCTGGCTGCCCGCATCCGGGCGCATACTGGAGATCGGCCATGGGCCGGGACTTCTCCTCCCACGTCTGGCCCGGGACGATCGGGTATTCGGGCTGGATCTGTCATGGGAGATGATTCGCCGGGCGCGGCGCAGGTCAGCCCGAGCGGGGATACGAGCCCTTCTGACCCAGGGCGACGCGACCCATCTCCCCTTCGAGAGCGCTTCCTTCGACGGGATCCTCATCACCTTCGCCTTCAGCGCCATCCCGGACGGGGCCGGAGCCATGGCCGAGATGGCGAGGGTACTCCGGCCATCCGGCCGGCTCGTCCTGGTAGACGCGGGCGTCCCCGATGACCACAACCGGATGGCCGTCTTCCTGGCGCGCCTGTGGGAACGATTCGGCGATCACATGCGCGACGAGGTGCTGTTGATGCAAGTCGCGGGGCTGCGCGTGATTCACCGGGAGGAATTCGGCCCCTGGCGCTGCATGCGGGTGGTCGTGGGGGAGAAAGCGCCGGCCGCGGCGAACGACGACATCCACCACGGCCGGCCTGCCCAAAGCTCCGACGCGCTCGATCGATGATGCCAGCGCCTACACCTCAAAATGCTTGAACTGGGGCAGGTACTCCCGGTTCTGCTGAAACATCTCGTTCACCATCTGCTGAATCTCCGCCAGCGAGAGCACGGCGGCGGTCAGCGGATCGTAGACGATGGCATGGTAGACCAGTCGGGGATCGCCGGTGAGGGCCGCCTCCACCGCCATCTCCTCGATCTGAGCGCTCAGATCGGTCAGAGCGGCGCATTGCGGCGGAAGCGGTCCGACATGCACGGCCTCGAACCCCTTGCGGCTGGCCCAGACGGGCACCTCCACACAGGCGTTCTCGGGTAGGTTCGTGATGAGCCCCGTGTTGGGCACGTTGCCGTTGAACTGGAAGGGCTCTCCCCCCTGAAGGGCGTTGATGATGTAGGCCGCGTACTCGTGCCCACGCTCCAGCGAGATGGGCGTGTCCGAGGCGAACCATTTCTTCGCCTCCTCACGCCAGGTGTCCTCGCGCTCCCGGTAGCGTTTGAGGATATAGGCGTGCTCGCCGGGATTCCACCCCGTACCATGCGTGCAGTACTTCTCGATCAGGTCAGGCCGCTTGCGGAACCACCAGTTGTACTCGGAGTTGTGGCCGCTGGACTCGGTCACGTAGTAATCGAGATGGAGGAACATCTCGTTGCGTACGATCTCCTCGTTGTAAATCTCCGGGTTCTCGGTGATGGCCTTGCGGATCAGCGGATACGCATCCTCCCCATTCCACTCGAACTTCAGGTACCAGGCCATATGGTTGATCCCGGCGCAGGTATAGGTGATCTCCTCCATGGGTGCGCCGATCCAACGAGCCAGCATCATGGCCGTCCCCTGCACGCTATGACACAGGCCGGTAAGGCGAATGTGGGTCTCCCGCTGCAATGCCCGGCAGAGCATGGCCATGGGGTTGGTGTAATTGAGCATGTAAGCATCCGGGCAGTAGCGCTCCATGTCCCGGGCGATATCCAACATGACCGGGATGGTCCGCAACGCCCGGAAGATGCCCGAGGGACCGCGAGTGTCGCCGATATTGATGTCCACGCCGTACTTCTCGGGGATCTCAATGTCGTAACGCCAGACGTCCGTCCCGCCCACCAGGATGGTGACCAGGACCACGTCGGCATCCCGCAGGGCCTCGATCCGATCCATCGTGGCCTCGACCTTGGCCGGGTAATCCCCCATCTCCACAATGCGCCGGACCGACTTGTAGGCGAAATCCAGGCGCTCGGCGTCGATGTCCATCAGGGTCAACGTGGCATCCTCCAGGAGCGGGAAGGTCAGGATGTCCCTGACCAGATTGCGGGTGAAACCCAGGCTCCCGGCACCGATGAAAGCGATCTTCGTCATCGACAGCTCCTTCTAGATATAGAGTGATGTGGCCCAGGCCTCCACGTGTCCATCATGAAATGCCCGCGGGCAGGAAGCCCTTCGCGGCAGCACATACCCCACGGCAACACCAAGATACATTCTATATGCTACGCGACCGAGTTGTCAACACGACGACGGGAGTGGTAGTGTATCCAAAATGGTGGAAATTCCGCGAGGCCCATCGCAAGCCTACAGGGGAGGTGCGGAGGGACCTCCCTCCGCCAAAACCTCCTCTTTTTCCGCTTTGCACCTGTCCTTGCCCGGCCTGATTCGGGTGGGCAAGGCCGGGCAAGGCAGGTGAGGGGCGGAAACCGGGAGGTTTCTTTTGAGGGGCTGCGCCCCTCAAAGCTCCCTGCTGTATTTCCACCGAAAA
>JAJRVX010000171.1:0-10348 GCA_024277095.1 Chloroflexota bacterium
CTGATCGCCCTCATGGCGAAGAAGGGGCTGTAATCACGAGCCCGTAATCGGCTCACCCGGGTAGGATACCGTGAGCTGGAAGCTGGGAGAAGATGCTGGTGTCCGGCCAGCCTCCAGCTTCCAGCTCTTTACGTTTCGCAGACGAGAGAGGATCCCATGAACAAGAAGACCGTACGCGATATCGACGTCAAAGGAAAGCGGGTGCTGGTGCGGGTGGATTTCAACGTCCCCCTGGCCGATGGCAAGGTGACGGACGACACCCGGATCCGGGCGGCGCTGCCCACCATCCAGTACCTCATCGATCAGGGGGCCAAGGTCATCTTGATGTCCCATCTGGGCCGCCCCAAGGGCCAGGTGAAGCCGGAGTTCAGCCTGAAGCCGGTGGCCGAGCACCTGAGCCATCTCCTGGGGAAGCCGGTGAAGATGGCCCCCGACTGCGTCGGCCCGGAGGTGGAGGCGATGGCGGCCGAGCTACAACCGGGCGACGTGCTCCTGCTGGAGAACACCCGCTTCCACCCAGAGGAGCGGAAGAACGATCCCTCTTTCGCACAGCAACTGGCCAAGCTCGGGGACATTTATGTCAACGATGCCTTCGGCAGCGCCCATCGCGCCCACGCGTCCACGGAGGGGGTCGCCCACTACCTGCCGGCCGTGGCAGGCTTCCTCATGGAGAAGGAGCTGAACTTCCTGGGCAAGGCGCTGGAGGCCCCGGAGCGGCCGTTCATCGCCATCCTGGGTGGCGCCAAGATCTCCGACAAGATCGGCGTCATCCAGAACCTGTTGGGAAAGGTGGATGCCCTGCTGATCGGCGGGGGCATGGCCAACACCTTCCTGCAGGCCCAGGGGTATGACATGGCCGAATCCCTGGTGGAGGAGGATAGCCTGGACACGGCGAAGCAGCTCCTCCAGGAGGGCGAGGGGAAGATCTTCCTGCCCGTCGATCTCGTGGTGGCGGACGCCTTCGACGCGAGCGCCAACCACAAGGTCGTGCCGGTGGACGAGGTCCCGGCCGGCTGGCGGGCGCTGGACATCGGGCCGGCCACCGTCGCTCACTTCAGCAACCGGCTGGCGGGCGCCAAGACCGTGGTCTGGAACGGCCCCATGGGCGTGTTCGAGTTCCCGGCCTTCGCCAAGGGGACCGTCGCCATCGCCCAGGCGCTGGCCGATCTGAAGGACGCGGTGACCATCATCGGCGGCGGCGACTCGGTGGCAGCCGTCAAGCAGGCGGGGCTGGCCGATAAGATCACGCACATCTCCACCGGAGGCGGCGCCAGCCTGGAGTTCCTGGAGGGGAAGACGCTGCCGGGCGTGGCCGCCCTGCTGGATAAGTAGCCCGTCCGCTCACATGCGCAGGCCCTGACCGAGGATGGTCAGGGCCTGTTTCTATCTCGCAAGCAGGCCTTAGAGCGACAGAGGAGGCGAGGCAATGGGCATATTGACGGGCAAGACGGCGGTGATCACGGGCAGCACCCGGGGGCTGGGCCTGGCCATCGCCCGGGCCTACACACGAGAGGGAGCGGCCGTGGTCATCTCCTCCCGCTCGGCCGAGACGGTGGATCGAGCCGTCGCGCGCCTGCGGGCGGAGACCAGGCGGGTCACCGGCCTGCCATGCGACGTAGGGGACATGGAGCAGGTGCAGGCGCTGGCCGCGCACGCCGAGGAGACCTTCGGCGGGTTTGACATCTGGGTGAACAACGCGGGCGTCGCCGCCCCATATGGCCCCACCGCCCACATCCCACCCGAGGGCTTCTTGCGAGTCTACCGGACCAACATCCTCGGCGTCTACCACGGATCCGTGGTCGCCATGCGACGGTTCCTGGCCCAGGGACATGGGAAGCTGATCAATGTGCTCGGGCGTGGAGCCCGTCGGCCGGTGCCCATGCAGAACGCGTACGCCGCCAGCAAAGCCTGGGTTCGAAGTTTCACGCTGGCCCTGGCTCGCGAGTACAGGGAGAGCGGCGTCGGCATCTACGCGTTCAGCCCGGGGCTCATGGACACCGACCTGTTGCGGCGCGTGGAGGCCATCGCCGGATACGAGGGGGGCCTCCGGCCGCTGAAGACGGTGATGCGGCTATGGGCGAACCCGCCGGAGGTACCCGCCCGCAAGGCGGTATGGCTGGCATCGGACGCCACCGACGGCCGCACGGGGCTGGAGGTCCGCATACTGGGCCCCGCAGGCATGGCCCGGGGCGTCGTTCGGGACCTCCTGCGCAGGCTCCTGCGCCGCCCGGCACCATCTTTCGATCTGGAGATCACGACGATTCCCCCGGCCATCCCCGAGATCGGCCGGCCCGGTTGAGGCCCGGCCGGCAAGGGCATGGCTCACTGAAGAAGAGGAGTCCATATGGAGCAAGAAGACGCACGACCCGACGCCCCCCATTCGGAGCAGATCCCCCTGGGGCCCACCGACCTGCGCATCAGCCCTATCGGCATCGGCACCTGGGCCTGGGGCGATCGGATATGGTGGGGTTACGGACGCGGCTACACCGATACGGACCTGCGAGCGGCGTTCCAAGCCAGCCTGGAGGCCGGGATCCACTTCTTCGACACCGCCGAAGTCTATGGACTCGGCCGCTCGGAGCGACTCCTGGGGCGATTCATCCGGGAAGCCGGCCGCCCTGTCGTGGTGGCCACCAAGTTCTTCCCCTTCCCCTGGCGTCTGGGACGCCGCAGCCTGCTCCGGGCGCTGCGCGGCAGCCTGAAACGCCTGGGAATGCAGCAGGTCGACCTGTACCAGATCCACTGGCCGTTTCCCCCCGTGCTCATCGAGACCTGGATGGACGCGCTGGCCGACGCGGTGGAGGCAGGGCTGGTACGCGCCGTGGGCGTCTCCAATTACAGCGTGGAGCAGATGCAGAGGGCACACGAGGCGTTGGCCCGGCGCGGCGTGCCGCTCGCCTCGAACCAGGTGGAGTACAGCCTGTTGCAGCGAGGCCCGGAGCGCAACGGGCTGATGGCGCTCTGCCGGGAGCTGAAGGTCACGCTGATCGCCTACAGCCCGCTGGGGATGGGGCTGCTGACCGGGAAATACACGCCGGAGCGTCCACCGGCGGGGCTGCGCGGCCGCCGACTGGGGCGCCAGCGGCTGCTCCAGGCCCAGCCGCTCGTCGGCCTGCTGCGGGAGATCGGACAGGCGCATGGGGGCAAGACGCCGGCCCAGGTCGCCCTGAACTGGGTCATCTGCAAGGGGGCGGTGCCCATCCCCGGCGCCAAGAACGCCCGTCAGGCCGAAGACAACGCGGCGGCCGCCGGGTGGCGGCTGACGGAGGAGGAGATCGTCGCCCTGGACGAGGCCAGCGACCGGCTCAGGTCAACGCCTCGCCCAGCTTGACCGCCTGGAAGACTCGCAGCCGGGAGAGCAGCCCCACGACCACGCCGGTGGTCAGCGTCGAGACGGCGATCAGGGCGGCGACCGCATATCCCGTATCGCGCCAGGCGACGATGACGGCGAAGGGCGGGATCAGATCCGCCTCCGTGTGGCCGATCTGCAGGAAGGGGATGAAGAGATGGCTGGTCACCAACCCCAACACGGCGCCGCCCAGGATGCCGAGGCTGGTGAGCAAGATCTGCTCCCCCGCCAGGGAGGCGGCCACCTGCCCCGCCGAAAGGCCGATGGCCCGCATGATGCCGAGTTGAATGAAGCGCTGGCGATATACCAGGAAGGCGTGTAAGCCCAGCGCCAGCATGCTCAGGAGCGTCGTGATGACGAATCCCAGGGAGAGGAAGCCGAACAGGCCGATGCGCTCCGGGCGCGCCCGCTCTTCGGCAATCTGCTGGCGAGCGTCATCCATCTCCAGGATTCGGAACCCGACCTCCTCCAGCTGCCCGACCAGCGTGGGCGCATCCACTCCCTGATCGACGGACAGCCAGACGTAGTACGGCACCGGCCCACCCAACTGATCGAAGATGTACTCCAGATTGGCGATGAAAAACTCCCCCTCACCCGGGTAAGCCGTGGGGAACAGGTCCACCACTCCCACGATCGTGAACAAGAGGGGCTGGTTGCTGCCCGCGATCAGCCCCCGCAAATGCAACGCGTCGCCGATACGCAGCCCCGTTTGGGACAGGAACTCCGATCGCACCAGGATCCCCGACGGGTCCACAGCCAGCGCGTTCATCAAAGCACCCAGCGAGGTAGGGGCGAAATCCCGTCGGAAGTAGGCGACGCGAGGGAAGTCAAGGCGATCGATCCCGTACAAACGCCCGGTGACCATCTCCCCGCCCACGCGGGTGGTCGCCTTGAACACGCCCACCCGGGCGGCCGCCCGCACCGCGGGGGCGCGCAGATGCTCGGAGACGGGAAGGATGGCCCAACTTGGGAGCTCATCCAATCCCCCCGCATCCGAGGCGGCTCCGGACGGGCCTCCCGAGGTCACGCTGACGCTCCGGCCGATCACTCCCGCCGCCTCCGCCAACGCGACGTCCGCCCCGACCTGATAGTACGTACGGGCCACCAGATTCTCATCCAGCGTGCGGGCGACGGAGGCGGTGAACGTCCCCAGACCGACGGTCAGGACCAGCAGCGTGATCAGGGCGGCGTAGTGCCGGCTGCTCCGGGCCAGATTGCGCACGGCCAGAAGCGTCGCCACGCCGGGCACCCGAGCGACCAGGATCCCCAATAGCCGCATAGCCGGCGGAAAGAGACGCACATACACCCGCGCCCCGGCCAGGAGAAAGATCGCCGGGGCCAGGAAGAGGATCGGGTTCTCCCAGGGATCCCCACCCGCCCCGAACTGGAGCTGCGCGATGCGCCCCTGCCATCGAAGCAGATAATATCCGTAGCCCGCCGCGGAGAGCAGCGCCAGGTCGCTCAGCACCTGCCACCACGAGGGCCGATCGTCTGATCGGCCGACCGCCTGTTTGGCGATGACGATGGTGAAGTGAGCAGCTCTCCACGCCGGCGCCATGGTGGCCCCCAGGGCCAAGACCAACGCTCCTACGGCGAACATGAGGCTCTCCCGCGTCACGGCCACGACCAAGGGAACAGATCGCTCGAAGGCAAGGAATCCCCGCGTGCCCCCCACCGCCTGAGCCGCCCACCGTCCCAAGGGAAGCCCCAACAGCAACGACAGAACTCCCAACGTGACACCTTGAAGAAGGTACGTCACGACGATCTGAGCGCCGGTACTCCCCCGGCTCTTCAGGATGGAGATCTCCAACCGCTGGCGCTCCACCATGTTGTCCGCGATCAGCACGATAAAGAGAAGCACCAATCCCACAATGGGCAGGCTGAGCAGCAGGATCAACAGGGACTGCGTGGAAACCGCGCGCTGATACCGTCGCAGCGCCGACACGGGCGAGAGGGTCAGCCGGGTGCCCGGGAGCAACATGTCCACACGCGTCTCCACCGAGGCCACCCGCCGGAGAAAGGCCTCCACATCCTCCGCCCGCACGCTCCCGCCGTCGAGGACCTGGTACCAGCCCACGTCGAACAGGGGCTGGGGGATGCTCCCGCCCACCGCGCGGATGTACGCATCTCGGGAGACCAGCAACACACGGTCGAAGGACTCCGGTGGGATATACCAGAAGGGGGCATCGGGATCATGAGCCTGCCAGACGCCAGCGATCCGCACGGGGATCGTGATAGCGGAACGCTCCGAGCCGGAAGGGGAGATGCCGCCGGGATCGAAGAGCACGTACGTCTCCCCCACCTGAAGCCCCAGGTCCGTGGCCAACGCGAGGCTGATCAGCACATCCAGATAACGCCCGGTGCCGTCGTCCTGCGGCTCCCGTCCCTCCACCAGGACGAGATGCGGCTCCAGATCCGTGATGAAGCCCAAGGCGACGTGGCTCAGCGGTTGATCGCCGCGCGAATACGCCCCATCCTCTGAGGGGAAGAGCTGAAAGAGGTCGCTCTTAACGTAGTGCATCCGGACCCGAACCGGAAGCCCAAGGTCCGAGGACAATCCCCTCTCCAGATATTGATCCAGTGCCCAATAGTGATCCCAGACAGGGGAATCCCCGCGTTCACCCGTGTAGTGGAAGAAGAAGGCGAAAGCCGGCCGGCGCCCCGTCTGCACCGTCTGCAGCTCTCGCCGCAGCAGCGACTGATGGATCGCATCCGTGTACATGGGGATGGCGGAGACCAAAGCGACCGCCACCACCCATCCCAGCAACAGGGCAAACGCCAGGGCGGGCTCGTGCAGCAATCGCTGATGGGCCAGCTTCCACAATCCCAGGAGCCGTCGGATCGGATTCAGCAACGCGGTGAGATACCTCCAGGTACACGGCAACGTTCCACAACGGCACAGGCTGAGCGTGAAGGCTCAGCCCGTGACCGGATCGTCCAAGTCTGGCACAACGCCTCGCGTTAAGCCTTGATCGCCCCCGACGTCAGGCCGGCGATGAAGTAGCGCATGGTGAACAGGAACAGGATGATCAGAGGGATCGACGCGATGACGAATCCGGCGAACATCGGCCCCCAACTCTCCAGCCCTCCGTAATGGCTGCTGAAGCTGACGATCCCCACAGAGATCGTCCAGCGGCGGCCGTCCGGGATCGTCACCAACGGCCAGACGTAGTCATTCCACGTGCCGAGGATGTTCATGATGGCGATCGTCACCAGGATGGGCTTCGATAGGGGCAGGACGATGTGCAGGAAGAGCTGCAACGTGGAAGCCCCATCCAGGCGGGCGGATTCGAAGAGCTCCTCCGGCAGTGAGGCGATGAAGCTACGCAGGATGAAGATGGCGAAGATCTGGCCGCCGGAGATGTACGGCAGGATCAGGGCCCAGTACGTGTTCAACAATCCGAAGCTCTTGATCAGGAGAAAGGCGGGCACCAGCGTCAGCACGCCCGGGATCATCAACAGCGAGAGGATAGCGAAGAACAGGAACTCTCGCCCGGGGAAGGAGAACCGGGCGAACACAAAGGCGGAGATACTGGAGATGGCCACCACACCGGCCACGGACACGCCCGAAACCAGGGTGCTATTGGCCAAGTACACGCTGATCCGGCCCCACGCATCCCGATAATTGGCCAGCGTCGGCGGCCAGGCAACCCCCCAGAAATTGTGAATGAATTGGGGCGACGTCTTGAAAGAGGTGATCACCATGAAGATGAACGGATAAAAGGTGAGAATGGCAAGGAACCCCAGGACGAGATGAATCGGCAGGTCATGCCTCAACGTGCGGCTCATGGACGCTCTCCTTGTACGTTACACACCCGTGAACTCCACGCTCGACTTCAGGTATCGGGTATTCAGGTAGGTCAGGATCAGGGTCACGATGAACAGCATGGTGCCGATGGCACAGGCATATCCCATCTTATTATAGTACATGGCATTCCGATAAAGATACAGCCCTGGCACCATGGTGGACACCCCCGGGCCGCCGTTGGTCATCACCATGATGGTGGTGAATCCCTGAAACGATCCGATCACCGTCAGGATCACGATCAGCTTGACCTGGGACATCACGAGCGGCAGCTCTACGTGCCAGAAGCGCTTCCAGGTGGACGCGCCGTCGATGGCCGCCGCATCCAGCAACTCCATAGGGATAGCCTGGAACCCGGCCAGATAGATCAGCGTCGAGATGCCCGCCACCCACGGGAACCCGATGAACATGATCGCATAGAGGGCCAGATCGAAGTCCCCCAGCCACGGCCGGGCCAACGACTCCAGTCCGATCGATCTCAGGATCTGGTTCAGCAGGCCGATGTTGGGGTTGTAGATGAAGCGCCAGATCATCAGGGTGACCATGCCCGGCACCACCATGGGCACGACGAACAGCACGCGATAGAAATAAGCCAGCCGGAGATCACGCAGATGGAAGATCAACGCCCCGGCCATCAGCGGGAAGGTGAGGTTGATGGCCAGCGCCACCAATGTGAGCTTCACCATGTTGCCTAGGGACAACCAGATGGTTGGATCGTGGATCATCAGGTTGAAATTGCTCAGGCCGGAGAAGCGCTTGAAGTTCGCCCCATTCCAGTCGAAGAAGCTGTGGTACAGGGCCGACGCGGCGGGGTAATAATTGAAGAGCAAGATCAGCGTGAACGTGGGCAGTAGCAACAGATAGCATTCCTTGCACCGGGCCGCATGCCGCAGGGTGACCGCGATCTTCGACGGGGAAACGGCGGCGGGTCTTGCACGTTGGGCCGTCAACTGTGTCATCTCTCCTCTCCCATGATAGCGAGTCAGGGGGAGCCGGCTCCCCCTGACTCGTCTCATCGTGCAGGGTGCTAAGGATCAGCTTCCTTCTGCCCAGTCCGGGTGCTCGGCCAGGAGCTGATCGGCTGCCCGCTCCATCTCCTGCTGCACCTGATCCGTCATCTGCTCGGCGTCGATCTGGTCTGCCAGGAACTGCTGCAGGAGGTTCCACAGGGTGTCCACAAACTCGCGGGTCAACATGCTGTCGAACGGCTCGATCCGCTCCGTGCCGTACTTGACCATCATGTCCGTGTACACGGAGAGCGTCGGATCGGCACCCGTGGTGTCCACCGTGCCGGGGGCGAATCCGCCGTGATCGTTCAGCAGCGCGATCAGGTTCTTGGGAGCCGTGATGAAGCGCATCCAGTCGATGGTCTCATCTAGCACGCCGCGCTCCTCGGCCACGCTGGCGATGGCGTATTGGAAGACGCCACCCACGCCCGCCATGGCCGGGAAGTCCACGCCGCCGAACTCGGATGTCTCCTCGGTGATCTTGGGGATCTTGGGGAAGATGCCCCACTCGAACTCGATGAGCGGGTCGTTGCGGACCGGCTTGTTCATCCAGCTGCCCATCCAGGCCACGGCGGCCTCTCCGGTGGCCCACAGCCGGTACACATCATCGGGCGGTACGGCCCAGAACCCATCGGGCCAGTAGTTGGACCACCCCTTGATGATCCGGAGCATCTCCTTCCATTCGGGATCCTTGGCGCCGTAGCGCCCGGCCTTGATGGCACGCACCATCACCGGCGGTGGCAGGTTCTCACCGGGCTTCCAGGTTCGAGAGACGGTCTTATTCGCCCCTTCCTCACCCCACTTAATATACCCCATCTTGCGATCATACATCACATCCTGGACCTCGCGAGTGCTCCAGCTCCCATAGAGCTGCACCCCACCCGCCAGATCCATGCTGATGGACATGGGGATATGCCCCGCCTCCTTCAGGGCCTGCTGGACCTGTTCGTACTCGGCCCAGGTCTCCGGCACATCGGCGCCGATCTCCTCGAACATGTTCTTGTTGTAGAAGAAGCCCGTGCCGACGATGTCGCCTGTGATCATGTAGATATGGCCATCGGGCGCCGTGCCGCTGGCGATGACGGGTGGCTGGAAGATGTCGATCCAACGCTTGTTACCATCGACATAGGGATTCGGCTGTTCCAGATACGGATCGAGGTTGACGAACCACCCCTTCTGGTAGTCCCGGGCGATGTACCCCCGCTGATACCAGACGATCTCGGGGGAGGTCCCGCCCGACATCTGGGTGACGAGCCACTCCTCATAGCCGGTGGGAATCTGCGGGATGAACTCGATATCGACGTCGGGATGGGCCTCCTCGTAGGCCTTCTCCATGTCCCACATCTTCTGGGGCGGATCCCAGCGGTCCGTCTCCAGCCGCTCGCGAGGCGTCAGGCCCTGCGCATACATGCGAACCTTCTTTTTCGCCGTGGTCTGCTGGGGCGCTTCCGCGCCCGGGGCGGTGGAGGGCGCCATGGGCGCGCAGGCGGCCACCAGGGCCCCGGCGGCTCCTACACCCGCCGCCTTGAGGAACGCTCTACGAGACAAACGCTTTGCTTCCATCTCTCCACTCTCCTTGGAATAGAAGATTCTGAGAAATGAACACGGACACGCGCTTCAGGATAGGATCGCGTCCAGGCTATCACCTCCCCTCCTCGCTCACAGGATCCTCTACGACGAAATGGGACCGTTGGTTGAACCATTGATATGATATAATGGATATGCTCAGAATGGCACAGTGAGGGCCTATCAAGTGGACACGGTCAGCGGGAACCCATCTTCCTCCCGTTGACGAACAGAGGCGCTCCACGCCGTCCCAGTGGAAAAGAGGACGATGCCGGTTGCACCGAATATCCACATTTCACTTGCGGATAGGCTGCCCCCCTTGTATACTTCACCGTGGCGGCAGGTGAAGTACGCAAAGAGGAATCGACCACGCACACAACGCGCGACACCCCTTTCATGATACCATGCCTCCCGCGAAAGGGGATGCGATTTTGCCCAATACCGGCCAAAAACCGGCAAGGAACAGGACACCTTGAATCGGGAGCAGTTTACCGCCGCGCTGCGCACAGCGCTTATGCAACTTGACGACCTGCAAAGCCTGCGCCGTAGCCCACTTCTCACGCTTCTCGCGGGCGATCGCAACGCGGCCAATCCCGTGAGCCTGCAAAGACTCCTGTTCAA
>JAJRVX010000001.1:0-11204 GCA_024277095.1 Chloroflexota bacterium
AAGCCTCACTGTACCGGGGGGAAGTCGGTTCTTGGGTCATCCTGATCTCCTTGGTGTGGACGTGTTAGTATACGACTATGTTAGCAAACTCCCCCTTTCTTTGTAAACCTATATCAGGACGACACAGACCTCCCGGTTTCCGCCCCCCACCTGCCTTGCCCGGCCTTGCCCACCCGAATCAGGCCGGGAAAGGACAGGTGCAAAGCGGAAAAAGGGGATGTTTTGGCGGAGGGAGGTCCCTCCGCACCTCCCCTGTGTGCTTGCGATGGGTCTCGTGGAATTTCCACCATTTTGGATACACTACCCTTCTGTCCGCAAGTTGAGCCCGGTACTCACCCGTGCTACAATACGTCCATGCACGAGTTGCCTGTGACGGAGAGCATCCTGGAGATCGTCGAGCGCCACGCGACCGCCGCCGGGGCGACGCGGGTCACCCTCATTCGGCTGGTGGTGGGGGACTTCACCGGGTTCGTGCCGGATTCGATCCAGTTCTACTTCGATATCCTGAGCGAGGGTACGCTGGCGGAGGGGGCTCGACTGGAGATCAGGCGCCAGCCCGGTCGGATTCGCTGTCAGGGTTGCGGTCGCGTATACGAGCCGGCGGATGGGCAGATCTGGGTCTGCCCGGAGTGTGGCGGCCTGGGCGGCGACATCGTGACCGGCAAGGAGATGTACATCGAGAGCATCGCCGTATCCGAGGGGAGCGATGGAGATCAAAGTTGAGGAGCAGATCCTGGGTGCCAACGAGCGGTTGGCGCGAGAGAACCGGTCCTTATTGGATCGGGCGGGTGTGTTGGCGGTGAACGTCATGGCCTCGCCCGGGGCGGGCAAGACCAGCCTGATCCTGCGCACCATTGAGGCGATGGGGGATCGGGCTCGGCTGGCTGTGATCGAGGGCGATCTGGCCTCCAGCGTGGATGCGGATAAGGTGCGGGAGGCCGGCGTGCCCGCAGTGCAGATCAACACCGGCGGCGGGTGTCATCTGGATGCCCCCATGGTGGCCGATGCCCTGCGCCAGCTCGATCTGGACGGGGTGGATATCCTGCTGATCGAAAACGTGGGCAATCTGGTGTGCCCCACCAACTTCGCCCTGGGCGAGCACCGGCGGGTGTTGGTGGCCAGCGTCCCGGAGGGACATGACAAGCCGATCAAGTATCCGTCCAGCTTCATGGACATGGACGTGGTGATCCTGAACAAGATCGACCTGATCCCCTACATCGACTTCGACTGGGAGATCTTCCAGCGGGCGGTGCGGGCCATCAATCCCACAGTGCCGATTCTGCGGGTCTCCTGCCGCACAGGCGAGGGGATAGATGCCTGGGTGGCGTGGCTGCTTGAGCGGTAACCCCTTCACAACCGGCTGTGCCTGTGCTATACTTGAAGCGTGAACTGAGCCAGGTCGCAGTGAGTGAAATCCGATCCGATATGAGCGCTGAAGAGGGCGCTTGCGACTAGAAGGTGCTGAACGCCTTCCCGGTTTCCGCGTGCCGGGGAGGCGTTTCTTTAGCGGCCTGGGTTGTTCAAGCCATCATAATCAGCCCCTCGTGAAGGCGGACGACGCGCAGCCGGGGGAGCGGAGGCCGCCGAGGTTTCCATCGGGGATGCAATCATCAGGGAGGGGGAAGCCATGAGCGAGCAGAGCACGCTGGATCTGACGCCCGTCGAGCCGATCCTGGACGAGTTCGCTGACCAGCGCGGCGCTGTGATCCCGATCCTGCAACGGGTCCAGGATGTCTACGGGTGGCTGCCGCCCGAGGCGATGCGGCTCATCGCCAAGCGGCGGCGCGTGCCGATCACCAAGCTCTACGGCGTCGCCACCTTCTATTCCCAGTTCTACCTCACCCCTCGAGGCCGCCACCGCATCCGGATCTGTGATGGGACGGCCTGTCACATCAAGGGAGCCCCGCAGATCATCGAGGCGCTTACAAAGGAACTGGGAATCCAGCCGGGGGAGACGACGCCGGACGGCGCCATCACGCTTGAGGTGGTCTATTGTCTGGGGTCGTGCGGGCTGGCCCCTGTGGCCTACGTGGATCAGCAGGTGATGGGACGCCTCGATCCCGAGGAGGCCGTTGCGGTGGCCCAGAAACTTAGGGAAGAGTGACGGGAGGGTCCGGTATGGCCGATAGAAAGCTTTCGTCACCGGCGGCGCTCGACGAGCTGCGGGATCGCACACTGGCCTCCTTGACGGAGCGGCGCAAGCGGAGCGCGATGGTCCTGGTGGGTATGGGGACCTGCGGCCGCGCGGCGGGGGCCCTGGACGTCCAGATGGCCCTGCGGGCGGCCATGCGCAAACATCGTGTGCGGGCTCAGGTCGGCACGGTGGGGTGCATCGGGATGTGCTCCTACGAGCCGCTGGTGGATGTGGCGCTGCCCGGCCAGACCCGGGTGACCTATGCGAACGTCACCCCGGAGATGGCCGAGCGGATCGTGGTGGAACACCTCGTCGGCGGCAAGCCGGTGAGCGAATGGGTGTTGGGGCAGATGGCCTACGAGCCGCTCAACGGCGGGGCCGATCGGATGGATCCCTTCTACCCGGACATCCCATTGTATCGCAAGCAGCTTCGCATCGTCATGCGCAATTGCGGCATCATCAATCCCGAACGGATCGACGAGTACATCGCTCGGGATGGTTATCAGGCCCTGAAGAAGGCGCTGACGGAGATGACCCCCGAGCAGGTCATCGATGAGGTGATCGCCTCCGGGTTGCGGGGGCGGGGCGGCGGCGGGTTCCCCACCGGACGCAAGTGGGCGATCACCCGCCAGTCGCCGGGGCAGCCCAAATACGTCGTCTGCAACGCGGACGAGGGCGACCCGGGCGCCTTCATGGACCGCAGCATCCTGGAGGGAGACCCCCATTCCGTGATCGAAGGGATGGCCATCTGTGGCTACGCCGTCGGCGCCGAGGAGGGATACATCTACTGCCGCGCCGAGTATCCGCTGGCCATCGAACGGCTGAAGATGGCCATCACACAGGCGGAGAGGTACGGCTTGCTGGGGGAGAACGTCCTGGGCACCGGATTCAATTTCCGCCTCTTCATCAAGGAAGGGGCCGGCGCCTTCGTGTGTGGCGAGGAGACGGCTTTGTTGCGCTCCATCGAGGGACAGCGGGGCGAGCCGACGCCCAAGCCGCCGTATCCGGCGCAGTCCGGGTTGTGGGGAAAGCCCACCAACATCAACAACGTGAAGAGCTACGCCTACATCCCGCCCATCCTCCGCCGGGGCGCCGATTGGTTCGCCGGCATCGGCACGGAGCGGAGCAAGGGGACGGCCGTCTTCGCCCTGACCGGCAAGATCGCCCGGACCGGCCTCATCGAGGTGCCCATGGGCATCACGCTGCGGGAGATCATCGAGGAGATCGGCGGGGGCGTGCCTGGCGGCAAGAGGTTCAAGGCGGTGCAGACGGGCGGCCCGTTGGGAGGATGCCTGCCGGAGTCGCAGCTGGACACGCCGGTGGACTACGACTCCCTGCAGGCGGCCGGGGCGGTGATGGGCTCGGGCGGCATGATCGTGGTGGACGAGGACACCTGCATGGTGGAGTTCGCCCGCTTCTTCCTGGACTTCGCCGCGGCCGAGTCGTGTGGCAAGTGCGTGCCGTGCAGCATCGGGGGCACGCGCATGCTGGAGGTGCTCAACCGAATCCTGGACGGGCAGGGCCGCATGGAGGACCTGGATCTGATCCAGGAGATCGCCCGTTACATGCAGACGGGTTCCCTGTGCGCGTTGGGGCAGCTCACCCCATCGCCGGTTCTCAGTGTGCTTCGCTATTTCCGCCACGAGTTCGAAGAGCACATCCGCACAGGCCAGTGTAGCGTGAAGCACTAGGAGGACGGGATGAAAACGGTCAACATCACGATAGACGGTCGGCAACTCTCGGTGCCTGCAAGCTTCACAATCCTGGAGGCTGCACAATCGGCGGGCATCGATATCCCCACGTTGTGCCATCACCCGGCCTTGCCCCCCAGCGGCGGCTGTCGCCTCTGCGTTGTAGAGGTGGAGAAGGCTCGCAATCCCCTGCCCAGTTGCACGACTCCCGTGTCCGAGGGCATGGTGATCCGCACGCAGACCCCACTGGTGGAGGGCATCCGTCGCTTCGCGCTGGAGATGATCCTGTCCAACCATCCACTGGATTGCATGAAGTGCGAGGCGGCCGGGGCGTGCGAGTTGCAGGACCTGGCCTATCGGCTGGGGGCCCGGGAGCGAGCCTATCCCGGGCGCCAGCCGGAGTTTACGCTAGAGGACGACAATCCCTTCGTCGCGGTGGACCTGGCCAAATGCGTCCGCTGTCGCCGGTGCGTCCGCGCCTGCGAGTACATGAACGGCGTCGAGGCCGTGGGGGTCTTCGAGCGCGGCTTCGAGACGCACATCGCCTTTGGGCCCAACGGCACGATGCTGGAGAGCCCGTGCGAGTTCTGCGGCATCTGCGTCAGCGTCTGTCCCACCGCCGCGCTGTGGCCCAAGCAGGCCATCGGCCAGGGACGGGCCTGGGAGCTCGACAGGGTGCCCACGATCTGCACCTATTGCGGAGTGGGGTGCCAGATCGAGCTCAATGTGGATCGAAAGCGCAATCGCATTGTGTACGTCACCCCGGCCTGGGACGGCCCGGCCAATCACGGGCGGACGTGCGTCAAAGGGAAGTTCGGCAACGACTTCGTGAATCACCCCGACCGACTGACGAAGCCGCTGGTGCGCAAGTGGCTGTTGGAGCCGAACGGGACCAAGCCGAAGAATGGCCAGACGACGGAGAGCAACGACTTCGTCGAGGTGGACTGGGAGACGGCGCTGAACATCGTCGCCGAGCGCACGATGGCGATCCGGCGGGAGTCCGGCGGGGACGCGCTGGCGTGCCTGGCCAGTGCCAAGTGTACCAACGAGGAGAACTACCTCATCCAGAAGCTGGCCAGACAGATATGGGGGACGCACAATGTAGACCATTGTGCTCGCCTCTGACACAGCCCCACGGTCGCCGGTCTGGCGACAACGTTTGGCTCCGGTGCGATGACCAACAGCATGGACGACATCGCCACGGAGGCGAAGAGCTATCTGATCATCGGCTCCAACATCACCGAGCAGCATCCGGTCTTCGGCATGCGCATCCGGCAGGCGGTGAAGCAGCGCGGCGCCGTGCTCATCGTGGCCGATCCGCGCCGCATCCCGATCACGGAGTTCGCGACGCTCTACCTGCAGCATAAGCCGGGCACGGATATCGCGCTCTTGAACGGGCTGGCCCATGTGCTCATCGCGGAGGATCTGATCGACCACGAGTTCATCGAGAGCCGCACCGAGAACTTCGAGGCGGTGCGGGATGCCGTGGCCGAGTATACGCCCGAACGGGTGGCTGAGATCACGGGCGTGCCCGCGGGGGATATCGTGAAGGCGGCCCGGCTGCTGGCGGCGAATCGGCCGGGCGCGCTGCTGTATGCCATGGGCATCACCCAGCACACGACGGGCACGGCCAACGTGATGGCGTGCGCCAACCTGCAGATGCTCCTCGGCAATATGGGGATCCCGGGCGGCGGCGTGAACCCGCTGCGCGGGCAGAACAATGTGCAGGGCGCGTGCGACATGGGCGGCCTGCCGAACGTCTACCCCGGCTATCAGAGCGTGACGGTGGAGGCCAACCAGCGCAAGTTCCAGGAGGCGTGGGGGGCGGAGCTGTCCACCCGGCCCGGGTTGACGGTGGTCGAGATCATGAACGCTGCTCTGGACGGGAGGGTGCGTGGCCTCTACATTATGGGCGAGAACGTGCTGCTGTCCGATCCCGACTCCAATCATGTGCGAAAGTGCCTGGAGGCGGTGGAGTTCCTGGTCGTGCAGGAGATCTTCCTGAGCGAGACGGCGGCGCTGGCCGATGTGGTGCTGCCGGCCGTCAGCTTCGCCGAGAAGGAGGGCTCCTTCACCAACACGGAGCGACGCGTGCAATGGATCCGGAAGGCGATCGAGCCCATCGGCCAGGCACGGCCCGACTGGGAGATCCTGATCGATCTGGCCAATCGCTGCTTGGCGCTGGACGACGATCTGCGGCAGCGCGTGAGCCAGGCGCCCTACGGCCCGTGGCGCTACACCAGCCCGGCCGAGGTTTTGGCGGAGATCGCCAGCCTGACGCCGATCTACGGCGGCATCCTGTACGAGCGGCTGGGAACGCAGGGGCTCCAGTGGCCCTGCCCCGATCCGGAGCATCCGGGGACGCCCATCCTGCATGTGGGGAAGTTCTCCCGGGGCAAGGGGCGGTTCATGCCCGTCGAGTATATGCCGCCCGCCGAGGTGCCCGATGAGGAATATCCGCTCACGTTCACGACCGGGCGCCTCCTGTTCCACTATCACACAGGGACGATGACGCGGCGCAGCCAGGGGCTTGACGAGAAGGTCCCATCGAGCACGGTGGAGATCCACCCCGAGGACGCCCAGCGGTTCGGCGTGCGCGACGGCGACACGGTGCGCGTGCGCAGCCGCCGCGGCGAGGTCGTCACGACGGCCCAGGTGACCGAGGACGTGATGCCGGGGGTGGTCTTCATGACCTTCCACTTCGCCGAGTCCCCGGCCAACGCGCTGACCCACGCGGTGCTGGATCCGGTGGCGAAGATCCCGGAGTACAAGGCCTGCGCGGTCTCCATCGAGCGGGTGAACGGCGCTGCGCCTTGATGGTCCTGGCGGCTAAGGAAAGCCGCCCTACCGTTTTGGTTTCTCTCACCGCGGAGATGTGGTGAGGAGGTCGGGTTTCTTACCCGACCTCTTTTCACAGGCTCACGCGGCGCTGGATCCGGTGGCGAAGATGCCGGAGTACAAGGCCTGCGCGGTCTCCATCGAGCGGGTGAACGGCGCTGCGCCTTGATGGTCCTGGCGGCTAAGGAAAGCCGCCCTACCGTTTTGGTTTCTTCCACCGCGGAGATGCGGTGAGGAGGTCGGGTTTCTTACCCGACCTCTTTTCGTGAAGGGTTTTGTCCTGGCGGCTGGCTGTTTTGTGTTGCAGGGGCTCGGATTTCTTATTCGTCCCGCGCTGTGGTTTGACCCCGGCGCGCTGGCGGGGTAATATAGCCGGGATCCCCCTGAGATGTGAAGGAGGCGAGTACATGAGCGGCATGACCAAGCGTGAACGGTTAGAGGCGACTTTTCGAGGTCAGCCGGTAGATCGGGTTGCGGTGGCGTTGTGGCGTCATTGGCCCGTGGACGATCAGCGGGCGGAGGATCTGGCCCGGTCCACGGTGGCCTTTCAGCGTGAGTTCGACTTCGATTTCATCAAGGTGACCCCCTCCAGTGACTTCTGCCTGGAGGACTGGGGCACGGAGAGCATATGGCTGGGCGCGGAGGAGGGCACGCGCAAGTACGTGCACCATCCCGTGCGGGAGCCGGGCGACTGGGAGAAGCTGTCCGTCCTTGACCCGCTGCAGGGTGGGCTGGGGCGCCAGGTGCGCTGTTTGCAGTTGATCGGCCAGGATGTGGGCGATGAGGTGCCGTTCATCCAGACCATCTTCAGCCCGCTGGCCCAAGCCAAGAACCTGGCAGGCGAGCGCATGTTGGTCCATATGCGGCAGTATCCGGACGCGTTCCACGCCGGCCTGGAGACCATCACCCAGTCCATCATCCGCTTCGTGGAGGCCATCAAGCCCACCGGGATCGCCGGGATCTTCTACGCGGTCCAGCATGCGACCTATCATCTGCTGAGCGAGGATGAGTATCGAACCTTCGGCCGCCCCTACGATCTGCGCATCCTGGAGGCGGTGCAGGACTGCTGGTTCAACCTGCTCCACTTGCACGGAACCGACATCATGTTCGACCTGTTTCGGGACTATCCCGTGCAGGCGATCAACTGGCATGATCAGGAGACGCCGCCGTCGCTGCGGCAGGCGTTGGGGCTCTTCCCCGGCGCGGTGGTGGGCGGGCTCAGCCGGTGGGACACGGTCGTGCGGGGCGATCCGCAGGAGGTGATCGCCCAGGCGCGAGCGGCCATCAGCCAGACGGAGGGGATCCGGACGATCCTGGGGACGGGATGTGTGACCCCTATCGTGGCCCCGATCGCCAATATCCGGGCGGCGCGGCAGGCGGTGGAGAGGGGGGCATAGGTCTTGGAGATTAGAGATTGTGCGGTTTGAGATGAACTTCTGCCCGCGCTGTGGGCATCTCCTGGAGGATCGGGAGGCCTTCGGGCGGGTGCGACGTGTGTGTCCGGCCTGCGGGTTTGTCTTCTTCCGTGATCACAAGGTGGCCGTGGGAGCGCTGATCGAGCGCGACGGGCGGGTTCTCCTCGTGCGACGCGCCGTGACCCCGCGCATGGGGATGTGGGCGCTGCCGGCCGGGTATATGGACTACGATGAGACGCCCAGGGTGGCATTGCGGCGTGAGGTTAAAGAGGAAACCGGGCTAGATGTCGCCGTGGGCGACGTGCTCGACGTGTTCCCGCTGGACAATCCGGACGCACGCGGCGTGATCATCCTCTATTGGGCACGGGCAGATGCTGGCGAGCCTCACGCGGCCGACGATGTGAGCGACGTGCGATGGTTTACGCCTGACGAGCTGCCGTCTGAACTGGCCTTCGAGAGCACACGGCAGGCATTGGCGCTCTGGCAGACCAGGCGCCAATAGCGTTACCGGCCACCCGCCTCTACCCCGGGCATCAGGCTGTTCGTGAGGAGATCCACCGCGGGCTGGGAGAACGCACGGTCCGGGGCGAAGGGTGAGACGCGTCTACTATCCAGTATTGTCCGACGATCCCCGGAGGAGTGGGCCGAATAAGGGCAGGTAGGCACGTCCTCTGCACCAGGACACTCACTCCTGTGGCGGGGGCTCCTGCTCGGCCTCGGATGTCTTTTTCCCCCCTAATACCTGGTTCAGCTCCTGGTTGAGCGCGCGCAGGCCGGTGACCAACGCCTTGCGGATCTCCTGAACGGTTTCTGTCTTCTCGATGGATTCCACCGCCTCCTGAGCCTGCTCCACGATCTCCTCGGAGGCCAGGCGCTCCTTGGCGGTCTCCAATACCTCATCCACCTGCTCGCCCAGCTCGCGTAGTCCCTCTTTGACCTCTTGCTCCAGCTCCTGGCGCTCTGGGCTCTCCCAGGCTTCCTTGAGGGCTCGTCCAATCTGTCGACCGAGCTGCTTTAGCTCCTCGATGACATCTTCGGTGGGGGGCTTCTCTTGACCCTTCGTCTGCTCGTCCATCCTCTTCCCTCCGCCTATTACTTACAACTACCGGATGACGCTTCCGCTGTGGGGAAGCCCGGGGGGCTTCGCCTCTCCGGGAAAAGCCCTTCTTCCACCCTTGACCTGCCTGGCCTCGGCTTAGGTCCTTCGGAGAGGGCCGAGAAAGGCAGGTACAGGCCGGAAAGGAGGGATTCCCGTGTGGGACCTCTCCTCCACACCTCCCTCGCTGGATCTGGTAGCCGGGGGAGACTCTTAACGGACTATGATGGGTGTCTCCGAGAGCAGGAGACGATCGCCCAGCAGGTTGCCGGCCGCGTCCCGGATAGGGAGGCGGGCATTGGTGGCGGGCAGGTACATGCCCACCTCCATAGTATACGTCCCCGGCGTCGCATCGTTTGCGATGGTGAACGTGTGCCGGTCCGTCAAGTACTCGCCGGGCAGCCAGCCGGTGGTGGGATAGGCGCCATCGCCGGGCGGGGCGTCCCGTTGGCCTCGGAATCGCCCCTGATCGTCCAGCAGGTGGATGAACACCGTGTACTCCTCGTCGGCCGGCTCGATCGCCTCCCAGTACAGTGTGAGCGTGATCCGCCCCCCGGGCGTGGGGGGATCCACTTCCAGGTCATAGCCGATCAGCCGGGCGAACGACCCGATCTGCACGTCCAGCGGGTGTTGGGGAGACGGGCGGGTGTAGTCGTGCGAGCGGCCTCGCACGGACACGCGTTCCAGCGGGATGTAATCCAGAGGACGCCGCGGCGGGAACCATTGTCGCCCGACCGTCAGCCGGGATCGATCGGCCAGGCGGAACATGCCCGTGATGAGCTGATGCTCGCCGTCGGGCACGGTGGCGGGCAGTCGCAGCTCGACTTGTTGCCAGATCAGCGTCCCCTGGCGCCACTCATAGGTGGGGTACGCGCCCCCTGGAGGGCCCTCCCACGCGGCCAGGAGCCGCTCCTGGTCGTCGATAAGCTGGACGAAGGCCAGATACTCCTGGTCCAGGTCCCGCTGAGCTCTCCAGAAGAGGCTGACCGGGATGGCCCGGCCGGGCTCAAAGGGGCCCTGACCGATGGTGTATCCCAGGAAGCGCACGCCGCCGTCCAGATCGGCGGGCCGTGGGACGCCGATGGGGAGATGCACAGGATCCAGCGGGCGATCGGCCGGCCACACGTCCACCTGTCCCAGCGCCACCTCGGTGCCCTGAGTTCGGCCGTCCGGCCCGATCAGATCCAGCGCCCGTTCGCTCTCCGGGTCGTATACCTTCAGCCAGACGGTGTAGCGGCCGGGGGGAGTCCCCGCGGGCACCATCAGCCCGTGGCGGTCGTGCAGGCGCCGGCCGGGCGTGAGCGTGGTGAAGGGCTTGCTCCCGCCTAGAGGCCCGCTGTCCCGTTGACTCCACGTGCGTCCGGCGTCGTCGGCCAGGCGCAGCCCCACGCGTAGCCCCTGGGGCACGCGAGCCGTCGCCTCCCACTCCAGATCGATCCGGATCACATCGTACTCGGGCTGTAGCCGCTGCGGATCCTGGGCCATCTCCGGCCGCGTGGGGTCACGGGGGACGTTGGGGGAGACGACGCTCCGGTGCAGCAGGAGCACCCGGCCGAAGTTCACAGGCGTGTCCCCTTGTGGTCCGACGATCCCGGAACCGGCGGCGGGGGTGAAGAGGGTCAGCCGGGTGTTGGGCCCGTACCAGACGTTGGCTGTGGGATAGACATCCTCCCGGGCCAGCAGGTAGGCCTCCATCCGGGTTTCCAGGAGGCCGCCCAGGCTGAGGTGTTCGGGCAGCCAGATGCGTCGGCCCTGGGCCAGCGTCTCGTCCAGAGCGCTCTGCACGGATGGGCCCCACTCCGGCGACGGCAACAGCCGGGCGGTCGGGGCGTCCGGGCGGTGGTAGGATCGGAAGTAACCCACCTGCCAGGGGAACACGCACCAGACGACATCGTCCGGCTGGCCCTGACGTTGGACCTGTTGGATCAGCGGGCGATAGTCATCGTCGGCGTATCTGGGCACCGTGTAGAAGGTGACGAGGCTGAGCGCGGCCAACCCGCCCCACAGGATGGCGGCCCCGATGGCGTACC
>JAJRVX010000172.1:0-15499 GCA_024277095.1 Chloroflexota bacterium
CGGCGCGGTCCGCATCGACGGTTACGACGTGCGCGATGTGACGTTGCACAGCCTGCGCTCGCAGATCGGCATCGTGTTGCAGGAGACGAACCTGTTCACGGGCACCATCCGGGAGAATATCGCGTTCGGTCGGCCGGATGCTAGCATGGACGAGATCATCGCCGCCGCCCGGGCGGCCGAGGCACACGAGTTCATCGTGGGCTTCCCGGATGGATATGAGACCCGCGTGGGCGAGCGAGGCGTGGGGCTCTCGGGTGGGCAGAAGCAGCGAATCGCCATCGCCCGGGCGCTGCTGACGAACCCGCGCATCCTGATCCTGGATGACTACACCTCCAGCGTCGATGTGGAGACGGAGGCGCGCATCCAGCGGGCGTTGGAGCGCCTCATGGAGGGGCGCACCTCCTTCATCATCGCGCAGCGGGTGAGCACCGTCCGGCGGGCGGACCGCATCCTGGTGTTGGATCGCGGGCGGCTGGTGGCTCAGGGACGGCATGAGGAGCTGTTGGAGATCAGCCCCATCTACGCGGAGATCTATTATCTGCAACTGGGCGGTCAGCGGTCCAGGTGGTTCACCGGGGTGACCGTTCCCGGGGATGGCAACGGCGCCCTTCGGGAGGCCCGGACCGCGGCCGATGCAGCGCGGTTCAGAGGGGTGGATTGATGTTTCATGGTGGTTTGCGGGGGCTGGCCCGCACGCCGGAGAAGGCCAGGAATCGTCGCCAGGCGGCGCGGCGGCTTTTCGCTTATCTGTGGCCGCATCGGCTGACGTTGCTGCTGGTGGCCATCGCCACAGTAGGCGCCTCGCTGACGCCTCTGGCCGCCCCCTATCTGGTCGGTCGGGCCATCGATCAGTTCATCGCCCGGGGAGATCGCCACGGGCTGGCGGTGACCATGGGGATGCTCGCCGGGACGATCCTGGCCGGATATGTCTTCAACGCGTTGAGCAACTACACCATGGCGGTGGTGGCCCAGCGCACTCTGCAGCGTTTGCGAGATGATATCTTCGAACAGATTCAGCGGCTTTCGATCCGCTACTTCGATACTCATGATGCCGGCGACTTGATGAGTCGTCTGGTCAACGACACGGACACTATCAACCAGTTCTTGAGCAATGGGCTGAACCGCACGGTGATCAACTCGCTGTCCCTGGTGGGGATCATCGTGGTGATGTTGCGCATGCAGACCCGGCTGGCCCTGGTCTCCTTCTCGGTCATCCCCTTCATGGTCGTGACGACGCTCTACTTCGCCCGCCGGGCGCGGGTGGCGTTTCGCCGCACGCGGGAGAGGATCGGGGCCGTCTCCGCGGAGCTGGAGGAGAACATCTCCGGCGTGCGGGAGGTGCAGGCGTTCGCTCGGGAGCAGGCCAACCTCCGGCGGTTCTACGAGCTGAACGCGGCCAACCGGGATGCCAACATCTATGCCCGGACCATCACGGCCGCCTTCACGCCCGCGGTGGACCTGCTGAGCGCCATCGCGATGGCCATCGTGGCCGGATATGGGGGCTATCTGGCCGTGCAGGGGCAGGCTTCCGTCGGTCTGATCGTGGCCTTTCTGGGATACGTGCAGCGCTTCTTCATGCCGATCCGATCGATCTCCCAGCTTTACACCACGATGCAGTCGGCCCTGGCCGGGGCGGAGCGCATCTTCCACCTGCTGGATGAGCGTCCCGAGATCCAGGACGCGCCAGACGCCATCGAGATGCCCCCGATCCGAGGGCATGTGGTGTTCGATCACGTGTACTTCGGCTATAAGCCCGGCGAGGAGGTGCTGCACGATATCTGCCTGGAGGCCAGGCCCGGGCAGACGTTGGCGTTGGTCGGGCCGACGGGCGCGGGCAAGACCAGCATCGTCAACCTGCTCATGCGCTTCTATGACGTGTGGGACGGCGCGGTGCTCATCGATGGCATGGATGTACGTCGGGTGAGGCAGGCCAGCATGCGTCGCCAGATGGGGATCGTCCTCCAGGATACGTTCCTCTTCTCGGGCACGGTGGCGGATAATATCCGCTATGGGCGGCTGGACGCGACGGATGAGGAGGTGGAGGCGGCCGCCCGGCTGGTCAACGCCCACGACTTCATCTCCCGGCTGCCGGATGGATATCAGACCCGCGTGCAGGAGCGGGGCTCCAACTTCTCCCAGGGACAGCGACAGCTCATCGCCTTCGCTCGCGCGGTACTGGCCGACCCCCGTATCCTCATCCTGGACGAGGCGACCTCCAACGTGGACACCCGCACGGAGATGCTGATCCAGCGGGCATTGGACCGTCTGTTGCGCGGGCGGACCAGCTTCGTCATCGCCCACCGGCTGAGCACCATTCGCAACGCCGACCAGGTGCTGATGATCGTGGACGGCCGCATCGTGGAGCGCGGCACGCATGAGGAGCTGCTGGCGCGTCGCGGCGCCTATTACGAGATGTATCGCAAGCAGTTCCCGGACGAGGAGATCCTGGAGGCGGCGCGTCCCGCCGCGGCCGTGCCTGGCCTGGCCTCGGACGAACCTGCCGATGTGGGCCGTTCGGCGGCGGGCGAGGCCCCGGATGCCGATGAGGCGCGGCTGGAGGTCGTGGTCAACGGGGCGGAGGCGGTGGACCTGGAGGGCATCGACGTGGAGCGTTTGGTGGTGCGGGTGAACGGGCCGGGGGTGGCGCGCCTCTCGGGCCGGGTCGATCGCCTGGAGGTGCGCGTCAGCGGGGCGGGCCGCTGCGATGGGGCCGGGTTGGACAGCCGGGTCGCCGAGGTCCGGGTGCACGGCCCGGGGCGGGCGGTCGTCCGGGCGCGTGAGGAGATGGACGTGCTCGTGTCCGGCGGGGGGAACGTCGCCTACTATGGCGATCCCCGGGTCACGCGGAGGATCTGCGGGGCCGGGCGCGTGGATCGCCTGGATGGGGCGGGGGAGCCAAAGGGGATGGCCGAGACGTCTCCTGGGGGACGTTCTGATCCCGTCCGGCGGTGAGGTGAAGTGGACATCATGTGTGGGCTCGGTGGGTTGGGCCCTTGGCTGATCGAGGGAGGAATAGCCGGAGATGGGGGGACCCATGTATGCCCTAGACGTTCCGGAGGCGGATAGAGCGGTCTTGCGTCGGCTCGCGGGGCGGGTCGCCGGGATCGCCGAGTTGCCCGTTCAGCGGGAGCGGATGGAGCTGTGGCGGCGCGTCAACGATCTGGATCCGATCAGGCCCGTGGTCTGGATCAACGAGATCCCATGGCACGAGATGGATGTGGACGGGGAGCTGCGGCCGGAGACGAGCCATCCCTGGGCGCGAGAGTTGGAGGTTCGGCTCCGTCGGACGATCTACCAGTGGGAGCACATGCCCGGCGATATGGTCGTCGAGCGAAAGCTCTACGCTCCCCTTGTCATCCACGAGAGCGGCTTCGGGATCCAGGAGGAGTCCGACCGGATCTATGCGGACGCCGAGGGGGTCGCCTCCCGTCGGTTTCATCCCCAGATCCGGGACGAGGGGGACCTGGAGAAGATCCAGGTGCCTGTGGTCACGCACGATGCCGAGGCCAGCGAACGTCGCTATCAGGCGATGGTGGATATCTTCGATGGGGTCCTGGAGGTGGAGAAGCGTGGCGTGCCCGGGATGTGGTTCGCCCCGTGGGATCAGTTGGTCACCTGGTGGGGCGTGCACGAGGCGCTCATGGACCTGGTCGAGCGGCCGGAGCTCGTCCATGCGGCGATGGACCGCCTGGTCAGCGCACATCTCGAGCGGCTGGAGCAGCTGGAGCGGCAGGGGCTCTTGTCGCTGAACAACGCGAACGTTCGCGTCGGCTCCGGAGGGTACGGGTATACGGCCGAGCTGCCTCAGGCCGGCTTCGATCCGGGGTATGTGCGGGCCACAGACCTCTGGGGGTGCGCCACGGCACAGATCTTCGTGGGCGTCTCGCCGGAGATGCATGAGGAGTTCGCCCTCAGGTACGAGCGGCGCTGGCTAGAGCGATTCGGCCTGGCCTACTACGGCTGTTGCGAGCCGCTGCACCACAAGATCCACATCCTCAGGAGCATCCCGAACCTGCGCAAGATCTCCATCAGCCCTTGGGCCGATGTGGAGGCGGCCGTGCGAGAGATCGGCCGTGATTACGTCCTGTCCTACAAGCCGAACCCCGCGGTGCTGGCCTCGGACGTGTGGGATCCCGATCTGGCCCGCCGGGAGTTGCGCCAGGCGCTGGAGAAAATGCGCGGCTGTGCCGTGGAGGTGATCATGAAGGACATCTCCACCGTGCGGTACGAGCCGCAACGGCTGTGGGAGTGGGCGAGGATCGCTGCGGAGGAGGTGGAACGATCGGCTGCCAGAGCGTAAGAGGAGATGTCGGCATATCGGGGTGATGGCCTTGGACGCTCGGGGCCACGTGAAGGCCCTGTGCGTCCAAGCTGTTTCACGGACAAGACCGGCGAAGGAGATAGGTACATGCTGTATCCTCAACAGAACGACGTTCGCAACGTGCTTGATCTGTCCGGCCTCTGGGCGTTCAAGCTGGACCCGGAGGAGGTGGGCGAGAGAGAGGGATGGTTCCATGGGTTGCCCGCCCCGCGTGTGATCGCCGTCCCCGGAAGCTGGAACGAGCAGTTCCAGGACACGCGGGATTATCTGGGGCTGGCCTGGTACCTGCGTGAGACCTACATCCCCCGCGAGTGGAGGGGGCAGCGCATCTTTCTGCGCGTGGGATCGGCCAACTACGCGGCCCGGGTCTGGCTCAATGGGGAGTTTCTGGGCGAGCATCAAGGTGGCCATCTCCCCTTCGCCTTCGAGATCACCGAGCAGGTCCGGTGGGGCGAGCCCAACGTGATCGCCGTTGCTGTGGAGGGCAGGCTGATGCCCACCCGGGTGCCGCCGGGCAACGTGGTGAGTGGTCTCATCGGCGAGTTCTTGGGGGGATACCCCAGCACGAACTTCGACTTCTTCCCCTACGCCGGGCTGCACCGGCCCGTGGTCCTGTACACCGTGCCGCCGGCCCACATCGAGGACGTGACCGTCGTGACCGAGATCGAGGGGGAGGATGGGCTGGTGCACGTCGCCGTGACCCGGGGCGATGGCGAGGATGGCGAGGGGAGGGTGATCCTACGCGGGGCGGAGGAAGATCTCGAGATCCCGCTCGCCTTCACGGCAGGGGCGGCCCAAACGACGCTACGCGTCCCCCATGCCCGCCTGTGGAGCCCGGACGATCCCTATCTCCACGATCTGACCGTCCTCCTCACCCGGGGGGAGCAGGTTGTGGACCGTTACCGTCTGGACATCGGCATCCGCACGATCCGGGTGGAGGGCGATCAACTCCTGCTGAACGGTCGGCCGATCTTTCTGAAGGGATTCGGCAAACACGAGGACTTCCCCATCCACGGCCGCGGGCTGAACATGCCGCTCATTGTCAAGGACTACGCGCTGCTCAAGTGGATGGGGGCGAATTCCTATCGCACGTCCCATTACCCTTACTCGGAGGAGGCCATGTTCATGGCCGACCGGGAGGGCATCCTCGTCATCGACGAGACGCCCGGCGTGGGCTTGTTCTTTGAGGATGGCGAGGAGAACGTTCAAGAGAGGTTGGCTGTGTGCCGACAGCAGCTCCGGGAGTTGATTGCGCGGGATAAGAATCATCCCAGCGTGATCATGTGGAGCGTGGCCAATGAGCCCATGCCGTCGGACATGATCCGGCGGTTCCTGGGCGGGGATGTGGATCGGGAGAAGGACGCCTTGGGAGCCGCCTTCCTGTCCGAGCTGTTGAGCCTGGCGCGAGAGCTCGACCCCACGCGCCCGGCCGTGTTCGCCAGCCTCATGGGGGGACCGGCGGAGTGGATGGCCCTCTCCGATGTGGTGTGCATCAATCTGTACTGGGGGTGGTACACGCAGGGAGGAAGGCTGGACGAGGCGGCCGAGGTATTGAGACAGACGCTGGATGGCCTCCATGGGAAGTTGGGCAAGCCCATCATCCTCACCGAGTTCGGGGCCGACACCATCGCCGGCCTGCACAGCGACCCGCCGGAGATGTGGAGCGAGGAATATCAGGTGGAGATGCTCCGGCGTTACCTGGACATGGCCGCCGAGCGCCCCTTCGTCGTGGGGATGCACATTTGGAATTTCGCCGACTTCAAGACGCCCCAATCGACGCGGCGGGCGGGCGGGTTGAACCTGAAGGGGGTCTTCACCCGTGATCGCCGCCCCAAGATGGCGGCTCACTTCCTGCGGGAACGATGGGTGAGGTGAGCGGACCCGGGCGCATCGCTCAGGAGAATCGACTCCCCGATGGGTGATGGGCCGGGGATATGGACGCGAAAAGGCCGGGCGACGAGCCCGGCCTTTCCCATTCACGATCGTTGCGATCTGCGCTCACGCGCCGGTCAGTATTCGCGAGCCATCTGCTTCGCCGTTCGGCGTATCTCGCGCTCCGCCTCCCGCTTGGCGATGGCCTGGCGCTTATCGTATTGTCGCTTCCCGCGCACCAACGCCAGCTCCACCTTGGCGATGTTGTCCTTCAGATATAGCCGCAGCGGCACCAGCGTCCACCCCTTCTCCTGCACGCGACCGGCCAGCCGGTTGATCTCCCGCCGGTGCAGGAGCAGCTTTCGCTCCCGCCGGGGCTCGTGATTCATCCGGTTGCCACCCTCGTAGGGGGCGATGTGCACGTTGAGCAGCCACACCTCGCCGTCACGGATGATGGCGAACCCATCGCGCAGGTTCACCTTCCCCTGGCGGATGGACTTGATCTCCGTGCCGGTGAGCGCGATGCCCGCCTCGATGGTCTCCTCGATGTGGTAATCGTGATAGGCTTTGCGGTTCGTGGCGATCGTCTTAATCGCTGCCATCGTCTCTCCGGTAGGGCGGTTTTCTCACTTGCCCGTGAGCAGGTATTCCACAGCCCGGTCGAGCTGGGGGTCGCGCCCGGCCGCCCGATCCTCCAGCGTGCGCTCCACCTCGATGTCCGGCTTCAGCCCCTTGCCGTCGATGCCGCGTCCCTTGGGGGTGAACCAGCGGGCCGTGGTCACGCGGAGCAGTGAGCCATCGCTCAGGTAGTGGGGCACCTGCACCGACCCCTTCCCAAAGGTGGTGACGCCGATCAGGGGCCCGCGGCCGGCGTCCTGGATGGCGCCCGCCACGATCTCCGATGCGCTGGCGCTGCCGTCGTTCACCAGCACGACCAGCGGGATCTCGGTCGCCAGGCCGCCCCGGCGGGCCGGGTAGGCGCGCTCGCGTCCGTCCTTGAAGCGCTCGATGAGGATGTCGCCCTCGCCGACGAACTGGCTGCCGATCTCCACGGCGGAATCCAGCAGGCCGCCCGGGTTGCCGCGCAGATCCAGGATCAGCCCCTTGGGTTTTTGCCGTAGCAGCTCCCGCAACGCCTGGCGTACCAGATCCGGAGCCCGGCTGTTGAACTCGCTCAGCTTCAGGTAGGCGATCCCATCGTCTCGCATCTTATACTCGATGACGGGGATCTCGATGCGATCGCGTACCACCTTCACCTCGATCAGGTCCGGCTCGCCCGGCCGTTTGATGAGCAGCCGAACCGTCGTGCCCTTGGGTCCGCGAATGAGCTGGATGGCGTCGCTGAGCGACATGTTGGTCACGTCCTTGCCATCCACCTTGATGATGATGTCCCCTCGCCGGATGCCGGCCTTGTAGGCGGGTTGGCCCTCGAATGGCTCCACGACGCGCACGCCGCCCCCGGGGGCCAGGTCGACCCGGGCCCCGATCCCCTCGAAGCTGCCGGACAGGTCCGAGCTGAAGAACTGGGCCGATTGGGGGTCGAGCAGGGAGGTGTTCTCGTCATCCAGGAGCTCCAGCACTCCGCGGATGGCGCCGTAGGTCATCTCCTGATTGTCCGGCAGCTCGCCGTAGTAATCCTCTTGAAGCGCCTGCATAGCCTCCCAGAAGACCCGAAACTCCTTCGGCTCTTCGGGCAGGCGATCCAGCCTTCCCTCTCCCTCGTCGGGGGATGGACACAATCCCTCCGTATCCGGTTCCTTGACCTGTGGGCGCGGGGTCGCCGTGGGCAGCGGCGTCACATGCCAGACCGGCGTGGCCAGGGAGGCGCTGGCCTCCGCAGGGGCGGGGGCTGTCCACCGTCCCGTGCCGAATCCTACGCCAAAGCCCACGATAAAGGCGGAGCCCGTCAGACTGAGCGCCAGGACGGAGGCGATCAGCCATTTCAGTATGCGATTCGATCCAGAAGCATCCATCTCGTATCCTCTCATATCTCAAGATATAGCGGCCGTGATCCCGCCTTTCGCCTACTTTTGCGCTTGAGGGAGAGCGCTTAACCACTTGAGCGCTCGTTGCAGCACGGGGTCACGCCCTGCCTGTTGATCCTCCTCCGTGATCTCCACCGGGAAGTCCGGCTCCAACCCCTGCCCATCGATCTGACGCCGCTTGGGCGTCAGCCATCGGGCCGAGGTCACATGCAGCGAGGAGCCGTCTGATAGATCGTGCACCAGCTGTACCGATCCCTTCCCGAACGTCTTCTCTCCAAACAGCTTCGCCCGGCTGTGATCTTGCAGCGCTCCGGCTACGATCTCGGAGGCGCTGGCGGTGGCCCCGTTCACCAGGACGACCATCGGGCCGTCGAACACGATCGGCCGGCTGCGCACCTCGTACGTCTTCTCCTCGTCCCCGGCGCGTTGTTCGTAGAGCACCACGCCATCTCGCAGGAACGTGCTGGCGACGTCGATCGCGGCGTCCAGCAAGCCGCCGCTGTTGTGTCGCAGATCCAGCACCAGTTGGGTGACGCCCTGTCCTGTCAGATCCTCCAGGGCGTCGGTCAGCTCATCGGCCGTGCGCTCGCTGAAGATGGAAAGCCGGATATACCCTGTGTGGGGGGGCGTGTCCAGGATGCGCCATTCCACGCTGGGCGTTTCAATGCGGGCCCGTTCGACCTCGAACGTGAGCACGTCGTCCACCCCGGCGCGGCGCACCTGGATGCGCACGATGGTCCCGACCGGCCCACGGATCAGGCTGACCACATCGTCCAGGGACATATCGGGGGTGATCTCGTGCCCGTCCACGGCGACGAGGATATCCCCCTCCTGGATCCCGGCGCGCTGGGCCGGCTTGTCCTGCATGGGGCGCAGCGTGTATGTGCCGTCGTCCTCCCGGATGATCCAGGCGCCAATGCCCCCGAACTCGCCCCGCAGCTCCTCTCGTTCCCTCTGGCGGGGCTGCGGCTCGACGAAGACCGTATAGGGGTCTTGATAGGCGTCCACCAGGCCGCGGATGGCGCCGTAGACGCGCTGCTTGACCGGCGGGTCCTCACCCAGGTAGGACTGTTCCAGGATGTGCCAGGCCTCCCAGAAGACCTGAAAGTCCTCGGCCGCCTCTGGGCTTCGATCCCGCGTCAGGTACCAATGAGCGCCGAACCCGGCCGCGAAGGTGAGCAACGGGATGAGCGCGACGATGATGATGCTGGCTATGTACCTCAGCGCTCGCATGAAGATGAAAGACCGTCCCTTCGAATATATGAGTTACCAGGCTGCGGGCCATGGAGATACACCCTGGGGTGAGATCCCCTTCTCGTCCTGACGTGGCATGGCCCAGGCGAGGTCCGCCTGCGCCTCATCGGATGCTCCATGATCCGCCGGGCCCGTCCATCGCGTGATCCCGCCCCTTGTTCCTCTCCAGAAGGCGGGGGATGGGCGTTGCGATCAGGATGATGGGACAGGCCCGCCTCTCTCGCCGGCGCCCTCCATGGGGCACCTTGTGTGAGAGCAGCAAAATATTCTAGCACAGTGATGAAGGGGTGACAAACGCTCGGGCGTGGGCGAGAGGATCAGCAACACGGCTCCTCGTCGTAGGTTACCACCCGAGGGCGCAGCACGGTGGCGCCGATGGCCTGGTAATTCTTCTGCAGCCGGCGGAACATCTCGTCGTCCCGGCAGATGCCGATGACCGCCCCGCCGGAGCCGCAGAACTTCGCACGAGCCCCCGCGTCCCGGGCCGCCTGGATGAGCCGCTGATTGAGCTCGCTGATGCGGTAGATCTGCGAGCGAAGATCGAAATTGCGGTCGATGAGGCGCTCCATCTCGTCGAGATCGCCCGCCTCCATGGCCTCCCGGAAGCGTCGCGCCCCTTCCGCGATGGCCTCCATGGTCTCCACCACCAGCTTCTCGCCCCGGGCGTATCGCTCCCGCACATCGTTATGGAACACCTCGGTCCCCTCGGTGGCGGAGTCATCATAGGCGATGAACAGCGGCGGCAGCAACGCCGGGTCCAGGTTCTCGTAGTGGCCGAAGCCCCGGCTCATCAGCTCCCGATCGAAGTCCATGTAGACGACGCCGCCGTACGTTTGCACCACCCGATCCTGGAGGCCGGCCCCGATCTTGAGCTCCTCCGTCTCCGCCCTGAGGATCAGGTTGGGCATGATCTGCTTGGGAATGGAGACGCCATAGAAGCGCATGAGCGCCCTGAGCGTGGATGCGATGATGGCGCTGGAGCCCGCCAGCCCCACGCGCAGGGGGATGTTGGATCGATAGCTGATGGTGAAGTTCTTGTTGTCCAGGTCGATGCCCAGCGACTGGCAGTAGTCGACGAAGACCTTGATGATCGCCTTGATCAGGCGGATGCCGCCATAGTACCCGTAGTTGGTCACGTTGTGCACCAGGTCCTCTACGGACGCGAAACAGGTGGCATCGCGGGGCGAGGGGCGGATCTCCAGCTCCGGCGACTCCCAGAGCGCGACCTCGGCCCAGAAGGCGTCGAAGGTGAAGGAGATGGTGACGCCGTTGAACCCGTCTGATGGGTTGCCGATCAACCCGGCCCGGGCAGGTGTACGTGTATGGATGATCATCTGGTTCTCCTCCTGTGTTGCGTTCTGGCTGCCGGACAGTTTGACCTCGTGAGGACCGTGAGAGGGCGGTGCTTCCCGTCGTCTCCCATGCAAAGCATCCGGTAGCCACGCGTCCGGCGTCGTCGACGCTGATGGCAGGTCACCGGTAGGCGACCACGCCGAATGCCTCGGGGCGACGCGTGACGCGCCGGAATCCGGTCTCTTGCAGCCGCCGGATGACGCCTCTGGCTACGTTGCGCCCCGATCGGCTGTTCAGATCCCCGATGTAGTGGAACAGGCGCCCACCGGGTCTGAGTACCCGGAGGAGCTGTCGATAGAACTCCGCGGAGTAGAGATCCCCGGCCAGGCTGAACGTCGGGGGATCATGGATGATCCGGGTGAACGTCGCATCCTCAAATCGTTGGACCTCCTGGAAGCTGTCGCCGATGATCTGCGTGATCTTGGGGTGGTCGAAGAGCGCCCGAGACCAGGGATTCTGCCGGGCGATCTCCAGGACGGTCGGGTCCAGCTCGATGGTGATGACGTGCTCGGCCGTCTTGGCCGCCTCGATGGCCGTGTAGCCAAGCCCGGTGGCCGTGTCCAGGACGCGGCCGGTGATGGGCGCAATCGTCCGGATCTTCGCGAGCGTGTCCCTGTGAGGATCCGTCCCCTTGATGCGGTGCATGGGGGTCCCGGAGATCAGCAGCGTGGGCGCGCCTGTGGTGGGCATCAGGCTGTAGAAACGGTTGGTCGTCTCGGAGAAGGCCTGGATCTTGCGGATCTCATCACTCTCGACCCAGAAGCAGCTTTGCGGGGTCTTCCGGATCTTCCGGAGCGCGTCCCAGGTGAGGAAGATGCCTTGTGGGAACCGTGCGCCGTCGGAGCTGAGGACGACGGTTACCGTGCTCAAGCCCAGGTCAGGGGAGACCTCGATCTCTTGCAAACCCTTCTCTCTGGCCTGCAGGATTCGCTCCGCCTGAAGGTGGGACAATACGATCTGGTCTTTACCCATGACATCTCCGCAAGATGGCCTCCCGGGTGTCTGATGGGGCTGGGTGAACGGGATGTTGACGAAAAGATGGCCTCCGCTTAAATTATAGCACAGCGTTCGTTGAAGCGGCGATAGAAGGTCTGGCCTGAGAGCGCGTCTGAGAAATGCCGTTGCTTCTGCTATGGGGAGTCCCCTTCACACCTCCCCCTGTGGAGGTAGTTGAGGGGGAGCTCCTCAGACACCTCCCGGAGTGGGCGATGCGAGACAGGCGGTCATATGCGACGTGAGCGTTGGTGGACCTGGGTTGCTGTATTCCTGCTGGGGCTGGCGGCCCCGTTCCTCCTGTTCCCGGGGGGATGGCGAACGCTTGCCCTGCTGGTTTTGCCCCTTATCCTGCTGGGGAATCGGTGGTTCACCGGGCGGTTCTTCCGCCGCACCCCCTATGATGTCGCCATCGCCCTGCTCCTGCTGATGGTGTTGGTCAGCCTGTACGCCACGTATGATATCACGGTCAGCCTGCCCAAGATCTCCGGCGTGCTGTTGGGGGTGACCGCTCTCTACGTCGTGGTGGGGTTCGCCTATACTCCCAGGCGGTTCCAGATCACCGTGTTCGGACTGCTGGCCGTGATCGCGGCGTTCACCGGGCTGGTGTTGGTGGGCACGCAGTGGGGGAGTAAGGTCCCGGCCCTCCAGCAGATCGGGAGCAGGATCCCTCGGCTGATCCATAGCCTTCCCGGCGCTGAGGGCGGGTTTCACCCGAACGAGGTGGGCGGCGCGCTGACATGGGTCTTCTTCCTCCCGCCGACGGCCGCCGTAGGGCTGTGGTCTCGTCGCCGTGCGCTCTCGACCGTGGCAGCCGGCCTGCTGCTCGTCGCACTGACGGCGGCCATGGCCCTGGTGCTGTTGCTCACCCAGTCCCGCAGCGCGTGGATAGGCGTCGCAGTCGGTGTGGGGGTGCTCCTGTTCGCGGCCTCCGGGCGGTGGGGAAGGCTGGCGCTGATTCTGGGATGTGTGGCCATCCTATCCCTTTTCCTCGTGGTTCGTCCCCATGAGCTGACGGCGCTTCTGGATGGCGGCGGGGAGGATGTCCTTGAGTTGGGGACGGTGACCAGCATCAGTTTGAAAGGGCGCGTGGAGATCTGGTCACGGGCACTTTACGGGATCCAGGATTTCGCGTTCACGGGGATGGGGATGGGGACCTTCCGCTACGTGGTTCCCATTTTGTACCCGCTCTTCCTGGTCCCGCCGGACCAGGACATCGGCCATGCACACAATGAGCTTCTGCAAACGGGGGTGGATCTGGGCATACCCGGCCTGGTCGCGTTCCTGGCGATTCAGATCCTGGGGATCGCGCTGGCTTACCGGACCTTTCGCGCCGCAGACTCGCCGGTGATGCGCTGGACAGCTGCCGGCGCGTTGGCGGGGTTGGTGGCCCATGACGTATACGGTCTCACGGACGCGGTCGCCCTGGGAGCCAAGCCCGGGCTGTTCCTTTGGGTGTTGCTCGGGCTCGTCGCCGCCGGCTGGGCGCTGACGGTGCGTCCGAGCGATCGCGACGGGGACGTGTGATCGCGAGCAGCCTCGCGCCTCGCTATGGGGCCAGAGGGAGGGCCGCCGCGTTGGGAAACCCGCGGGGGTGTTTCCCGCCATGTGCTCATGGCGTCAGGTTGTCGAGCGGGGACGTTGGGTGGGCCGCCGGGGTTCTCACGGGCTTGGCGACCACGATGACGCGATGGGTGTTGCTGGTGTAGGGCCAACAGGTCACCAGCGTCAGCCGCTCGTCGGAGGAGGGAGCGATCCAGCGGGCGTTCCTCTGCCTCACCTCCAGGGGCTCTCCCTTCTCCTTCAGGATCATCTTGCGCTGGACGACGTATCGGTAAGGGCGACCTCCTGCGTATAACACGATCTCGTCGCCCTCCTCCAGCTGCACCACGTAACGGAAGACCTCTCCCTTGATGTTGTGATGTCCGGAGATGACGATGTTGCCGCGCTGCCCCGGCCGGGCCGAATCCTTGTGCCAGCCCGCCGCGTAGTCGGCCACGTCCCAGATCACCGCCGTTTGCCCTCCTACCTGCACCATCCTCTGGCCGACCGGCACCACCGGCGCGTCCAGCCCGATGCTCGTGGCGACGATCCGGTCAGGCGGCAGGGGCGTCGGCGTGGCGACCTGAACTCGACGAGAGGCCGAGGGCTGAAGGCGAGAGGGAGAGGCCGTCGCGGTGGCCTCCGGCTGGAGTACGGCCCCGTTGGGGAGGTGGACGGATGTCGGCGTGGCCGAGGGATTCAAGGCGATAAAGCTGATCTCCGCCGTCGCCACCGGCGTGGCCTCCTGCTCCGGCCCCCGGGGAGTTGGCGTTGGGGTATAGGTGGGGGTGAGGGTACCGGTCGGAGTCCCGCGTGCTGCGGAGGGCGGGTCCGTGGGCGATGTGTTCGTGAGAGGTCCTGTGGTTTCGGCCGTCTCCGAGCGGGGTTGGGAGGGATCGTCTGTGTTGCCGTCGGACATCGGGGGTGTCCCGGAGGCTGAGCTCCTGGGGGTAAGGTGCCGCTCCTTCCCTGCTTCGCCCATCTCCTCCGCCCTCTGAGGCGTCGGCGTCAGCCAGGGTGTGCGCTGGGTAGGGGGCGTTTGGGACGAGGCGGGCAGGATGGTCACCCGCGGAGGTGCCGCCAGCGCGATCGGCGCGATGGCGGTGGCGAGCGCCATGCGGTGCGCGGACGTCGTGCCCGGGGTGGGGAAGGGAGGCGCTCCCATGTGGCTCCATCCGTACCAGGCGAGCGAGCTGAGGACGAGGATGGTGACGAGGATCGCCGCCAGGATCCGGTGTGGCCACGATCGCGTGGGTGGGGAGGGCGCTGAGCCATGGGCATGGGCGGCGTATAGGGGGCAAAGCGCGTGTCGCCCGCCCAGGCAGTAGCGGGTCTGGGTGTCCTGGCGCGGCGCCATCCTCGCCTGCATCATCAGGCAACGGTTGAAGGGATGGGGGCGAAGCAGTGGCGCGCTTCGCCGGTTTTTCCCCCTCAATAGGGGACAGACGCGAGGGTGCATGGCGTCCCTATCCGTAAACCCCGCGGTATTCCGGGGGGAGAAGCGCCGCCAGGCGGCGCATGATCATGTCCGTGTACGCGTCCAACTCGTCTCCTTTGGCCCGGTTGGGCGTGCCAGGAAGTGTGAAGGGCTCTCCCACGACGACCCGGATGGTGGGGCGGCGCAGACGGCACAGGAGCGTTCGAAACGCCTTCTCCTGGCCGCTGAGGCCGATGGGGAGGATCGGCGCGCCGGTCCGGGAGGCCAGATACGCGGCCCCGTCTTTCCCGCGTTGCAGCTTCCCCGTTCTGCTGCGGGTCCCCTCCGGCGCGATGCCCAGAACCCCGCCCGCCTTCAGCACGGCCAGCGCCTTCCCAAGCGCCCGGCGGTCCACCTCGCCCCGCTGGACGAAGATCGCGTTCCCGACCAGTCGAAACAGGTCGCCGATGATGGGATGGGTGCTCCACTTCTCCGCGGCGAACACCGTGGCGCGCAGGGGGAAGATGGCGAAGACGATGGGCGGGTCCAGCCAGTGCAGATGATTGGTAACGACCAGGAGGGGGCCTCCCGGCTGGTTGAGGTGTTCGGCCCCGATGATCTCGACGCGGAAGAGCAGCGTCAGGAGCGCGCGAATCACTTTGCGCAGGAAGCGGTAAAGCCACGGGGTCTCCAACGCCCGCGCGGCCACCGCCTCCGTCGTATCCGGCAGACGAACGAGCTGTATGGCCATCGCTCAGTCTC
>JAJRVX010000173.1:0-8561 GCA_024277095.1 Chloroflexota bacterium
GGCTGGGCGATCTCACCCGGCCGGATTACCTGCTTCAGCGTCTGTCGTTAGTGATCGAGCGCAAGAATCGGACCCTGGCGTATTTCGGCCAGCCGCCTGTGGATTTGGAGGAGCTATTGGAGCGAGCGATCACCTGGGGCAGGATGCTGGCGCCGAGGATCGTGGATACGTTGCCCATGATCCAGGAGGCGGTGCGAGGCGGCCAGGGGGTGTTGTTGGAGGGCCAGCTGGGCGCTATGCGTGACCTCGATTGGGGCATCTACCCGTATGTGACCTCGTCGAACCCGCTGGCGGGGGCCGCCTGCGCGGGGGCCGGGCTTCCCCCCACCGCCATCGATCGGGTGATCGGCGTGGTGAAGGCGTACTCCACCGCGGTGGGGGCCGGGCCGTTCCCGGTGGAGCTGAAGGATGAGTACGGGGAACGGCTGCGCGAGGTCGGCCAGGAATATGGCGCCACCACCGGCCGGCCGCGGCGTTGCGGCTGGTTTGACGCGGTGGCCGTGCGGCATTCGGCCTGGTTGAACGGCTTCACCAGCCTGGCCGTGACCAAGCTCGACGTGTTGGACGGCTTCTCCGAGATCAAGATCTGCGTGGGGTACCGGCTGAACGGCGAGGTCATGGAGCATGTGCCGGATACGCCGGTGCTGGAGCAGGTGACGCCGGTGTACGAGACGTGGCCGGGCTGGCTGACATCCACCCGCGAGGCCCGGACCTGGGACGATCTGCCCGGGGCGGCCCAGGCCTACCTGAATCGCATCTCGGAGCTGGCGGGCGTCCCTATCCAGTATATATCCGTGGGGCCTGAGCGGGACCAGTTGGTGGTGGTGTCGGAGGAAGAGCGGGAAGCGTGAAGCGTCGAGCGTGGAGCGTAGAGCGGGGGGCGAGGAGCGAAAGCGGATCCGCAACCCGCATATCCGCACATCCGCAAACCCGGAAGCTGCCGAAGGAGTCCGATGAGCAGGGAGCTGACGTTCTCTCACGAGGATTATCTCTCGCCCTTCACGTGGCGGTATGGCTCGCCGGAGATGCGGCGGCTGTGGAGCGAGGCGCATAAGCGCCGGCTGTGGCGGCGCATCTGGGTGGCGATGGCCGAGGCTCAGAGCGAGGCCGGGCTAGTGACCGCCGAGCAGGTGGCCGACCTGCGCGCCCATCAGGACGAGATCGACCTGGCGCGAGCGCATGAGATCGAGCGGGAGATCCGCCATGACCTGATGGCGGAGGTGCGCACCTACGCGGAGCAGTGTCCCATCGGCGGCGGCATCATCCATCTGGGCGCCACCTCCATGGACGTGGAGGACAACGCGGATGCTCTGCGCATCCGGGAGGCGCTCGACCTCATCCTGGGGCGCCTGCGGGAGGTGACGTTGGCCTTCGCGGAGCAGGTCGAGCGGTGGGCGGACGTGCCCACCATGGCCTTCACGCACCTCCAGCCGGCCGAGCCCACCACCGTCGGCTATCGGCTGGCCCAGTATGCCCAGGATCTCTGGCATGACTGGCTGGCGCTGCGGCAGGTTCGGGCAGAGGTACGTGGCAAGGGGTTCAAAGGGGCGGTGGGGACCGCCGCCTCGTACGCGCAGCTCTTTCAGGGCACGAGCATGACCCCTGCCGAGTTCGAGCGGCGGGTCATGGCCGCGCTGGGGCTGGAGCCGGTGCCCATCGCCACGCAGACGTACCCGCGCAAACAGGAGTACCAGGTGCTCTCGGCGCTGGCGGGGCTGGGCCAATCCCTGTATAAGTTCGCCTTCGACCTGCGGGTGCTGCAGTCGCCGCCCATCGGGGAGTGGGCCGAGCCGTTCGGCGCCCGGCAGGTGGGCTCCAGCGCCATGCCGTTCAAGCGCAACCCGATCAATGCGGAGAACATGGATAGTTTGGCCCGGCTGCTGGCCGCGCTGCCCCGGGTGGCCTGGGACAACGCGGCGCACAGCCTGCTGGAGCGCACCCTGGACGACTCGGCCAACCGCCGCAGCATCCTGCCGGAGGCGTTCCTCATCGCCGATGAGCTGCTGCGAAAGGCGGGCCGGATCATCCGGGGGCTGCGGGTCGATCGGGGGGCCGCCGCTCGTCTGCTCGATGCGTATGGCGCCTTCGCCGCCACCGAGCGGTTGCTGATGGAGGCGGTGAAGCGGGGCGGGGATCGTCAGGAACTGCACGAGGTGATCCGGGAGCACTCGTTGGCCGCGTGGGCGGAGGTGCGCCAGGGCCGCCCGAACCCACTGATCGACTCGCTATGTCAGGACCCACGCATCACGCAGTATGCAACACCGGAGCAGGTGCGCGCCTGGCTGGACGCCACGGATTACGTGGGCGACGCCCCGACGCGCGCCCGTGAGTTCGCCCGTATGCTGCGAGAGCAGTTGGAGTCATGAGGTGATCCAACTGTTAACCGCAAAGAGCGCAAAGGACGCAGAGTGAAGGAGAGAAGCCCTGAGGGCCTTAGCGCTCTTTGCGCCCTTTGCGGTTTGATCCGAGATCCAATGGGGGGAGAGGTGGCATGTTATCCATAGAAGAGATCATGGAGGCGATCCCGCACGCGCTGTTACGCGTGGAGGTGCCCGGGTTGGGAGAGCGGATCGAGGGCAAGGTGCGGGACATCTACGTGGTGGACGGACAGCGCGTGCTCATCACCACGGATCGGGTGTCCGCCTTCGACCGGGTGTTGGGCGCGATCCCCTTCAAGGGACAGGTGCTGAACCAGCTTAGCGCCTGGTGGTTCGAGCAGGTGCAGGATATCGTGCCGAACCACGTCATCTCGGTGCCCGATCCCAACGTGACCATCGCCCGCGAGGCGGAGCCGTTGCCGGTGGAGGTGATCGTGCGCGGCTACATCACCGGCGTCACGTCCACGGCGTTATGGACGCTGTACAGCCAGGGGGTGGAGCGTCCGTACGGCCTGGATCTGCCGCCCGGCCTGCGCAAGAACGACCCGCTGCCGGAGCCGGTCATCACGCCGACGACGAAGGCCACCGGCGGCGCCCACGACGAGCGGTTGACCTCGGCCGAGGTTGTGGAGCGCGACCTGGTGTCCGCCGACCTGTGGGAGGAGATCCAGCGGGCCGCCCTGGCCATCTTCAAGCGCGGCCAGGAGGTCGCCCGGAGGGCCGGGCTGATCCTGGTGGACACGAAGTACGAGTTCGGTCTGATCGACGGCCGGCCGGCCCTGATCGACGAGATCCACACCCCGGATTCCAGCCGCTATTGGGTGGCGGAGAGCTATGAAGCGGTGCGGGGGACGGATCAGGAGCCGGAGAACTTTGACAAGGAATTCCTGCGGCTATGGTTCGTCCGCCAGGGCTATCGGGGCGAGGGCGAGCCGCCGAAGATGCCGCCGGAGTTCGTGGCGCAGGTGGCGCAGCGGTACATCGCCGCCTATGAGCGTCTCACCGGGGAGACATTTGTACCGGGGGAGCAGCCTGCGACCGAGCGTATCCGCTCCGCATTGCGGGATCTGATCTCCAATCTCTAATCCCTGACCATCTCGATCTCAAACGGGGAGGCGAACACAGATGTCAGATAAGGTGCGCGTGGGCATCGTCGGTCTTGGACGGAGCGGCTGGAATATCCACGCGAAGCTCCTGGCAACGTTGCCTGACAAGTATCAAGTCGTGGCCGTGTCCGACCTGGACGCGGGGCGTCGTCAGGAGGCCAAGGATCAGTTCGGCTGCAACACGTATGAGACAATTGAGGATTTATTGGCGGACCCGGCGGTGGAGCTGGTCGTCGTCGCCAGCCCTAGCTATCTGCATGCCGAGCATAGCATCATGGCGCTCAAGGCGGGGAAGGCGGTCGTCTGTGAGAAGCCCATGGCGACCACCCTGGCCGAGGCGGACGCCATGACCGAGGCCTCTCGGGAGACCGGAAAGCTCTTGACGGTGTTCCAGAACCGGCGCTATGCGCCACACTTCCAGAAGGTCAGGGAGGTGATCGACTCGGGCAAGCTGGGGCGCATCCTGCTGATCCGGAGGGCTGAGTATCGGTTCAGCCGCCGCTGGGACTGGCAGACCCTGAAGAAATTCGGGGGAGGAACCCTCCGGAATACGGGCCCCCACCTCATCGATCAGGTGTTGCAATTGCTGGGTCCCGCCGAGCCGGAGATCTTCTGCGATCTGCGGCTGGCGCTGACGCTGGGCGATGCCGAGGATCATGTGAAGGTCGTGATGAAGGCGCCCGATGCGCCGCTGATCGACATCGAGATCACCAGCGCCTGCGCGTATCCGCAGGATCAGTGGTTGATCATGGGGACGGGGGGAGGCCTGGCGGGCTCTACTCGCCATCTGCGCTGGCGTTATTACAAGCCAGAGGAGCTGCCGCCGCGGCAGTTGGAGACAGCTCCCATGCCGGACCGCAGCTATAATCGGGACGAGATCAAGTGGTATGAGGAGGAATGGACGGAGGATCAGTACACGGGGCCGGGACAGGCCGGGTTCTATCTCGATCTGTACGAGACGCTGCGAAACGGCGCTCCGCTCGTCATCACGCCGGAGAGCGCCCGCCGGGTCATGTGGGTGATCGAGACGTGCTATCAGCAGTGTCCCGTGTAGGCGTGGGAGATTGGAGACAGGGATGAGATATTTGGCTGTGAGATGGAGGTGGGGATGACCGGGCTGGTCGTGATCATCATGGGCTCGAAGTCGGACCTGGGACATGCGCGGGCCATCGCTGAGGGGCTGGAGGCGTTCGGCATCGAGCATGAGATGCGGGTGGCGTCGGCGCACAAAGCGGCCCGGTATCTGTTGGATCTCCTGACGGCGTACGAGGCCGACTCCCGGCCGAAGGTGTATATCACGGTGGCCGGACGCTCCAATGCGCTGAGCGGGATGGTGGATGCCAACGTCGCCGCGCCCGTGATCGCCTGCCCGCCGTATTCCGATCGCTTCGGCGGGGCGGATATCTTCTCGTCGCTGCGTATGCCCTCCGGCGTGGCGCCGGCGGTGGTGCTGGAGCCGAAGGGGGCGGCCTTGCTGGCCGCCAAGATGTTGTCCCTGGCCGACCCGTCGCTGCGGGAGCGCATCGTGCAATCGCAGAGGGCGGCCACGCAGCGGATCCTGGACGATGATCGGGCGCTTCAGCGCGAGACGCCTTGATCCTGGATGACGCCGAGATGTGGAAGACGAGTTAGTAGGGGCACGGCGCCGCCGTGCCCCTACCGGGAGCTTTCAATATCTCTGCGCTCTCCGCGTCTCTGCGGTGAATCCTTGGTGAATCCTCTGGCACATCCCGAAGGGAAGGGAGGCCGATGATGTCGCTTGTGTGGGGCCTGACATGCGATAGGCTGGACCGTCCACGAGAGGCGTGTGGTGTGTTCGGTATCTACGCGCCGGGTGTAGATGTGGCGCGCATCGCGTTCTTCGCCCTGTACGCCTTGCAACATCGCGGCCAGGAGAGCGCCGGGATCGCCACCAGCGACGGCCGCGCGGCCTATATCCACAAGGGGATGGGGTTAGTCTCCCAGGTATTCCACGAGGAGAATCTGCGCCCCTTGAAGGGATACCTGGCCATCGGACACAATCGCTACTCGACCACCGGCTCGTGCCACATCCGCAACGCGCAGCCGTATCTCATCGAGACGATGCATGGGCCGTTGGGCGTTGGACACAACGGGAATCTGACCAACGCGGCCACGCTGCGCCGCAAGCTGTTGGAGCGTGGCGTGGGGCTGACATCGTCCAGCGACAGCGAGGTGATCACGCAGATGTTGGCCGCCCCGCCGCCCGGGGGCGAGCCCCACGGCCCTGACTGGGAGGCTCGCATCGCCGCCTTCATGGCCGAGGCCGAGGGCGCCTACTCGCTGGTGATCCTCACCCGGGACGCCGTCTACGCCGTGCGCGACCCGTGGGGGTTCCGACCGCTGTGCCTGGGCGAGCTGCCGGGCGATGATGGCAGGCCCGGGTATGTGGTGGCCTCCGAGTCGTGCGCGCTGGGCACCATCGGCGCCCGCTACCTGCGGGAGGTGCGGCCGGGCGAGATCGTGCGTCTGGACGCCAGCGGCGTGCATAGCCTGCAAGGGTGTGCACCCGCCCCCCGGGCGGCGCTTTGTGTCTTCGAGTATGTGTACTTCGCCCGGCCCGACTCCGTGCTGGAGGGGCAGACGGTCCATCGAGTGCGTCAACGGCTGGGGGAGGAGCTGGCGCGAGAGGCTCCCGCCGAGGCGGATCTGGTGATCGGCGTGCCGGACTCGGCGACGCCGGCGGCCATCGGGTATGCGCGGGCGTCCGGGATCCCCTACAGCGAGGGGTTGACCAAGAACCGCTACATCGGGCGCACCTTCATCCAGCCGGACGATCGACTGCGCCGGGCGGGTGTGTACCTGAAGTATAACCCGCTGACGGCCAATCTGGCGGGCAAGCGGATCGTGCTCATCGACGACTCCATCGTGCGCGGCACCACGGCGGGGCCGCTGGTGCGCCTGCTACGTGAAGGGGGCGCGGCGGAGATTCACGTGCGCATCTCCTCTCCGCCCGTGCGGTATCCCTGTTTCATGGGGGTGGATATGGCGACTCACGAGGAGTTGATCGCCTACCAGAGATCCGTCGAGAAGATTCGGCGTCACATAGGAGCGGACAGCCTGGCCTACCTCTCCTACGAGGGGATGATGCGTAGCGTGACGGCCGAGATCGGCCAGGATCGAGGGCATTGTAGCGCCTGCTTCACCGGAGAGTACCCGATCCCATTGGATGAGTGGTGGGAGTATAAGGCCCACGAGAAGATGGCTTTTGAGGGGATCTGGGGGGCGTGAGGGCGTGGGGCGGGGAGCGTAGAGCGTGGAGCGTGATTACGTTTTACGCCTTACGCAATACGCAATACCGTAACACGTAAAACGTGATGGAGGAGGCATGACGGAACGTATGAAGGTCCTGGTGGTGGGGAGCGGGGGGCGTGAGCACGCGCTGGCGTGGAAGCTGGCACAGTCGCCGCGGGTGGCTCACGTCTTCGTCGCGCCGGGCAATGGGGGGACGGAGAGAATGGGGATAGAAGATTCGGATTCCCAATCCTCAATCTCCAATCCCCCAATCTCCAATCTCCAATTACCCATCAATGCAGGAAGTGGCTTTGCGGAGTTGATCTCCTTCGCCCAGCAAGAGGACGTATCCCTGACCGTCGTCGGCCCGGAGGCACCGCTGGCGGAAGGGATCGTGGACGCGTTTCAGGCGGCCGGGCTGCGCTGTTTCGGTCCCACGCGGGATGCGGCGCAGATCGAGGCGTCCAAGTCATTCGCTAAAGCGTTCATGGCTCGTCACGGGATCCCCACCGGGCGTTATGCCACGTTCACCGATTACGAGGAGGCGCTGGCTTACCTGCGCAACGCGGAGTTCGATGTGGTGGTCAAGGCGTCGGGGCTGGCGGCCGGCAAAGGGGTGATCGTGCCTGACTCGCAGGAGGAGGCGGAGGCGGCGCTGCGGCAGATCATGGTCGAGCGTGCCTTCGGATCCGCCGGCGACGAGGTGGTCATCGAGGAACGGCTGTACGGACAGGAGGCGTCGGTGCTGGCCTTCACCGATGGCCGCACTGTGGCGCCGATGCCGGCCGCGCAGGATCACAAGCCGGTGTTCGACGGCGATCGCGGGCCGAACACGGGTGGCATGGGGTGCTACGCCCCGGCGCCATTGGTGACGCCCGAGCTGATGGACGAGGTCGTTCGCACGGTCTTGCAGCCGGCGGTGGACGGCATGCAGGCTGAGGGGACGCCGTACGTGGGGGTGCTCTACGCCGGCCTGATGGTCACGGACGGTGGGCCCAAGGTTCTGGAGTTCAACTGTCGCTTCGGCGACCCGGAGACGCAGGTCATCCTGCCATTGCTGGAGAGCGATCTGTTGGATGTGTTGGAGGCTTGCCTGGACGGCACGCTGGATCAGGTGGAGGTGCGCTGGCAGCCGGGCGCGGCGACGTCCGTAGTAGCGGCATCGGAGGGATATCCGGGCTCGTATCCCAAGGGCCGGGAAATCACTGGCGTGGAGGAGGCGGAGTCGCTGCCGGGCGTGGTGGTCTTCCACGCGGGTACAAAGCGGCTGGACGACGGCCGGCTCGTCACCAACGGCGGGCGCGTGCTCAACGTCACCGGCATCGGCCGGGATCTGCGGGAGTCCATCGACCGGGCGTATGAGGGCATCCGCTGCATCCACTTCCAGGGCATGCACTACCGCCGCGATATCGGCGCCAAGGCCTTAATACGCAATACGTAATACGCAATAGTGGTGCGTGTTGCGTATTGCGTGTTGCGTATTGCGTGTTGCGTGTTGCGTGTTGCGTATTGCGTGTTGCGTAATGCGTAAGCTTGTGGAGCGAGTGCGAATATGCCTTTGAGCTATCGTGAGGCGGGAGTGGATATTGAGGCCGGGGCGCGGGCTGTCGAGCTGATGGAGGAGGCGGTCCGGGCGACCTATGGCCCCGAGGTATTGTTGGGCATCGGCGCCTTCGGCGGGCTGTTCGATGTCGCGGCGCTGAAGAGGATGGACGCCCCGGTATTGGTCGCCTCCACCGATGGCGTGGGCACCAAGACGAAGATCGCGGCCGCGCTGGGCCGGTTCGACACCATCGGCCACGACATCGTCAACCACTGCGTCAAC
>JAJRVX010000174.1:0-10168 GCA_024277095.1 Chloroflexota bacterium
AGAATGGTGGGAGTTCCGCGAGGCCCATCGCAAGCCCGCAGGGGAGGTGCGGAGGGACCTCCCTCCGCCAAATCATCCTCTTTTTCCGCTTTGCACCTGTCTTTTCCCGGCCTGATTCGGGTGGGCAAGGCCGGGCGAGGCAGGTGAGAGGCGGAAACCGGGAAGTCTCTTTTGAGGGGCGCAGCCCCTCAAAGCTCCCTGCTGTATTTCCACCGAAAAAGATACACTACCTAGGCTTTCAGCCCATTCTCCGCCCACGAAGGGATGGCGAGTAGCGCTGCATGGGAACGTGAGACGTGGAAGAGGGCGCAACGGCCGTCATGGGTGTACCCCAAGGGAGGTCTGAAGGGACAAGTAGGGCGATGCGTGAATCGCCCTACCCGCAGGGGCAGGCAATCCTCATCCTCCTGGCCCCGGCCTGAATCTTCGTGGGTCTGGGCGCGGTAGGCCGTCCCCCACGGTCAGGATCGAAGATAAGCCGCCTCCACCTTCCGGAAGATGGCGATGGCGTCGGCGATCTCCCGTTCCCCCCAATTCTCATGGCAGGAGAGGTTGAAGTGGGCCTCCATGGCCGCCTCCGCATTGGGGCCGGGGAACTGTCGATCGGGGTCCCCGTGATACAGAGGGCTCGACCAGGGGAGACGGCTACGGCCGAACACGCGGCGATGGATGAACCAGTCCATCGTGTGAGGAAGGGCGGCCCGATAATGCGGGACGACGGGAAGCCCCTCGGCCTGGAGGGCCTGACAGAACGTCTCCTTATCGCAGGTCGCCCGGTCGGCATGGAAGCGCATCCGCAGGAACCAGTAACTCGGCTCAGCGCCCTCGATTGGCGAGGGGACGGAGACGATCTGCAGATCCCGGAGGCCGTCTACCAGCTTCGCCACAACGGCGCGCCGCCGCTCGACGATCCCGGGCAACTTCCTTAATTGCACCCGCCCGATGGCCGCGGCCAGCTCGTTCAGGTTGAAATTCAGCGAGGCGACGCAATTGGTCGCGCCGGGGGGAAGGCCAAAGGGCTTCCCTCGATCCGATGCCCGCCGCACCGCATCATACAGATCCTCGCTCCGGGTGTAGACGAGCCCTCCCTGGCCGCCGGAGCAGTGATGTTTGCCAAACATGGTGGAGAACACCGCGATGTCCCCAAAGGTGCCCACCGGGCGACCATGAAGCATGGCGCCGTGCGCCTGGGCGCAATCCTCGATCACGGGGATGCCGCGCTCCCGGGCGACGGCCACGATCCCCTCGATATCCGTCGGCTCGCCGCCGATATGTGCGACCACGATGGCGCTGGTGAGCGGGGAGATGAGGGCCCGCACCTGATCGGGGCCGGTATTGTAGGAGCCGGGAGCCGAATCGGCGACGACCGGGATACAGTTCAAGAGCGGGATGGGCATCATCCCGCCCGGGTCGGTCACAGCGCCCACGATCACCTCGGTAAACGGCTCTACCTCCAGGGCCTTCAAAGCGACATAGATCCCTGCGGTGCCTGAGCTGACCGCATCCACATAGCCACCGCCCATGAACTCGGAGAACTCCTCGCAATAAGCGGTCTCCTCCGGGCCACCATAGCCGAAGGCCTGGCCGCTGGCGATCGCCTCGTCGAACAGGGCGTCCACGGCGGCCTTCTCCTTCGGACCGATCAACCGGCGCGGCGGCCAGGGATCGGTACGTACCTTCTCCCCGCCGTGAATGGCCAGTTGAGCCCTTCGATCCCGTCCCGCCATCGCTCTCCTCCTCCCCCACCGCCCCCGGGCAGGCACGCCCCGAGAGCCCATGCCAGACGCCCCGGTCCGTCACCCGGAGCCCGTCTCCCGCAGAAAGCCGGGATAAGGCTGGGCCAGCGTGCGTGCGAGAGATCGCAAATTCATCCACCACTGCTGCTTGGGACGCTGATATTCCATATCCACCAGACGGGGGATATCCTCCAGGCTGGTAAATCGGATCTCCCCGCCCATCAGCCCGATGCAGACCGCCCCCGGCTCGGTCCGCATCGCCTCCTCGTGCAGGAACTCCATACAGTGCACCGCCAGCCGGGTGGCCAGGATCCGATCGAAAGGCGTCGGATCCCCACCCTGCTGCAGATGCCCCAACACGGCCTGGCGTACCTCGAACAGATCGCCACCCTCCTCCTCGAACAGCGCCCGGATGAAATCGGTCGTATATAACGGGTTGGCCCGCTCGTTGCGGATCATCAACCCCAACCGCTTCCCCTCCCGGAACCCGGAGACCAGCAACTCCAGGTCCTTCTCCAGATCACGGAGCGTGATCCCCTCCTCATGCAGGTAGACCCGCTCCGCTCCGGTGGCCAGGGCGCTCATCAAAGCCAGATACCCGCAGTAACGCCCCATGACCTCTACCACGAAGCAGCGCCGCGACGCCACCGCCGATTGCTTGATCTTGTCCACGGCGTCCATGATGTTGTTCAAGGCGGTGTCCGCCCCCACGCTGAGCTCGGAACCGGGCAGATTGTTGTTGATGCTGGCCGGGAGACACACGATCTGGATGTTGAAGGAGGGGAAGTTGCCCCGCTCCTGGTACAATCGCAGGGCGGCCATATACCCGGCCCAGCCGCCGATCACCAACAGGCCATCGATGGCCAGGTCCTCGATGTTGCGAGCGATGGCGTACAGGTCCCTTCCGCTCGGGATCATGCGGCTGGTCCCCAGCTCGGATCCCCCGCGACGCACCCAGCCGCTGACGCTCATCCACTCCATCTCCTCGACGGTGCCCTCCACCAGGCCACGGAATCCGTTGTAGACGCCCAGCACGGTATGCCCCCGATCCAGTCCGAGGCGCACCGCAGCACGCACGGCGGTGTTCATCCCGGCCGCCGGCGCCCCGGCCGTCAGCACCGCCAATTGCAATCGCCGCTGGTCCGGGGGCGGCGGATGCGGCACGGCCCGCAGGAGCGTGCGCAGGGTGCGGAACGCATCCTGGAACCCTCGGCCCCGCAGCGCCATCGCTGTATCGTAATCGCCCGACTTGAGCGCCTCATTGACCGCGTGCGTCTTCGCCACGCACTCCATGAGCGGCTCCCGCACGACCCGGTTTCCACGCAAACCCACCAGATAGGCCGGGCTATCCGGGGTGGCCGCCAGGATCTCCTCCACGGCAGCCGCACCCAACAGCGTGCTCAGGTTACGGTCGAAGGCGCTGGGCGACCCGCCCCGCTGCACATGTCCCAGGATCGTCACCCGGACCTCCTCCCCCATGCGCTCCTCCAGCGCCTGCCGCACGTACTCGGACGTGATCGGGTTACCGTGACGATCCTGCGCGCCCTCCGCCACGATGACGATGCTGTCGCGCCGGCCGGCCTCCCGACCGGCTCGCAGCACCTCACACATCCGGTCCTCCCAGTTCTCCAGGTCCGGCGGGCTCTCGGGGATCAGGACCCAGTCGGCGCCGGTGGCCAGCGCCCCCATGAGCGCCAGGTAGCCACAGCGCCGCCCCATGACCTCGATCACGAAGGTGCGCTGATGGCTGGCCGCCGTGCTCCCGATCGCGTCCACCGCCTCCGTGATCCGGTGCAGAGCGGTATCGGCGCCGATGGTCATATCCGTCCCAAACATGTCATTGTCAATGGAGCCCACCAGCCCAACGATGGCCAGATAGGGATGACGTTGCGCCGTCTCCGCGCTGATCCGCCCTTCCTGGACCAGCTCCGCCACCAGCTCCGGCCACTCCTCCCGCAGGATATTGGCCCCCGTCAGGCTGCCATCGCCGCCGATAACGATCAGATGGTCGATGCCGCACTCCAGCAGGTTGTACACCGCCTGCCGCCGCCCCTCCCGCGTGCGAAAGGCGGCGCAGCGGGCCGTGCCGATGATGGTGCCTCCCCGCTGAAGGATCCCCCCCACCGAGTTCCAGTCCATGCGGCGGATACGATCGCCGCCATCCACCATGCCCTGGTATCCTTCGTAAATTGCATAGACCTCCATGCCCCGATCCAGGGCGACGCGCACGACCGCGCGCACGGCCGCGTTCATGCCGGGCGCATCCCCGCCGCTTGTCAGCACTCCGAGACGTTTGACCATGACGTTATCCCCCTCCCGCTATCTCAGAGCGTGTCTGAGCAAACCTGTTGCTCCTGCCATGGGAAGGCCCGAGGAGCTTCGCCCCTCTGAGCGTGTCGCTGAGAGAGGCCCCGAGACACCCGACCGGTGAATCTTCGGGCACGCTCTCAGCTTTGCCTTCCCCTCCACCAGATTATAGCACGATTCCCTTCCTCTGACTACGAGCGTCCTCCAGCGGTCCCCATCCCCACTGGTAGTGTATCCAAGATGGTGGAAATTCCGCCAGGCCCATCGCAAGCCCACAGGGGAGGTGCGGAGGGCCCTCCCTCCGCCAAATCATCCTCTTTTTCCGCTTTGCACCGGCCCTTTCCCGGCCTGATTCGGGTGGGCAAGGCCGGGCAAGGCAGGTGAGGGGCGGAAACCGGGAAGTTTCTTTTGAGGGGCTGCGCCCCTCAAAGCTCCCTGCTGTATTCCCACCGAAAAAGATACACTACCCCTCCAACGGTCCCCATCCCCACTTCCCCCGAGCCCGGGAGAAGGCCGCCCAGTAGAAGAGAGGGAAAACTCAGCCCCATCTATCTCCTCAGGATCACGGGCAGAAAGGTCTGGCTCGGGCTCGCCGCCACCACCGTCACCTTCGCAGCCGCCGTCCCGATGACGCCACTCCCCTGAGTGAGAACGGCCCGATTCCATAGGGTGGTATCGGAGGAAGCGGTGACCGTAACGGCATAGGTCAGAACGATCCGCTCCCCCAGAGCCGGCCGGCCACTCCAGGTCAGACGATGCGGCGTGTAGATCAACCCGGGGCTGGACGAGAAGGGCCGGCTCACACCCTCCGGAAGCTCATCAACTAACGAGAGGGAGCGGCCATTGCCCTCCACGGTCAGCGTGTAAGTGAGCGCCTCTCCCGGTGCCGCCACAGACGACGAGACGCTTTTCCTCAATCCGCCCACACGATCCCCCCAGCGCACCCGCAACGTGGGCCTCCCCTCCGCGTTCCAGTCCCCAGCGTCCGAGGACACGAAATACTTCCCCCTGTGATAGGCGGCGTCGGCCTCATAGAGGGCCAGGCGCAACGGGGTGCCCGCCGCGTACGCCAGCGCCACCGCCCGGCTCACATCCCAGGTAAAGGGCGTGCCGGGCCACCCGGAAAAGGCCACGGGATCCACCCAGGTGGCGGAGACGTTCTCCAACGCCAGGGGAGCGTTGTTCCAGGTCAGCGTGGACTCGTCCCAGTCGTCGGCCACCCGGAGCACCTGGATGAGGGAAGGCTGAGGCTGCGCCGACTCCCCAGCATGCCCGAACTTGTGCAGCGTGAGGGTGGCCGAGATGATGACCTTGCCGGACGGGATGGCATCCAACGGGAAGGTGACGTAGTATTTGGAGAAACAGGGCCAATCGGCCACGTCGGCCTGGTTCTGGATGTTGAAATAGTCCAGGCCGGCGTAGTTGGCATCCCCCCACTGGGTCCAATAATTCAGCCCCTGTCCGCAGGTCGTCCCTCCGCCCACGGCCCCGTCCACCACCGTCGCGCCGTTCAACTTGTGGCGGATGGTGACGACATCCCTGGCGATGGCAGGCGGTCGGGTATATCCCGGCAGGCCAAAGACCAACTGCCCCCAGGTGCTCGGCCGCATGCCATCGGCCCCCTCGGGCCAGGTCTGATCGGCTATCGGCGTACCCTCACGATCGTCCCGATCATGCAGCACGACCGCCATCCTCCAGATCGTTCCTTTAGACGGAGGGCCGGAGAGCCCCAGGCTGGAGAACGGGATGCGAAAGGCCATGGCCCATCCTCGATCGTCGGTATCATCGTTGGGAGCGTTCCCCCGCCAGCCGGAATCAGCGGTAAAGGGGATGGCAGCGCTCACCCAGCCGGAGCCATTCCCCCGGTAGGCCGCCTGGAAGCCATCGCGCGGCTCCCACCAGTTGAGTTGGGCGTCGAAGCGATAGGCGTTGGCGCCGGGGGCGTCCCCCGCACTGCCGCCCACGTTCAGATAGAGGGTGACCGCATCCCAGTCGGTCAGATCATCCGGGGAGGGGGAGGGATCGTACCACAGCCGCCGATCGAAGGCGGCCAGGCGAAGGTAGAGATGATCGCCGTTGTAGCCCACCCGGACGTCCGCGTAGTTCTCCATATAGTTGACCCGCCCGAACCAGAAGATGGCCGTCTCCGAGAAGCGCACATTCCCTTCGAAATAAGGGGCATTGACGCGACGAGGAACGGAGGCAGAAGCCTCCGCAAGGGGATACGCACCGAGAAGGTAGGACACGACCAGAGAGATGACCATCAACCATCGAGCTGTCATCACCGTACTCCTGTCGCAGGATAGATGCGATCGAATACGCCCAGAGTGTGTCTGAAAAAATGCTGTTGCTTCTGCTGGGGGGAGGCCCCCTCCACACCTCCCCCTGTGGAGCTGGTCGTTGAGGGAAACTCCTCAGAACATCTTGCTGGTAATTTTCAGACACGCCCTCACAAGCGAGGGGGGCGCAGGATGAGCGGCAGATAGATGTCAAGATACGGCCGAGGGTGAGCGCGGTACTCATCGGCGCCCACGTCGGGGGCCGGGCCGAGGGGGCGAGCATCGCCGTCGAAATCATCCCGTACTGCCGCCAGCGCGGCCGCCCGATCGATCGCAGAGGTGGCCGTGGGAAGCAGATGCAGATCGCCTGAGGAGGCGTCCACGAACCAGTCGCTCCGGGCGTTCGTCACGTTTCCCGTCAGGGTTCCCCGGGCGCCATCCCGATTTCGCCAGATCTCCATGTTGGTCAGGTTATAGGCAAACGTCCCCTGACTCTCCGGGTAGCGGGCCTCCATCCCCCAGGTCAGGCCGGGGGCGGGATTGAGGAGCAACGCCGTATTGTGGGCCACCAGCCAACCCTGAGCCCGGGTCATCTCGATGGCGACATCGTGCCGCAGGCTGCTATAGATGAAGTTATTGCGCACGACCCCGCCGGTATGGTTTACGCCGCCCTGGCTCGGATTGCCGAAGGCGATCCCCCGGTAACAGTCCACGAGCAGGTTGCGCTCCACGACCGTATCCGAGGAGCCACTCCAGAACAGGATCGTGGGGCCGGTATACCCCGCAGGTCCCCGAATGCGATACCACTCGTTATCTCGAATCACCCAGCGATGAGCGCGATGGGCACTGATGCCGTTGGTATAATCATCGGGCGCATGGGTTGTGTATTCCAGACGGGAGCACGCCAACACCCCGTCCTCGCTCCCGTTGCTCCCGTCGGTAGGCGGGTTGACCTTGACCAACTGATCCCCGATATCCTGGATATGCAGGTTATAGAGCAGGGGACGATCGCGTCCCTGGATGGACACGCCGTGATCGCGGGCGTTGCGGATGGTGAGATCGGCGATCGTCACGTCATCCGCCTCGACGAGGATGCCGAAATGACCGCTCTCCATGCCCCCGAAGTCCAGGATCACGTCGTCCCGATCCCCGGTGGCACCACGAATCGTCACGCCATCGTGGACCACGTACAGGAAGTCCTGCATGGGGTACACGCCGGCGGCGACCATGATCGTGGTGCCGGACGCCGCCTGATAGGCCTGGCTGCGCAGCTCGGCCTCCGTGGAGACGGTGATGATCTTCCCGGTGGGCGGAGGCAGCGGCGGGCAGAAGCCGCCTGCCGAGACCTGGGGCACGAACGGGGACAAGCTCAGGATCCAGGAGAGGGCCAACACCAGAGACGACCCCCGAACATCCATGGGACTACACCCCTTTCGAGCTTATCGGCCATGGGCCCGTACGACCGCCGGCAAGCAGATCGAGCGGCCACCGGCGACGGGCACGCCCTCATCCCCGAGGCTCCGGCTCCCGCAGCATCGCCCCCATCAGGGCGCCCCATAACGCCACCCCCGCGATGAACCAGAAGACCAGGCGATAGGCGGCCGCCGACGCCAGGCCACGGTTCAACGCCTCCTGAAGGAGGACGCTGCCCAGGGCCGTCCCCAACACCATGCCACCGAAACGGATCATGCTATAGAGCCCGGCGGCCACTCCGAGCTGCGCCGAGGGGACATCCCCCATAGCCGCACGATGCAGCGGCGCCAACGCCAGGCCAGCGCCTAACCCGTGTGCCACCAGCCCCGGCACGACGGCCGCCAGGGAGGCGTCGCCCGGCAGCAATCCCAGATAGACCATCACCCCCGCCTGCGCGGACAGGCCGTACACGACCGGGCGACGGCTTCCCCACCGATCCGCCAGCTGTCCCCCCAGCCGCATGGTGACCAACAACGCGCCGGCATGAATCATCAGCATGAACCCGGTGGACACGCCCCGGAGTCCCTGCACATCGGCCAGGTAAAGTGGCATGAGGAAGACGATCCCGCTCATCGTGAACATGCGCACGCCGGAGCAGAACGACGCCAGGATGAACGTGCGATGGGAAAAGAGATCCAGCGTCACGAACGGATCGGCCAGCCGCTTCTCCCATAGGATGAACGCCCCCAGCGACAGCAAAGTTACCACCAACAGCCGCCAATCGCGCAACGGCTCTCTGCCGGTGATGGGCTTGCTGTAGATGTAAAAGAGCAACATCGCCACGATCATGCTGAGCAGTGCGACGCCCCCCCAATCGAAGGTATGCAGGAAACGCGGCCGCGCACGCCCCCGCGTGACCGGCACCCACCTCCGCACGGCCAACGGGGCGAAGAGCCCGACGAACAACACGGGGAGAAAGATCGTCTGCCAGCTCAGATGATCGACGATCAGCCCGCCCAGGAGGGGTCCGATCATCCCCGTAGCCGGCCCGATGGAGTTCCACGTCCCCAGCGCCCTTCCCCGCGCATCGGCCGGGAATCTCTCCGAGATGATGGCCATCGAGAGGGGCACAATGCCGGCAGCTCCCACCCCCTGGATGGCACGCCCCACCATCAGAAGGCCCATCCGATCCGCCAGGGCGCAGACGACGGTCCCCAACAGGAAGACCAGGATCCCGATCAGATACAATCGCCGCTTGCCCAGGCCATCACCCAACCGCCCATACAGCGGCATCAACGTCACATACGGCAAGGTGTAGATGATGATCACCCACGCCACCAGGTCGATCGGGGCATCCAGGGCGGTGCGGATCGTCGGGAGGGCGACGCCAATCATCGATTGGTTAGCCAGCACCATAAGGCTGGACATCATCAGCGCCGGGAGGATCATCCACGTCCCTCGGGCGATGACGCCGACGCCACCCGTCGATCCCCCGGACGAGAGGGAGCTCTGCGACCAGCGGGACGAGGAAGCACATCGGGCGGGTGACGAAGGTTTCACGGATGACGACTCCTCACCGAAGGATGGGATGCAGCACAGCCACAGCGAATTCAAACTTCCCCCATCATACACGCCCTGGAGCAAAGTGCAAGAGCCCATTGAGGAGGTAGTATATCTTTTTCGGTGGAAATACGGCGGGGAGCTCTGAGGAACTGCGCCCCTCATTAGGATACGCCACCTTGAGGAGGGAAAGACCATGAAGCGTGGCTCTCCGCACCCTTAGTGTCTGAGAATTCATCATCGCCGGAACATTCGTCTATCAGTAGGGGCACGGCGGCGCCGTGCCCCTACCAATCCGGCCTGCACTAGCCTTTCTCGGCCCCTCCCGCAGGACCTAGTGCACTTTCCATGCTGATTCTCGGTTTTGGGAACACAGGACGCCAGCGAGATACGGAGATCTTACAGAGCACTGCTCTACGGTCAGACGTCCAACCCTGAGAGATCCGCCTTCGGGAGACCCTCATCCCCCCGCCCCAGCGAAAGCGAATTGGAGAGGGGGACGACAGGGGGTGGGGCAAGGCACATATGTTCTTTCCCGAAAGTGTCCCTTGTCGATACACTAGGCCGAGGCCGGGCAGGTCGAAGGCAGGAGAAGGACTTTTTCCGGAGGGGCTCCCCATAACAGAAACAACAGCATTTCTCAGACACACTTTTGGCATCTTTCTATGGTAAGAAAAGGCATGTTAAGCACACATACAACGCTTACATGTAATATCCATGGGTAACCGTCGCTTGGTAAGTCCCCGCGAAATCGTGATCATGTAGCCCACTGTTGAATGAGCTTTTGCAGCTCCTTGGAACGCCGTCCTCGCTTCCTGGGCGGCTGCCAAGGCGGAGGTGGTACGTGGAAATGAAGCAATTCCGCCACCGTCC
>JAJRVX010000175.1:0-31560 GCA_024277095.1 Chloroflexota bacterium
GGCTGCACCGGATTGGCGCGTCCCGGGGAGAGCTGCTCCTTCGGATAGTTGGCCCAGACCGATGCGCCGCGGCCCCGCGCGCTGGGATAGCGGCCGATGGATTCGTTGGGCTCCAGGATGTCCGCCTCGCTGATGTCGCCGAACCCGTTCTCAAAGCTCACGGCATGGCCGCTGGGCCAGACGCCCGCGGCCACAGCGTTCGCCCCGGCCTGCGCATCGAAGCCGCCCCAGGCCACAAAGTCCACGATGGTCTGAGCGGTCCGCCGTCCGGACCGATAGAGGGCCACCTGACCGGCCCGATCCGGGAAGATATCTCCCAGCCCGGCCGGGGTGTGCAGGATGATCGTGCCATCCGAGGCATCATAGTCATCCCCGGCCGGCCCCTTGCCATCGAAATAGATGAGCACGAACACGCCGTTGGGCACCGAGGAGAGCCGGTCGGGCAGGGTATACACCCGCCCTGTCTCGTTGCTGACCTGCCAGCCGGCCAGGTTCACCCCGGCCGCAGCGGAGGCGTCCCGCGACGGCGTCAGATTCGCCTGCTGGCCCGCGCTGCCCGTCCTTCGCACCGCAGGCAGATAGACGCGCTCCACGGACTGCCCCACAAGTAGCTCGACCCAGGCGGATCCACCTTTCGCCCGCTTGGGCATCACCTCATTGATCACGACGGGCATCGTCCCCGCAGCATCACGGGCGACGGCTCGCCGCGGCATCCCCGCAGCCGAGGCCGTGGGAACCCCCGGGGCCGGCAGGGAGACGAGCACGAGCGCGATCACGAACACCCACGTCAAGATATATGAAACATTCAACCGCTGAATCACAACGACCTCCCCGATTCTGGGAACCCTGGCTTTACCCTTTCTCACACCACTATATATGGACACTCACACACAACATACCCCTACATCTAGTGCACCCTCAAAGCGTATCCGGGACCTTCCAGGCCGGGTGACGGACCGAATCGAAGGGAATCCACGCGCCCCCTACTTCATCACCGAGGGCATATAGACCCGCTTACCATAGTCCCAGATCCGCACCCGCACCCTATCGGCGAACCCATCCTCGGGACGGCGATAGAGGGTGACGGAAGAGTCCGTCAGGGTGCGCCAATACGCCCCCACGCGATTATTCTCGCCATATCCGCTGGGCGGGGATGTCCCGAAATCCGCACCGCCGAAGTGGCGCTGATTCACGCCGTTGAAGCCGATATCCCCCTGCCACATGGTGAGGAAGTACGTGCCGACGCTTCCCCCCAAACCATGCGCCAGGGCTCTGGCCTGATTCTGGTTCAGGATCACCCAACCGCTGTCATAGTCCGGCCTGGCTATACGCCAGATGCGAACGCGCACCTCCGAAGCGTAGGCATCATCCGGCCGGCGATAGACGGTGACGGAGGAGGTGGTCAGCGTGCGCCAGTAGGCGCCCACCCGGTCGTTCGCGCTGGTCCCCGGCGCAGGCTTGGTGCCGAAGTCCGCGCCGCCATAGTAGCGCTGGTTCACCCCGCTGCCCCCGTTCCGATACTGCATGTCCACCAGATAATCGTTGGTGCTTCCCCCCAGGCCGTGAGAGAGGGTTTTGGCCTGCCCCTGGCTGAGGCTCACCCAGCCGCTGTCATAGTCCGGCACGGGCATCTTCCAGATGCGAACGCGCATCCACCTAGCGTAGCTGTCCTCCGCCCGGCGGAAGAGCGTGATGGTGGAGTTGGTCAGGCTGCGCCAATACGCGCCCACCCGGTCCTCCGCGCTGTGGCCGGGGGCCGGCTTGGTCCCGAAATCAGCGCCGCCGTAGTAGCGCAGGTTGACCCCATTGCTGTCGCTGGCCCTGTACCAGGCGTCCACCAGGTACGTATCCGCATCGCCACCCAGGTTATGGATCAGCGTCCTCGCCGAGGATCCCGCCGAGAGACCCACCCAGCCGCTGTCGTAGTCCGGCGTTCGAGGCCTCCAGTAACGCCAGATGCGAACGCGCACCTCCGAAGCGTAGAGGTCCTCCGATCGACGGTAGACGGTGACCGTGGAGCGGGTCAGGCTGCGCCAGTAGGCGCCCACCCGATCGTTCTCACTGGTCCCCGGCGCGGGGCTGGCGCCGAAGTCCGCGCCGCCGTAGTAGCGCTGGTTCACCCCGTTCCCACCGCTGCGATACTGCATGTCCACCACGTAATCGTTCGGATCACCGCCGATGCTGTGGATCAGGGTCTTCGCCTGATTCTGGCTCAGGCTCACCCAGCCGCTGTCGTACGTGGGTCGGGGCCGCTTCCAGATGCGAACGCGCACCTGGCTTGCGTAGTTATCCTCCGCCCGGCGGAAGAGCGTGATGGTGGAGTTGGTCAGGCTGCGCCAGTAGGCGCCCACCCGGTCATTATTGCGAGTGCCATTAAAGGCTTTGGAGCCGAAATCCGCACCGCCGTAGTAGCGCTGGTTCACCCCGCTGCCGCTACTTCGGTACTGCATGTCCACCACATAATCGTCCGCATCCCCCCCCACCCCGTGGTTGAGGGTAGTAGCCGAGGCGCCAGGCGTCAGACCGATCCAGCCGCTGTCATAGTCCGGATTGGGATCAACCCAGATGCGAACGCGCACCCGGTCCGCGTAGGTGTCCTCCGGCCGACGGTAGACGGTGACGGTGGAGCTGGTCAGGCTGCGCCAATACGCGCCCACTCGATCGTTCGCGCTGTGACCGGGAGCCGGCTTGGTTCCAAAATCGGCACCGCCGTAATAGCGCTGGTTGATGCCGTTGACATCGTCGGCCCTGTAGTCCATCACCACCACGTAATCATCGACGTTGCCACCCAGGTTATGGAACAGGGTACGGCTGCCCCCCGGAGCAAGAGATACCCAGCCGCTATCATAGGAAGGGCCGCCGGAGAAGGCAGACGACACGGCCGAGACGGCCGTTGCGGCGTCGAAAAGCCCGGCCGACGCTCCCTCATCCAGGACGCCCGGCTCCTCCACAACGGGGACGGCATCCTGAGCGCGAGCCATCTGGCCGCCGACGGGGACGAGCAAGAGGGCGAGCAAGATCAGGAAGACCAGCAAGCGCAGACGAGACATGGATCGACCTCCACTTCGAAAGGATAGCGGAACAACACAAGAGCTCATTCCAGCGGGGGAGCTATCCGTCTCCTCCCGAGAGCGCATCCGAGGTGAATCGGTGAGGCAAACATCAGGTGGAGTGCAGGGCCACCAGCCGGAGCGGCTACCCTCAAAGCGACGGCTTCTCATCGTTCAAACGAATCGGGGACCAGAGGCGATACCACGCGCTGCGTTCCGTAGGATATCTGTCAGAGAAGTGCTGCCGGTCCCTCTATCCTGACGAGACACCAGTGGGATAGCCGTTCCGTGAGACCGCCCGGTGATAGCCATATGTGCGCCTGAGGGGGACACAAGAGGGAAAGAAGCCAAGCGCATAAGGTCCATGGAATGCACAAAGCAGTATACACGGCCCCACGGGAAAGTCAACCTCCATCGAACAGGCAAACCTTTGGGGCTATGGAAAGTGCACAGCTGAAAGGTACGAGCGAATACGTTATGCCGGGCGTAGCGTCGCCGAACCGGGGTCATTGAAGCAACGCATCCGCTCCCAAGCGAGCTGGGGGGTGAGGAATCCACCATCCCGGCCAGGGAAACGTCCCCGAGGGGACGGCAACGTCCTTCCCCCGGCGCAGGTCATTGTAGCTTTCCCCTGCGTGTGTTACAATCGGCGTGCGTTTCTCAACAAGTTCCACGTGACCCCGTGGGAACGACAGAAACACACGCGCGCTCCTCGCCCCGCCCGAGGTCAGGGCGAGCGCGAAGCGGCGTTCTCAGAAGACACCGACTCGGAGGATCAAATGGCAAAGTATGACATCGGCTTGATCGGCCTGGCCGTCATGGGCCAGAACCTGGTCCTGAACATGGAGAGAAACGGCTTCGCCGTGGCGGTATATAACCGGACGACGTCGAAAGCGGAGGCCTTCGTGGCAGCCCATCCGGGCAAGCGCCTGTACCTGGCGCGCACCCTGGAGGAGCTGGTGGAGGCGCTCCAACGGCCGCGCAAGATCATGATCATGGTGCAGGCCGGCCGGCCCGTGGACCTGGTCATCGAAGCGCTCAAACCGCTCCTGGAGCCGGGCGACGTGATCATCGACGGCGGCAACTCCTTCTTCCTGGACACGGAGCGCCGCGCCCGAGAGCTGGCCCAGGGTGGGATCCGCTACCTCGGCGCGGGCGTCTCCGGAGGCGAAGAGGGCGCCCTCCTGGGCCCCAGCATCATGCCCGGCGGCGATCGCGAGGCGTATGAGCTGGTGGAACCGATCTTCACCGCCATCGCCGCCAAAGCCAAGGACGGCGCGCCCTGCGTCACCTACATCGGCCCGGGGGGAGCAGGCCACTACGTCAAAATGGTCCACAACGGCATCGAGTACGGCAACATGCAGCTCATCGCCGAGACCTACGACATCATGCGCACGGCGCTGGGGATGTCCCCCGCCGAGATGGCCCCCATCTTCGCCGAGTGGAACCGGGGCGAGCTCTCCTCCTTCCTGATCGAGATCACGGCCGACATCCTGGCCCGGGTCGATGAGGAGACGGGACAACCGATGGTGGACGTAATCCTGGACAAGGCGGGCCAGAAGGGCACCGGCAAGTGGACCTCGCAAAACGCCCTCGACCTGGGCGTCGCGACGCCCACCATCGACGCGGCGGTGGAGGCCCGCATCCTCTCCGCGTACAAGGATGAGCGCGTGGCGGCAGCGCAGCTCATCCCCCAGCCGCAGCGGGACTATCAGGGCGATCGCGAGTCCCTGATCCAGGCGCTGCGGGCCGCCCTTTACGCCTCCCAGGTGTGCTCCTACGCGCAGGGGATGGCGCTGCTGCGGACGGCCTCCCAGGAATACGACTACAACCTGAACCTGAGCGAGATCGCCGCCATCTGGCGGGCGGGCTGCATCATCCGGGCCGACTTCCTGGACGACATGCGGGCGGCCTTCGACGCCGATCCCGACCTCGCCAACCTGCTGGTGGCCCCCAAGTTCCGGGACGATCTCGTCGCCCGGGAGGCCCAATGGCGACAGGTGGTCACCACAGCCGTCGATCTGGCCATCCCGACACCCGCCACCAGCGCGTCGCTGGCCTACTTCGACGGCTATCGCAGCGCCCGCCTGCCCGCCAACCTGATCCAGGCGCAACGCGACTACTTCGGCGCCCACACCTACGAGCGCGTGGATCAGCCGGGCGTCTTCCACACCGAGTGGACGAAAGCATAACGCATGGGGGACAGGTCACAGGACGTGACGGAGCGATTGTACTATCACGACGCGTACCTGACGGAGTTCGAGGCATCGGTCGTCGAGCGCGGACGCATCGGGGATGCCCCGGCGGTGGTGCTGGACCGCACCGCCTTCTACCCGGAGGGAGGCGGCCAGCCGGCCGACCGGGGCACCCTCAACGATGTGGCCGTCGTGGACGTGCGGACGGTGGACGGCCGCGTGTGGCATGTGTTGGAGGCCGATCTATCGGCAGACCACGTGCACGGCCTGATCGACTGGGCGCGTCGATGGGATCACATGCAGCAGCACACCGGACAGCACATCCTCTCCCAGGCGTTCATCCGGGTCGCCGACGCGGCCACGGTGGGATTCCACCTGGGGGCGGAGGCTTCCACCATCGACCTGAATCGGATCGACCTGGACGCAGCCACCCTCGACGCCGTCGAGAGGGAGGCCAACCGCATCGTCCTGGAGAACCGACCGGTACGGGTCTCCCTGGTCTCGCCGAAAGAGCTGGCCACACTCCCACTGCGGCGGCCGCCCAAGGTCGAAAAGGACGTACGCATCGTTGAGATCGAGAGATTTGACTGGTCCGCCTGCGGCGGCACCCACGTGCGAGCCACGGGAGAGGTGGGCCCCATCAAGATCATCAAGACCGAACGGCGCGGCGAGGAGACCCGCGTGACCTTCCTGTGTGGCCTGCGGGCGCTGGCGGACTACGCCCGCAAACACGCCCTGGTCCATCGTCTGGTCAGCCGGTTCACCTGCGCCGAGGGAGAGATCGAGGAGGCCATCGATCGGCTGGAGGAGGAGGGACGGGAGGCCCGCCGGGCGCTGCGAGAGGCAGAGGGGATCCTGGCCGATTACGAGGCCCGGGCGCTACGAGAGGCCGCCCCTGCGGTGGGCGAGGTCCGTGTCGTCGCCCGGGTGTACCGAGACCGCCCGCCCGCCTGGGTGCGCAGCGTGGCTCAGGTCCTTCGCGATCACCCCCGGACGGTCGCGCTGCTGGCCTGGGGCGGCGATCGCCCGCAGCTCATCTTCGCCCGCAGCCAGGACGTATCGGCGGACATGCGGGCCGCGCTCAACGCCGCGTGCCAGGTGTGCGGCGGACGCGGCGGCGGGCGGCCGGACTGGGCCCAGGGGGGCGGGGGGGACGCCGGGCGGCTGGACGAGGCGCTGGAGGCCGCCACGGCGGTGTTACGCGATCAATTGACCGCCCATTTCAAATAAAGGAGCCGGCGAACTCGTTTGAAGGTTGGAGGAAGATATGCAAGAACTGGCCCCCGGGGTGTTTGCGGAAACCGATTTCCGAGGATCGAATCCCGGCTTCATCCTGACGGATGAGGGAGCGGTGGTCGTGGACACGCCGCAGATCCCGGCCGAGGCCCGAGCCCTGCGGGAGACGATCGAGCGCCTGAGCGGCGGGAAGCCCATCCTGTACGTGATCAACACCGACCACCACCGCGGCCACATCCTGGGTAACCAATGGTTCCAGCCGGCGCCGGTGATCGCGCACGACATCGCCTGGAAGCACATGAACGGCTACACGGAGAACTTCAAGCAGCGGGTGTACGATTCCTTCCGACGAGAGCCGGAGATCCAGGCGCAGTTCCTCGACCTGCAGATCATCAAGCCGACGCTGACCTTCAGCAAGCGGATGTATCTCTTCCTGGGCGGACGAGAGATCCGGATCATCTGGGTGGGAGGCCACACCCCCGCCACATCGATCGTCTGGCTCCCGGCCGAGAAGGTGGCCTTCGTGGGCGATGCCGTGTGGGTCGATCAGCACCCCTACATGGGGCAGGCCAACTCCAAGGAATGGCTGGAGGGGCTGACGTATATCCGCCGCCTGAACGCCGAATACATCGTGCCGGGCCACGGCCCGGTATGCGGCCGAGAGGCCACCGAGCGTATGTCGGAATACATCCGGCACATGCGCTCTCGCGTGCGCTCCCTCTACCGGGCGGGAAAGAGCAAGCAGGAGACGGCCAACCTACTCGTCGGCGATCTGATCACCTGGTTCCCCATCCCGCGTGAGCGCAGGTCCCGGATCGAGTCCCAGATCAAGTCGGGCATCGGGCGGGTGTGGACGGAGATGCACCGAGAGGGACCGCAAGAGGACTGATCTCGATCCATCCGGGCGGATCCGTCCGGGACGCAGGAGGCCGCCCTTTTCACGAGCGCCAGACCGGTTCTCGCCGAAGTCACCACATCCCATCGCGGAGGTGGCGTGATCCATGGTACAGGTAATTGAGACCGGCAAACTGACCCCCGCGGATGAGCTGCGCGAGCTGCTGGATCGCGTGGAGCGTCGTGTGGCGAACGTGAGCAGCGCCAGCACCGACGAGGTATTCGAGCTGCTGGAATGGCTCGACCGGATCGTGGCTCTCATAGAGGACCTGGAAGCGGACGGCATGGACCTGCGCCCCGAGCGCACACGCTTGGAAAGCGTCGAGGGGATGGTCCGAAGCAAGGCGGGCATCATCGTCCGCAAGGTGAAGTTGGGGCTGGCCAAGCGGCGCGAGGAAGTGCGCCCCGACGAGTCCCACTGGTGGTGGTGGCTGGATCAATACGTGCTGGAGCGCACCCGAGCGCGCGTCCGGCGGATCGCGATCACGGTGAGCCTCGTGGTGATCCTGGGAGCGGCCGCCTATTTGATCCTGACCCGCCTGTTCCCGACCGATCCCCGGGTGGAAAAGGCGCATGAGCTGCAACTCGCCGCGGAGCGCATGGTCATGGATGGGCAATGGGCGGAGGCCGAGCAGCAGTTCCTGCAGGCGCTGGAATACACGCCCGATGACCTCGTGCTTTGGACGTGGCTCGGCGTGGTGCGTGAAGAGCAGGGGAACCAGGCCGGCGCAGAGGAGGCCTTCGCGAGGGCGCGACAGCTCGCCGACTCCGAGGTGGAATTCCTCCTGGCGCGCGGGCAGGTATATTCCCAGGTCCGGGAGGGGGAGAAGGCGGCGGCCGATGCGAAGAAGGCCATCGAGCTGGAGCCGGATTCGGCACGGGCGCACTTCGTGCTCGCCAGCGCGTACGAGGTCCTGGGGAAGAATTACGAGGCGATCCAGGAGTTCCAAAAGGCGGCCGATCTGGCAGCGGACAAGGATCCGCAACTGGTGGTGTTGGCCCGCATGCGCATGGGCATGCTCATGCAACTGCCCAGCGCCCCCTTCGGCACGGAGACGGTGACGGCCACCGTCCCCGCCCCGTAGCCCGCATGAACCCGAACCCCCCAGGCGCCAGCCTCGGGCTGGCGCTTTTTTGTGAGGCAGGCGAAAACAGGTAGCCTCCCTCATGGGCGTTGCCGGGGCAGGGGCGATTCATGCATCGCCCCTGCCCACAAAGCGGCGGCGGATAAATCCCCCGTCGGGGAAAAGGTCCATAGGAACGGGCTTACGAGATGGCCTCCTGTGAGCCCTCCAACGCCAGAAAGGGAGACCACCTGAAAACACATCGTTTCATGAAATGCGTACTTTTATGGTACAATGCTGCGCCTGCGATGGGCTCTACAGCCACGGCATAACCGGACAGATCGACACCGCGGAGGAAGAGTCATGAGCGAGCCAACCGATCAGAAATTCTACACCGTCCAGGTGGCCGGAGTCACCCGCCATCTCCCCTTGTTCGAGGTGGCGCCGGGCGTCTCCATCGCCATCTTTAACATGCTGGGCGACACGGAGGTGGTCGAGGCCGCCGCGACGGAGCTGGCCAAGCGGCTGCCCCAGGATGCGGACACGCTGTTGACGCCCGAGGTCAAGTCGATCCCGCTGGCCCACGCCCTCTCGGTCCGCATGGGCATCCCATATGTGGTGGCGCGCAAGATCCGCAAGCCGTACATGGTGAACTCTCTGAGCGTGGAAGTCGTTTCCATTACGACGGGCAAGCCGCAGACGCTGTGGCTGGATGGAAAGGATCGCTCCCTGATCGAGGGCAAGAAAGTGATCCTGGTGGACGACGTGGTGAGCACGGGGAGCACCCTGGAGGGGATGCGCAAGCTGGTCGCTGAGGCCGGCGGCACCGTGGTGGCCGAGGCAGCCGTCTTCACCGAGGGTGACGAGGACGCCTGGCCGAACGTGATCGCGCTGGGACATCTGCCGGTCTTCAAAGAGGGTTGAGCGACCCCAGGAATTCAGTCTCACAAGCCGACGGCAGGACAGGCCCCGGGTGAGGACCTCTCTGCGACGGGTGGGGATCGCGGCGCATTCCCATTCCCAGCGGCCTGGACATGGCCGTTTGGTCCATTGCCAGGGAGCGATTCCTGCCGTATCGTATCCTTTGTAAGCGTTTCAGTCGCCTGCCTACGGACGTGAAGAAGGGAAAGTGATGTTTGAGCAGGTAGAACGAATCGAAGAGCGATATGAGGAGCTATCGCGACTGATGGCGGATCCGGAGGTCGTCACGGATCACGCGCGGGTCGCTCGTCTGGCGCAGGAGCAGGCGGAGATCGAGGAGACGGTCAAGACCTATCGACACTGGAAGTCGCTGAACGAGCAGATCGAAGAGGCGCGCCAGATGCTGGAGGACGAGACGGACGCGGAGATGGTGAAGTTCCTCAAGGACGAGATCCATCGCCTGGAGAAAGAACGAGAGGAGACGGAGAAACGCCTGCGCATGCTGCTCCTGCCGCGCGACCCCAACGACGAGAAGGACGTCATCATGGAGATCCGGGCGGGCGCCGGAGGCGACGAGGCCGGGCTCTTCGCCGCGGACCTGTTCCGCATGTACACGCGCTACGCGGAGAAGCAGGGGTGGAAGACCCAGGTGCTGAGCGCCAACGAGACGGGCATCGGCGGCTTCAAGGAGATCATCTTCGAGGTGAAGGGCAAGGGCGCCTACAGCCGTCTGAAGTACGAGAGCGGCGTGCACCGGGTGCAGCGAGTCCCCGCCACGGAGGCCAGCGGCCGCATTCACACGTCCACGGCCACGGTGGCCGTGCTGCCGGAGATGGACGAGGTGGAGGTCAAGATCGATCCCAAGGATCTCCGCATCGACGTGTACCGCTCCACGGGGCATGGCGGCCAGAGCGTGAACACCACGGACTCGGCGGTACGCATCACCCACCTGCCCACCGGCATCGTCGTCACCTGCCAGGATGAGCGTTCGCAGCTCCAAAACCGCATGCGGGCCATGGCGATCCTGCGCGCCCGGCTGTACGACCTGGAGCGACAAAAGCAGATGGACCAGGTCACGACGGCACGCCGCCTGCAGGTCGGCTCAGGCGATCGCAGCGAGAAGATACGGACCTACAACTTCCCCCAGAATCGGGTCACAGACCATCGGATCGGGCTGACATCCTATCGATTGGAAGAAATTCTGGATGGGGAGATCGATGAGTTCATCGAGGCGCTGGCAGCCGCCGATCAGGCGGAGCGCCTCCAAGCCACTCACGAGGTGTAACTCCCTGAAAGCGAGGAACATGAGTTGGAGGAAACGGAGAAGATGCAGGTCAATGCACGACCCGCTCTGTCCCGAAGGTGGGACGGCCGAGATGACCGGGAGCATGGAACCCAGGCACAGTATGTAGTACCATTAGGTGTTGTGAAATGGCGATTGGCGAGGGAGACGACGGTAGGCCGGGCGTTGACGGCAGCCCAACAACGCCTGAAGGAGGCAAGCTGCGAGACCGCCCGGCTGGACGCGGAGGTGCTGCTGGCCCATACGCTGGGCGTCAGCCGCACCTGGCTGTACGCACATCCCGAGCGCAAGCTCCTACCGGAGGAGATCGCGACCTTCGAGTCCCTGGTCGTGCGCAGGGCACAGCACGAGCCCGTGGCCTATCTGGTCGGACGCAAGTCCTTCTACGGGCTGGATTTCATCGTAGACCGAAGGGTGCTGATCCCGCGACCGGAGACCGAGGTCCTGGTGGAGCAAGCCATTGAGGCATTGAGCTGGTTCGACGCCCGCAACGGGGATGCCAACGTCGAGCGCAGGTTGCGGGTGGCAGACGTGGGCACGGGCTGCGGCGCCATCGCCGTCACGCTGGCGGTTCAGTGCCCCAAGGTGCACGTGTACGCGATCGACATCTCCCAGGATGCGCTGGACGTGGCCGCACAGAACGTGTGGCGGTACGGCGTAGGCGAACAGGTGACGCTCCTGCAGGGGGATCTGCTGGCCCCGCTCTCGGAGCCGGTGGAGCTCATCATCGCCAACCTGCCCTACGTGCCGGAGACGGATTGGACCACGCTGGCGCCCGACATCCGACAGTACGAGCCCCGCCTGGCGCTGGACGGCGGGCCCGACGGGCTGACGGTCATCGATCGCCTGCTGGCCCAGGCACCCTCCTGGCTGCTGCCGCAGGGAGTGATCCTGCTGGAGATCGGCCACGATCAAGGGGAGGCGGTGCGCCGCATGGCGCTGCGCCACTTCCCATGGGCTCGCGTGGATGTGGTTCGGGACTACGCCGATCTGGACCGCATCGTCCGCATCGTCACGTGAGGGTTGCGAACCGGCGTGCACGCCCGCTCACGGAAGGGTCGTGCGGTGAACTGGAAGATCCTGGCCGTTGACCTGGACGGGACCCTGATGGCCGGGGACGGCCACATCAGTCCGACGGTGATCCAGAGCCTCCATCAGGCCCGGGGACGGGGCGTCCGCGTCATCCTGGCCACCGGCCGGGCGGAGGCGCCCTCATTACGCTACGCCCATCACCTGAGGCTGAGCGATCCCGTCATCTGCTACCAGGGCGGGATGATCTGCCTCCCCGGATCGGGCGAGGTGCTCTACGAGCGGACGATGCCCATCGAGCTGGCCGTCCAGGTGGCCCGATGGGGGCGGGCGCATCAGCGCCACCTGCTGCTGTTCGCAGACGGACAGATGTGGATCGAGAAGCGACATCACCCGGACGCCATGTACGATCGCTGGATCGGGCTTCCGGCGCGAGAGGTTCCCTCGCTGGCGGAACGGCTGAACTCCGGCCGGATCCGCCGGGTGCTCAAGTTCATCGATTTCCTGCCGGAAGACGAGCGATCCTCACAACAGCCGGAGGCAGCGTGGCACGCCGCCTTCGGCGAACAGGCCCAGATCGTCCGCTCCGATCCTAAGTTCGTGGAGATCACCGCCCCCGGGGTTACCAAGGGGGCGGCTCTGGCCTGGCTGGCCAGGACGTGGGAAATCCCCAGGGAGCAGGTGATCGCCGTGGGAGATGCGGAGAACGACCTGGCGATGATCGAGTGGGCCGGCCTGGGGATCGCGATGGGACAGGCGAACGCGCGCGTCCAGGCCGCTGCGGACTGGATAGCCCCTCCCATCGACGAGGACGGCGTAGCTGCCGTGATCGCACGATTCATTCTCGACGGAGTACTCCATGGCTGAGATCGTTTTGGCATCGGATTCCGAGGCGTTAGATGAGGCCTTGGATCGTGCGGCACAGGTTCTGCGTACCAACGGACTCGTAGCCTTTCCGACGGACACGGTGTACGGCGTGGCCGCTCATGCCTTCTCCCCCCGGGCGGTCGAGCGCATCTATCAAGCCAAGGGGCGGCCGACCGATCGGCCGATCCCGCTGCTGCTAGCCGATCCCGAGGACATGGAGCTCGTCGCCAGAGAGATCCCTCAGATGGCCTGGGACCTGGCGGAGCTTTTCTGGCCGGGGCCGCTCACCCTGGTCCTGCCGGCACATCCTCGCGTGCCCAAGCCGGTGATCGCCGGCGGGGATTCTGTAGCGGTGCGCATCCCCGACCACCTGATCCCCCAGGGGCTGGCGCGACTCCTTCGCGCCCCCCTGGCGACCACCAGCGCCAACCGCTCCGGCGAGCCCGACGCGGTCACCGCCCAGGAGGTGGACGAGCAGATCGGGCCCAACATCGACCTCATCCTCGACGGCGGCCCGTGTCCCGGGGGAGTTCCCTCTACCGTCCTGGACCTCACGACCGACCCGCCCCGCCTGCTGCGACCGGGGCCGATCACCCGGACCATGCTGGCGGAGGTGCTTCCCTATCTCCACCCTGTGGAGTAAACGAGGGAATCTGCGCCAAGCCCTCCCCCGCTCTCCCTTTCTCCAAGGAGCACAGTAGGCAGGGCGGTTTCCACAATTCGCCCCCTCCTGAAAGTTTTGAAAACGGACGTTATAGGGGCGCCCCTCACGGGCGCCCATTGGTATCAAGTTAAGCGGTACGGAAACGTAGCCCTGCATCTCTGGGGTGGCTCGGAGGGGCGGCAGCCCCTCCGAAGAACTCTATTTTCAGCCCCTCACCTGCCCCGTGGGGCCGGAGGCCACCGGCCAAAGCCCCAACCAGGCAGGGAAAGGGCGAGAAGAGGGGAAAAGCGACAGGCGGGGGCCTCGCCTATGCTGTTCAGTTGATGCGAATAGGGCGGCCCTCACGGGCGCCCGAGGACAGCGGCAAGGGCCGCGCCTCTCAAAGCCCCCGCCACACACCGATTGGCGTCGGCCTCGCGACATGCTATAATTCCACCGCATGGATCTCAATGGGGAGGGTCTGCGCATGCGTGTCGCGGTGGCATCGGATCACGCCGGGCTGGATCTGAAGAAGGAGATCATCGCCTTTCTGCGCATGGAAGGATTCGACGTGGAGGATCTGGGCCCCCATACGGACGACTCGGTGGACTATCCAGACTACGCCCACAAAGTCGTGCAACGGCTTCAGGCGGGGGAGTGCACGTTCGGCATCCTGATCGGCGGCACCGGCATCGGCATGAGCATCGCCGCCAACCGATACCCGGGCATCCGGGCAGCCGTCTGCACCGACGCCTACATGGCCCGGATCAGCCGTGAGCACAACGACGCCAATATCCTCTGCCTGGGCGCCCACGTGATCGGCACAGGGCGGGCGTTGGACATCGTACACACGTGGATCCGAGCCTCATTCGACGGCGGCCGACATGCCCGCCGGGTGGCCAAGCTCGAGCCAAGGCCCGAATGGCAGATGGATTGAACGCGGCCGGCGGACCGCCCGACAGGCCGATGCTGATCGGAGTGGACGCCAGCCGGGCGTTGCGCGCACAACGCACCGGCACCGAGCGGTACTCCCTGGAGCTGATCCGCCACATGCTGGCCCTGGATCGGCGACATCAGTGGCGTTTGTACGGCCCATCGCCGCCCCCGCCGGGGCTTATCGAAACCCACGAGCGGGTGAGCTGGCGCGTGATCCCCATGCCACGCCTGTGGACCCACCTGAGGCTGAGCTGGGAGATGCTCACCCGGCCGCCGGACATCCTGCTCGTGCCCGCGCACGTGCTTCCCCTCTGGAGGCCGCGCCGCACCGTCGTCACGGTGCACGACCTGGGCTACCGCCATCACCCCGAAGCCCACCCGTGGCGTCAACGGCTCTACCTGGAATGGTCCACGCGCTGGAACGCGCGCGCGGCCACCATGATTCTGGCCGACTCCCAGGCAACACGAGACGACCTGATGTCCACCTATCACGTAAACCCCGACAAGGTGATCGTGGCCTACCCCGGCCGAGACGAGTCACTGCAACAGGTGCGAGACCCTGCAGCGCTGGCGGCGGCGAGGGCGCGCTATAACATCGGCCCACATTACATCCTCTATGTGGGAACCCTCCAGCCACGGAAAAACCTGATTCGGCTCATCCGGGCGTTCGCCCGGGTGATCGCACAGGACGAGGCCATACCCGCAGACCTGGAGCTGGTGATAGCCGGCCGGCCGGGCTGGCTCTCCGCCCCCATCCTGGCCGAACCCCGGCGGCTGGGGATCGAGCAGCGGGTGCGCTTCCCCGGCTATGTCGCCGACGAGGATCTGGCCGCCCTGATCTCCGGCGCCCAGATCTTCGCCTACCCCTCCCTATACGAAGGGTTCGGCTTCCCGGTGTTGGAGGCGCAAGCATGCGGCGTACCGGTCCTCACCTCCACCGTCTCCTCGTTGCCGGAGGTGGCCGGCGACGCGGCCTGGCTCGTGGATCCCGAGGACGAGGAAGCCATCGCGGCGGGACTGCGCAGGCTTCTGTCCGACCCAGACCTGCGTCAGGACCTGATCCGGCGCGGACGTGACAATGTGCGGCGCTTCTCCTGGGATCGGACGGCGCGTCAGGTGCTGGACATCCTGGAGCGCGTGGGGAGGACACCATGATGCCCTCCCTCCAGCGGATCCTGGCGGTGAAGCTGGCCGACATGGGGGACGTGCTGCTCTGCACTCCCGCCCTGCGAGCGCTGCGGGCGAGCTATCCGCACGCCCGGCTGGATGTGCTGGTCACCCCCCACACCGCCCCGCTGATCGCCCGCCTGGAGCTACCCGATCGGATCATCCCCTTCCCCAAGCACGATTACGACGATCCTCGCTCGCTCTGGCGCCCCGACCGATGGCGGCGGCTCATAGGACTATACACAACACTGCGATCGGCCAGCTACGACGCGGTGGCACTGTTCCATCATCTCAGCACCGGCTATGGCGCGCTGAAATGGCGACTGCTGGCGACGGCGACCGGGGCGCCGTGGATCGCCGGGTTGGACAACGGCCGGGGACACGGCTGGCTCACACGCCCCGTGCCCGACCAGGGGTTCGGCAAACGGCACGAGGTGGAATACGCCCTGGCGATCGCTCAGGCCCTGGGAGCGGACGTGGAGGATGATTCCCTGACCGTGCCCCAGCGACCGGATGAGGACGAGCGAGCAGCCAGGCTTCTAGGGGATGATCCGCGTGCGTACATCGTGATCCACGCGGGATCGGGCGGCTACAGCCGGGCCCGCCGCTGGGCGCCGGAGCGGTTCGCGGCCGTGGCGGACACCTTGGTCGACCGGCTGAGGATACGCGTCGTCCTCGTGGGCACGGAAGCCGATGACAGTCCGGCCGTGATGCAGGCCATGCATCATCCGGCGCTCAACTTGCAAGGGAAAACCGACCTGCCTGATCTGATCGCCGTGCTGCGCCACAGCCGCCTGTTCATCGGAGCGGACTCCGGCGTGATGCACCTGGCAGCCGCCGTGGGCGTTCCCGTCGTCGCCATCTTCGGCCCATCCAATCATCGGGCATGGGCACCGTGGGCGCCGCCGGAGCGAACACGGATCGTGCGAACCGGCATCCCATGCAGCCCCTGTTCGTACATCGGGACGCGGGTGGGCGCGCGCGATGGATGCCCGCAACGCGCCTGTATGGCCGGGGTGACGCCGGAGATGGTGATCGAGGCCGCACTGGAGCTATGGAGCGAGCACGGAGGAAAGCCCACGGGATGAGCGACTGGCGTGTGTTGGGCGTCCGGGTGGATCCGTTAACGATGGAGGAGGCGCTGGAGCGCCTGGGACAGTTCGTGGCCCAGGGCACCCCCCATCACGTCGTCACCGTCAACCCGGAGTATGTGATGATCTCTCGCAGCCACCCGGAGTTTCGCGCCACCCTGGAGGCGGCCGACCTCTGCCTGGCCGACGGCATCGGGCTGCTCTGGGCGGGGCGGATCCTGGGACGCCCCTTGCCGGAGCGGGTGGCCGGCTCCGACCTGCTGCCCCGCATCGCCGGGCGAGCGGCCCAGGAGGGCTGGAGCCTCTTCTTCCTGGGCGCGCAGCCGGGCGTCGCCCGACGAGCCGCCGAGATCCTGCAAGACCGCCACCCCGCACTCCGCATCGCGGGCACATATCCCGGATCACCCGCCGACGACGAGGCTCCTGAGATCGTGCGACGTGTGCGGATCGCGGAGCCGGACATGCTATTCGTGGCCTACGGCGCGCCCGAGCAAGATCTGTGGATCGCCCGACACCGGGACGCACTGGCGGTCCCCGTGATGATGGGGGTCGGAGGGGCGTTCGATTTCATCGCCGGCGTGGTCAAACGGGCGCCGCCCCGGATGCGGCAGATGGGACTGGAGTGGCTTTACCGGCTGGCCCGGCAGCCGTGGCGGTGGCGGCGCATGCTGGCCCTACCCCACTTCGCCATCCGGGTGATGGCGGAGCGCATCCTGGGAGAGAGAGCATGGTGACGGAGACGACGGCCCTCGTCAGACGACTGGCCGGACGCCGGGTTGTGGTCATCGGCGACCTGATCCTGGATGAGTACCTGGTCGGGCGGGCCACGCGGCTGAGCCGGGAGGCGCCCGTCCCCGTGCTGGAGTACATGCGCAGCTTCACCGTGCCGGGAGGCGCCGCCAACCCGGCGCACAACGTGGCAGCCCTGGGAGGACAGGCGGCCGTGGTCGGCCTGGTGGGGGACGACGCCGACGCCCGCCGGCTGATGGATCAGATGACGGCGGCCGGGCTGGACACCAGCGGCGTCGTGGTGAGCCCGGGACGATGTACCACGGTGAAAACCCGGATCGTAGCGGAGGGATCCCTGATCTTCGCCCAACACCTGGCGCGCATCGATCGCGTGCGGCGGGAGCCAGTGGCCGGCGAGGCATTGGAGCAGCTCCAGACGCATATCCGACGTCTGGCCGCCGAGGCGGACGCGCTGCTCATCTCAGACTATCGATCGGGTGTGGTGGTCCCCGCGCTGGTGGAGGCGGCAAGGGATGCCGCCCGTGAACATGACCTCCTGCTGACAGTGGACTCCCAGGGCCGGCTGGACGCCTTTCCCGGGTTCGACCTGGTCAAGTGCAACCGGGCCGAGGCGGAGGCACAATGGGGCCGCCCGCTGACAGGAGACCGAGACCTCGAACGGGCGGCGACGGAGCTGCGGTCCCGGCTGAGGGCGGGCGCTCTGGTGATCACCCGAGGACCCGAGGGCATGACCATCGCCGCCCACGACCGGCCCGTGATCCACCTCCCGGCGGCGAATCGATCGGAGGTGTTTGACGTCACCGGGGCGGGAGACACGGTGATCGCCGTGATGACGCTGGCGCTGGCGGCGGGGCTGGAGATGCCGATCGCGGCGCGCCTGGCCAACGCGGCGGCCGGGCTCGTGGTACGTCGGCTGGGGAACGTCACCGTCTCTCCAGAGGAGCTGGCTCGCGTCCTGCAGGCGACGGATGATGGATGAACGAGGTTGGGCCGCAAGGGCTATTTGCCAACCCAAGCGAGTTGTGGTATTTTAGAGGTGCGATACCCTGCGGTGTCCGTGATGCCAAGCAGCCGTTTTGAGCCAACACCAAAACTTAGGGAGCCGTTTGCCAGAGGGGGAATGTGATAGCCCGTTGTGGCAAGACAGGAACCCTCGGTAGGCACCCACCTGCGAAAGCAGGTTCAAAACACGTTGGCACACGGCACGGCGGGGATCTTGCGAGCAAGAGGCTGCCGGTGTAAGTCGGCGGCCTTTTGTTTTCCGGGGGAAGCCCCGGTCACCACATGGGGAGCAGGGAGGGGAGACGGAACCATGAAGGTATTCATCGCAGGGATCATGCAGGGATCCAATCCAGGGCTGGAACTCCACCCGCAAGACTATCGAAGCCGGATCGCCAGGGTGATCCAGGAGGCACATCCACAGGCGGAGATCATAGACCCCTGGGCGCTGCATCCCGATTCCGTGAACTATCCGCCGGACCGGGCCAAGCAAACGCTGCTGGAGATGACCCGCGCGGCGGGCGAATCGGACGTCGTCGTGGCGTACGTCCCGCAGGCCAGCATGGGGACCGCGATGGAGATGTACGAGGCCTACCGACGCGGCCGGATCATCATCTCCATCTCGCCATTAGAGGAGAACTGGGTGGTGCAGCACCTCTCCGACGTCGTCCTGCCGGATCTGGACGCGTTCGAGGCATGGGTGCGATCCGGCGGGCTGAGACGGCGGATCAAAGGCGAAACGATGGAGTGACGCCTCCTCCCCACCAGGCAACGCGGTCATGATATAGCCCCCAACAGCGGCGGAGCCCCCGCCGCTTTCGCTTTTCCGGCGGATTCTGTTTTTCAGAGTGTAACGGCGTTTGACATCCGTTCCACACTAGGCTACAATCTCTTAGAGCACACACATGGCATATCCTCTAACGTATACCTCCCGACGAAGATGTCCTCCTGCGGTCAACGTTGACCTCCCATGACGTTCCAGGCGAGCGCACAGCTCGCGACGGTGACGCTGCGCCCCAAGGGCACCACCCGGCGGAGCCATTTCACGTGGAATCGAACGGGAAAGCGCGCGGCCATACCATACAAGCCACCGACCTCTCCGTCCCATACCCGTCGCCGCGACGAGATCGCGACGCGAGGCGGCCGGGCGGAGATCGCCATCTTACACATGCACGAGGAGGAGAGAACCGTGGATCACCCCCATCCCGGGCCCGTCCCGGCCGTTGAACAGCGCTTGCTCGACGAGATCTCCATCGAGGAGCCGTGGGCGCTCATCGAGCGGTTATCCACGCTCGTCCGGGAATCGGGCAGCGAGGACGAGCGCATCGCGGCCCAATACATCGCCGACCGTCTACAGGCGCTCGGCGTGCCGCACACGGTATACGAGCCCGAGCTGTATCTCAGCGTCCCGCGTTCGGCCAGCGTCACCATCGAAGGGGGATCGCGCACCATCCAGGCCAAGGCCCCCAGCTTCTCCGCCAACACGGGTCCCGAGGGGCTCACCGGCGAGCTCGTCTACGTCCCCCCTGCGGAGACTCGCTTCTTCGACGAGATCTTCGATCCCACGGGGATCCCGGACGTGGACGTGCGCGGCAAGATCGTGCTGGCGGAGGGGTTCGGCGGCCCCGGCCCCGCTTACGACTTCGAGCAGCGGGGCGCCGTCGGCCAGATCTACATCAACCCGGGCGAGCGCATCCACTGGGGCATCTGCACGACCATCTGGGGCACGCCCGATCTGGACACGCTCCCCCGCAAGCCCCAGACCCCCGTCGTGGCCATCAACCACCCGGACGGGGAGGCGCTGAAGGCCGCACTGGCCCAGGGCCCTGTGCACGTCACCATCCACACCGACCTGGCAGAAGGGTGGATGACCTGCCCGCTGGTCGTGGCCGAGATCCCGGGGACGGAGGAGCCGGAGAAGTTTCTCCTGGTGCACGGGCATCTCGACTCCTGGGACGTGGGCATCGGCGACAACGCCGTGGGGGATGCGACGCTCCTGGAGCTGGCCCGGATCTTCTGGAAGCATCGGGGCCTGCTCAGGCGCAGCATCCGGATCGCCTGGTGGCCGGGGCATTCCACGGGCCGCTACGCGGGCTCCACCTGGTATGCGGACACCTTCGCCATCGACCTGGCGGAGAACTGCATCGCCCAGGTGAACATCGACAGCCCGGGCTGCCGCTGGGCCACGGAATACTATGACATCTCGTGGATGGCGGAGGCGGAACCGTTCTGCCAGCAAGTCATCCGGGACGCCACGGGAAAGGAGGCCCAGGGAGGACGCCCCTATCAGGCCGGGGACTATTCCTTCAACAACATCGGCATCACCTCCTTCTTCATGCTCCTGTCCTCCATGCCCAAAGAGCTGATCGAGGAGAAGGGCTACTACCCGGTCGGCGGGTGCGGCGGGAACATCGGCTGGCACACCGAGGACGACACCCTGGAGCTGGCCGATCGGGACAACCTGCTGCGGGACCTGCGCGTGTACGTGACCGCCATCAGCCGGGTGGCCAACGCCCGGCTGTACCCCTTCAACTTCGTGCATCTGGCGGACGAGTTCCTGGGCACGCTCGCCCGGTACCAGGAGGCGGGCCGGGGACGATTCGACCTCTCGCCCGTCACCGAGGAGGCCCAGGCGCTGCGGGAGGAGCTGGTCCGCTTCCACGCCCAGGCGGCCGAGGCCGACGATCCCCGCCCCTACAACGAGGCCATGCTGCGGCTGGCCCGGGTGTTGGTGCCCATCAACTACACCCGCCACGGCCGCTTCCGCACCGAGCCGGCCGTCTCCGTCCCGCCGCTGCCCGATCTGGCGCCGATCATGGATCTGGGGACGATGGACCCCGACAGCGACATGGCCCGCTTCACCCAGGCGCACCTGGTGCGCGGGCGCAACCGGGTCATCTGGGCGCTGCGAGAGGCACGAGCGATCGCGGCCCGAGCATGCTCTTAACCGAAGATCATCACAAGCCGAGGGGAACATGACCGATCCAGGCGATCTCCTGCACCTGATGCAGGGCATTGTGAACGTGCGGCGATTCCGGCCGGACCCGCTCCCCGAGGGGTTGTTGGAGGAGCTGCTGACGGCCTTCGCCCAGGCGCCCTCCATGGCCAACACGCAGAGCTGGGAGGTCATCCACGTCACAGACCCGGCGGTAAAGTCCGCCCTGGTCCAGGCGACCCTGGACCCGATCCTGACGCCCGGCTCCAACGGGGCGCAGGGATGGCTGGCGGACGCGCCGCTAATCCTGGCGCCGGTGATGGAGGGAAAACGAGCCCGGGCCCGCTTCGGACCTCGCGGCGCCGTCTTCGGCCAGCAGGACGTGGCGATGGCGGTGCAGAACCTGCGACTGGCCGCGTGGGCCCACGGGGTGGCCAGCGCCTGGGTGCGAGAGGTGGACGACGAGGCGCTGCGCGCCGTCTTGGGGCTGCCGTGGTATGTGGAGCCGGCCGGGCTGTTGGCCCTGGGCTACCCGGCCGATGACGCCATCCTGGAGACCCCGCCCAAGCTGAGCCCGGAGGAGTTCCTGCACCGAGAGCGTTGGGCCGACGCTCCCGCCGATGCCCCGGAACGCCCGGTCCAGCCGGCGAAGCATCCCCCGGCCGGGCCCGATCCCTCCGACGATCTGGCCCTCGTCATGGACATCCTGGCCCGCCGACGCAGCATTCGGGCCTTTCGCGATCGGCCGCTGCCGGACGACTGGATGGTCCCCCTGCTGCGCGCCGCCACCCTGGCCCCCACCAGCGGCAACATGCAGGCCTGGGAGTTCGTCGTGGTGGAGGACCCGGACGTTCGGGAGCAGCTGGTCGCCGCCACGTTCAGCGGCTACCACGCCGGCCCCGGCAATCCGCAGCGATGGATCTCCCACGCGCCGGGGCTCATCGCCCTGTGCGTGGACACCAAGCGGACCGGCGCTCGCTACGGCCAGGAGGGCAAGCGGTACTGGGCGCTGGTCGACGTCGCCATCGCAGCCGAGAACATGGTGATCGCCGCCACGGCCATGGGGCTGGGGACCTGCCTGGTGGGCGGGCTCCGCCCGGACGAGGTCGTCCGGGCCCTGGGGCTACCCGGCCACGTCCGCCCCTTCGCCCTGCTGGCCGTGGGGTATCCGGCGGAGAACCCGCCCCCGCGCCCCCGGCTGCCGATCGTCGACATCACTCACCGGGATCGCTACGACCGCCCGTACTTCACAGAGGAGGTGTGATGATGCGCATCGTCTACGTGGTGCCGGGCCCCATGGGAAGCTCGCCCGAGGGCAAGGCCGAGCTGGAGCGACGGGGCAGGCTCCTGCAGGAGTTCGCCGCGCCCGGCACCCAGGTGGACATCGTGGACGTGCCCCAGGGGCCCGCCTCTATCGAGTCCATGTATGAGGAGTACATCAGCATCCCGGCGACCGTGGAGCTGATGCTGGAGATGGAGGCCCAGGGCTACGACGCGGCCATCCTGGGCTGCTTCGGCGATCCGGGGCTGGACGCCATGCGGGAGATGCTGACCATGCCGGTGGTGGGCCCGGGCGAGGCATCGTTCCTGACGGCCGCCATGCTGGGGCACCAGTTCTCCGTCATCACCATCATGCAGAGCGTGGTGGCGCCCACGCGATGGCAGGTGCGCAAGGCCGGCGTGGGGGAGAAGCTGGCCTCGGTGCGAGCCATCGATGTGCCCGTCCTGGAGCTGGCACGCGACCGCCAGGCCACGCTGGAGAAGATGATCGCCGAGGGCCGCAGGGCCATGGAGGAGGACGACGCCGACGTGCTGGTGCTGGGATGCATGACCATGGGCTTCCTCATGGTGGCGGAGGACCTGTCCGACGCCCTGGGGATCCCGGTCGTGAACCCCTCCCGCACCAGCCTGAAGGTGGCGGAGATGCTGGTCGGCGCACGGCTGACCCACTCCAAGCGAGCGTACATGACGCCGCCCAAGCTGGCGGCGGGGAAGGCGAAGGGAAGCAAGGGGCTTCTCGTCACCAAAGGGAAATAACCGGCCGGGGGACGCAGGGCATCCCCATCCTCGATCGGGGCATACGGTGCGACGCACAAGGCGATATCCGGGCCCGCGTTCCCTGACGAAGCACCGAGCGTGTCCGGAGCACATCCATCCCCTCGGCCGGCCGACTCGTCCGGCGCCTCATCCCGCTTTCCGGACAGGCTGCGACGAAAGGAGGTGGTGTCTCAAGGCGCATCGTTGGCTTATCGTTCCGTAGACGCGCACGACGAACGATCCACACGACTACAAGCGTAGGAGGTACGTAATGAGCTTCAGAAGGCTACTCTGGACTTCCCTGATCCTGATCTCCCTGGTTCTCTCCGCCTGCGCGCAGGCGACGCCTACACAGCCCGCCGCGCCCGCAGAGGAGAAGCCAGCCGCACCTGCGGAGGAGCAGCCGGCCGCGCCCGCGGAGGACACGGCCGCCCGCCGCATTCGGCAGCTCGTGGTGCTGAGCAACACCCAGGGCGCGGACCCGCAGGAGTTCGAGGCGACGCGCCTGGTGGTCGAGACGCTGAAGCAGCTGGGGTTGGACGTGGTGCAGCGCGCCATCCCCTGGGAGCAGCAGGCCGATCTCGTCTGGTACAATCGCGAGAGCTGGGACATGACGGGCTGGCGCATGGTGGGCCGGCCGGAGCGCATGGACCCGGACGAGTTCATCTACAACCTGTTCCACTCCTCCACAGCGCCCTCGGGATACAACTTCGTCGGCTACATCAACCCCGAGTACGATCAGGTGGCGGAAGCCCAGCGCTCTGAGGTGGATCGTGAGAAGCGCCGAGAGCTGGTCTACAAAGCCCAGGAGATCATCGCCAACGACCAGCCTTACGTCTTCTGGATCTACCCGCTGGTCAGCTACGTGTACAACAACGAGGTATGGGAGCCCGACTCCATCGTCGACGCTGCCGGCATCGGGATCAAGAACTTCTGGACTTTCGTCAACGCCACGCCCAAGGGCGACCAGAAGGACATGATCCTCAACAGTGCCGACGTGGTGCAGGCCGTCAATCCTCTTTACATCAGCGGAGCCGTGGACTCCTGGATCACCGAGCTGGTGTGGGACCGGCTCATGCGCATCGGGCCCGACGGACTGCCCCAGCCGTGGGCGGCCGAGAAGGTGGAGTGGATCGACAACACCACCGTGGACGTCACCCTGCGCCAGGGGATGAAGTGGCACGACGGCGAGCCGGTGACCGTGGATGACGTGGTCTTCTCCTTCCAGGCGCCGATGATGGGGGACGAGGCCCCCATGTACAAGCCGTTCGTGGCCAAGATCCAGGACATCGAGGTGATCGGCGATAACGTGGTCCGCTTCAAGCTGAAGGAGCCCTACGCCGCGTTCGAGACCGCCTCGCTGGCCAAGATCAACCTGATCCCCAAGCACATCTGGGAGCCGGTGTTGAAGGACCTGATGGAGAAGCCGGAGAACGCGGAGTCCTATCAGGAGGAGATCCCCATCGGATCCGGCCCCTTCAAGTTCGTCCACTGGAAGCCGGCCGAGGAGGTCATCCTGGAGGCCAACCCGGACCACTTCAACGCGCCCAAGATGAATCGCTGGATCCTGCGGGTCATCCCCAACGTGGAGGCGACCCTGGGCATGCTGAAGACCGGTGAGATCAACTTCCTGTCGGACTACACCGGCGACCTGGAGCTGTTGAAGAGCCAGGTGGACAAGCAGGACAACCTGACCATGGTCTCCACCGTCGAGGTGGGCTTCCGCTTCCTGGCCTTCAACCTGCGCCGGCCGCCCTTCGACGACGCGGCGTTCCGGCGAGCGGTGGCCACCGCCATCCCCAAGCAGGTGATCCTCCAGTCGGTCTACAAGGGGTTCGGCGTGATCGCGGACTCGCACGTCTCGTCGGCGCTGGAATACTGGCACAACCCCAACCTGCCCAAGTTCGGCGAAGGAGATATCCAGAAGGCCAAGCAGATCCTGGCCGACGCCGGGTATGCATGGGATGACGAAGGACGCCTTCTGTATCCGGAAGGACAGGTGGAGACGCTGGCAGGCGAATAGGCCGCATTCGCCCCGGTCCCATAATGCCCGCATCACAGTAGGGGCGGGTCTGAGACCCGCCCCTACAATCCTACAATCCAAGCCAACCAGGCAACAAATGGCGAGAAAAAGTGCTTCTCCAGGGCTGCAGGACTTGATGCCAACGGGACAGGATAATTCCGCCCTTGCTTCCGAAATCGCGTATGCAGGAGAGGAGGGACGATGCAACAAGGACGCTGGCGTTACCTGGTCGGGCGTCTGCTGCAAAGCGTCCTGGTCTTGTGGGTAGTGGTGACCATTCTGTTCCTGATCTTTCGGCTGGCGCCGGGGAACCCATTGGTGGCCTATATCGACCCCACCTTCACGGAAGAGCAGCAGCAGATCCTGCTCCACCAGTTCGGGCTCGATCGGCCGCTATGGATGCAATATTTCATCTACCTCGGCAACCTGCTGAAGGGAGAGCTTGGGCAATCATTCTTCTATCGTGATTCCGTATCCCAACTGGTGTGGGAGGCCTTCCCCAACACCATCCTGCTGACCGGCGTGGCCCTGGTGCTGGCCTACATCGCAGGCGTGATCGGGGGCATCATCATGGCGTGGCGGCGGGGAACCTGGCTGGAGAAGATCGGGATCACCTTCACCCTGATGACCCGTGCCGCCCCCGAGTTCTGGGTCGGCATGATCGCCCTGACCATCTTCTCCTTCACCCTGGGCTGGTTCCCATCATCGGGGGCCACCAGCCCGGGCACGATCTACGAGTCCGAGCTGGAGAAGATCCTCTCCCTGGACTTCTGGCGCCACCTGGCGCTGCCCGCCCTGACCATGGCGCTGTACCTGCACGGCCTCCCCCTGCTCCTCATGCGCAACAACATGCTGGACGTGCTGGAGGAGGACTTCATCGTCATGGCGCGCATGAAGGGGCTCTCCGAGTGGCGGATCATGTTGCGACACGCCGCCCGGAACGCGCTGCTCCCCGTGGTGACCGCGATGGCGCTGGGGGTGGGCTACAGCATCGGCGGCAACGTCGTGATCGAGAACGTCTTCGGCTGGCCCGGCATCGGCCGCCTGTTGGTGCGAGCCGTCGGCGCCAGCGATTACCCGCTGGCCCAGGGGGCCTTCTTCCTGATCGCCGTGGTGATGGTCGTCATGAACCTGGTGGCCGATCTGTTGTACGGGCTGTTGGATCCCCGAGTCTCCACCGCCAGGAGGGTAGGAGGATGACAACCGAGACGATGGTCCCTCCCTCTCAAGCGACATGGCGTCGTTCGTGGGTGGTCGAGAACCTGCTCAGCGCGCTGAGGGCCTCGGCCCAGGTGCTGCGACAGGACCGCTTCGCGCTGGCGGGGGCGCTGATCTACGCCTTCTTTCTGCTCGTGGCGATTCTGGCGCCCTACATCGCGCCCTACGATCCCCAGTCCATCGTCACGGACGAGGCGGGCACCTGGATGGCCAACCAGAAGCCATCCGCCCAGTTCCTGCTGGGGACCACCAACGTCGGGCGTGACATCTTCTCCCAGCTCGTGTATGGCGCGCGGGCGGCCCTGCTGGTCGGCTTCACGGCCGCGCTGGCGGTCGCCATCATCGGGACGTTGGTCGGGCTGATCGCCGGATACTACGGCGGCATGGTGGACACCATCCTGATGCGCATCACCGATGTCGCCTTCGGCATCCCGTTCCTCCCCCTGGTCATCGTCCTGGTCGCCTTCCTGGAGCCCAGCATCTGGAACACGGTGGCGGCCATGGCGCTGCTCCTGTGGCGCGACTCCGGGCGGGTGATCCGGGCGCAGGTGCTGACGGTGCGCGAGCGTAGCTTTGTGGAGGCGGCGCGGGTCACCGGGGCCAGCGATCTGCGGATCATCTTCCTGTACATCGCGCCCAACATCCTGCCGCTCACCTTCCTATACGGATCACTGGCCGTCGGCTGGGCGATCCTGACGGAGGCAGCGGTCAGCTTCCTGGGCTTCGGCGACCCGAACACCATCAGCTGGGGATACATGTTGCAGGACGCCTACGTCTCACAGGCGATGGCGCGCCAGGCCTACTACTGGTTCATCCCGCCGGGCCTGTGCATCATGCTGACGGTGATGGCCGGATTCTTCATCGGGCGAGGCTTTGAGGAAGTGCTCTTCCCGAGATTGCAACGGCAATGACGAGGAGCCCATGGTGCTACTAGAGGTAAAGGATCTGAGGATCTATTACGATACCACTCGCGGTGCGGTCAAGGCCGTGGACGGCGTGAGCTTCTCTCTGAAGCAGGGGCAGCATCTGGGGCTGATCGGAGAGAGCGGCTGCGGCAAGACCACCGTCGGGCGGGCGATCGTGCGCGTGCTGCCTCGAAACGCCCAGATCGTGGGCGGCGAGATCCGCTTCCGCGATCGGGATCTGCTCTCGCTGAGCGAGCGGGAGATGCGCCAGGTCCGCTGGCGTGACATCGCCATCATCCCGCAATCGTCCATGGACGCCCTGGACCCCGTCTACCGGGTGGGAGATCAGGTCATCGAGGTGTTGGTGGAGCGCGGCGGATACGATCGCTCCTCGGCCCGGGAGCGCGCGGTGGAGCTCTTCCAACTGGTGGGGCTCGACCCCGACCGGTTGCGCTACTACCCACACGAGTTCAGCGGCGGGATGAAGCAGCGCGCCGTGATCGCCATGTCACTGGCGCTGGATCCGGCGTTGATCATCGCCGACGAGCCGGTGACCGCGCTGGACGTGATCGTCCAGCACCAGGTGCTCCAGCGCTTTCGGGATCTGCAAGAGCGGCTCTCCCTCTCGGTCCTGATGATCACGCACGACATGTCAGTGGTCGCGCAGACGTGCGACTCGGTGGTCGTCATGTACGCCGGGAAGATCATGGAGTGGGGGGATGTGGACCAGATCTTCTACCGCCCCTTCCACCCCTACACGCTGGGCCTGAAACAGGCCTTTCCCAACCTGGCGCAGCCCCGGGATGTGCTGATCTCCATCGAGGGATATCTGCCGGACCTGATCGACCCGCCGCCGGGATGCCGGTTCGCCGACCGCTGTCCCTTTGTGCTCTCCCGCTGCCGCGAGGAGGCGCCCTCGCTGATCCAGGTCGAGGATGGGCACTGGGTCGCCTGCCATCGAGTGGAGGACGTGGAGGAGTTGAGAGTTCGGGCGCAGGAGGTGGAGACGTGGCAGACGCTCGCGTAGTGGCCCAAACCGAGGGAGCGAGCCGAGCTTCGGATGCCGGGCCGCTTTTGCAGGTGCAGGACCTGAAGAAGTACTTCCCGCTCCGTCAGAGCTTCTGGGCGGCGATGCGCGGCCGGGACGAGGGGCTGGCCGTGCGCGCCGTGGACGGGGTCACCTTCGATCTGGCGCGAGGGGAATCGCTGGGGCTGGCCGGGGAGAGCGGCTGCGGCAAAACGACGACCGGCAAGCTGGTGCTCAAGCTGGTGGAGCCGACGAGCGGCGACATCCTCTTCAACGGCCGGTCCCTGCGAGAGCTATCGGGCTCCGACCTCAAAGCGTTCCGCCGCCGCGCCCAGCTCATGTTCCAGAACCCCTATGAAGCGCTGAACCCACGCTTCACCATTTACCGCTCCCTCCTGGAGCCGCTCCTGATCCACGGCATCGGCGATGCCCAGGAACGGGAGGAGCGCGTCTTCCAGGCGCTGGAACGGGTCCACTTGAGCCCGCCAGACAACTATCTCAGCAAGTACCCCCACCAGCTCAGCGGCGGCCAGCTGCAACGGGTGGTGCTGGCGCGAGCCCTGGTGCTGGAGCCCGCCTTTCTGGTGGCGGACGAGCCGGTCTCCATGCTGGATGTCTCCGTGCGGGCGGGCATCCTCAACCTGATGCGGGAGATGCGAAGGGACCTGAACCTGGCGGTGATCTACATCTCCCACGACCTGTCGCTGATCCAGTACATGTGCGAGCGCACGGCCATCATGTACCTGGGACGCATCGTGGAGATGGGGCCGACGCAGCAGGTGATCGGCGAGCCGCTGCACCCGTACACACAGGCGCTGGTCTCCGCCGTGCCGGTGCCCGATCCGCATCATCGGGCGCCCGCGCTGCGCATCAAGGATACCGTGCCCACGCCGATCCATCTGCCGCCGGGCTGCCGCTTCCAGGACCGCTGTCCCCACTTCATGCCCGTCTGCCGGGAGCCGGTCCCCCAGGTGCAACGGGACGGCCGTCTGGTGGAGTGCCACCTGTACGCCTGAGAGCGTGTCTGAAAATTTACCGGTAAGGTGTCCGAGGGGTCTGCCTCAACGACCAGCCCCACAGGGGGAGGTATGGAGGGGGCCTCCCCTCCACGGAAAATCCCACTTTTCCGGCCTATACCTGCCTTTCTCGGCCCTTTCCGAAGGACTCGGGCCGAGGCCGGGCAGGTCGAAGGCGGAAGAAAGGCTATTTCCGGAGGGGCAAAGCCCCTCCGGGCCTCCCCACAGCGGAAGCAACGGCATTTCTCAGACACACTCTGAGCGATCCCCATGCCGTCCGCCGGGGCGGCGTATCCAAAATGGTGGAAATTCCGCCAAGCCCATCGCGAGCCCATAGGGGAGGTGCGGAGGTTCCTTTTGAGGGGCTGCGCCCTCAAACCTCCCCGCCCTATTTCCACCGAAGAAGATACACCATCTTCGCCGGTGCGCGCTTGTTCAAGGCAAAGTCACGTGCTATAATTCCCGTTGCAGGAAGCTCTCCTACCATCACGGAGGGCGGGGAGCCCCCATAGCTCAGTGGATAGAGCATCGGACTTCTAATCCGCAGGTCGCAGGTTCGAATCCTGCTGGGGGCGCACAAGATGTAGGGGTTAGGGGAACAAAGAGTCCAACATATTGTACCCCTAACCCCTTCTCATTCCGGCGTGTCACCCACTGCCGCTCAAGGCGGGTAGGACTACCTCTACCCTATCACAGCCCAGCAACTCGCCATCCGAGCTCTCTCCTGGAAAAATATAAGCAGCTAATCGTTATCGGATGACCGACCGCCCCCCATCGGCGTGATGGCACGAAGAAAGCCGATGAACATCAGCACCGCCCCCAGCAACTCGCTCACGTACAGCGCACCGCTGATCCCCAAACGGCTGAACGTGCCGCCAAAGGCCGGAAGAATCGCCCCGATCGCGATGAGGATATTGCCGATGGTGCGGTGCAGCAGGATGCGCTTACGCCAGAATATCCAGGCGGACCACGCCGCGCCTCCCACCAACGCCACCGTGCCATACAGATTGAAAAAGGGCGTCAGGGTGCGCACGCCCGGAGTCACGATCGCCCGGCCGCTCAACTCGCTGCCGGTGTGAACGCCACCCGTCATCAGGCTCGGATCCAGCTCCGCCCCGAAAACACGGATCATCCCGTACAGCGATCCAAGCGCCAGAAGCACCATCAGCCGATTGGCCCACTTCCGCTCAACCAGCAGATAAACCGTGCCCTGGCCCAGCCAGGCGGCCACCAGCACGGCCCCGAACAGATACCACAGGCGAAAGATCAGGGGATTCCAGCCGAAGGCCCCATAATACGCCTCGCAGAACCCGCCAATGCCGTAGAACACCATGCCGATGCCCCACAGAAGCAGATGGGGACCCCTGCGCACCAGATAGCGCTTCAACACGAAGAAGGCGAAGACGAAACTGACGATGCTGGAGATGAAGGGCAGTAACGTGTACACCATTCTCGTGCTCCATTTTCCTGAAGGATAAATGCGGAGGATGTCCAGGGTTCAGCGGACGATCATCCTGTCGACGATCACCCCGATCCCGGGAAGATCCCCAGGATGACGCTTATGGCGATCAGCAGCAAGACGACGATGGCGACGACGATGATGCCCAACGCGATGGGAACGATCTTCTCATACACGGGAGGATACTGGCGTTTCGATGAGTTCCGTTGATCCTTCTTCTCCATGCCCCATACCTTCCCCGTCCAAGATCAGGTGGCTCGGAGGGGCTGGTCGCCTCTCCGAGCCATCTCCCTCAGATGCACCATTATATCACACTACTCCAAACTCTTCAGAAACTCCAGCAAGTCATCCAGGTCCTCGTCGCTCATGGACCAGCGGGGCATGGGCCACTCCAGCGGATCCCCGGCCGGGTTCACCCCTTGCGTGATGGCTCTCTTGATGGTCTCATCGGTGTAAGGGGGATGCTCCTCTCCCCCCTCGTGCTCCATTTTCTCCTCGGTCAACGTCTTGTAACGGATATCCGGAGCAACGAACGAGCGCATCATGACGCGTGTGCGGCCGCCACGGCCATCAGGGCCATGACAGCTCGCGCAGGTCACCATCCCACCGCCCATCATGCCGCCGCCCATCATCCCCCCTCCCATATCGGAGGTGATCCGGGTCCCACGCTGGCTGGTGGCGGTGAAATAGATCTGCTCGCCATTCGAGCGAAACTCACGGCCGGTCCTCGTCCCCAGCCGCCCCCACCCGACAGGCGCACAGCCTGCCAGGATGAGGACGGCCGCCCACAGGATA
>JAJRVX010000176.1:0-4592 GCA_024277095.1 Chloroflexota bacterium
ATGCGCATAGGATTTCCCTCACTCCTTTGATAATGGAAGCCGCTCGTCCGTTTCCGTCTTCAGCCCCACGATGTTATACGCCTGAGCGGGCTCCGTCCTGCCCTTCACGGAGACCATGCCGATCTCCTCCACGATCGCGATGTCGCGAACCTGCTGATAGATCTCCTTGCTGACCAGGATCTGGCCCGTCTCCGCGATCTCCTGCAGGCGCTTGGCCAGGACCACCGCGTCGCCGATGGCGGTGTAGTTCATGAGGTGTTGGCTGCCTATGTTGCCTACCACCGCATCGCCGGTGTGGATTCCCATGCTGATGGAGAGTCGATGGTCCTCCAGGGGGACGTCGAGCTTTTCCACCACTCGCTTCAGTTCCAGCGCGGTTCGGATGGCGCGTTCAATGTGATCCTCCTGAGGCATGGGAGCGTTGAAGAGGATCATCGCGCCGTCGCCCATGAATTTATCCAGCGTGCCCTCGTGCGCCAGCACCACGTCCGCGATCGCGGACAGGTAGGTGTTCAGGATGTGGATCAGCCGGTCGGGCGGTAGCGACGTCGCGAGCGGGGAGAAGTCACGCAGGTCGACGAACAGGATGGTGACCTCCTGGCGCGTGCCCCCCAGGCTGGGGAAGCCGGGCTCTTGCAGGAGGCGCTCCGCGACCCGGCGGGGGATGTATCGCCGGATCAGGATGCTCATCTTCGCGTTGAGCTCATCGATTTGCTGCTGGAGCTCCGCGTTCTTGCGGCGGAGCCGGGTCTTCTCCAGCACCTGTTGGACGCGGGAGCGAATCTCCTTTAGCGGAAAAGGCTTGCTGACGTAATCATCCGCGCCGGCCTGCATGCACTCGATGGTCAGCCGCTCCGAGCTCAGCGCGCTGACCATGATGATGCCCGTTACGCGGTCCTGCTCGCGAATCTGCTTCAGCACCCGCACGCCGTCAATGTGCGGCAGGATGATGTCAAGAAGGATCAGGTCCGGCTGCTCTCGTTCGTATAGTTCGAGGGCCTGCTTGCCGTCGATGGCCTCAATCACCCGAAACCCTTCAGCCAACAGGAAGCGTTGCACTAAGTGAAGTGTGTCGGGCTCGTCGTCGACCAGAAGGACTTTAGGTTGTTCTGACATCCCCTTCCACCGATTCGGGGTAGCGGAGCGGATCGTTGTCGTCCTGGGACAGCAACGAGACCCTCGATCCCCCTTGATTGTCAGCGGGCGTGCATGAGCCCTTTGGAGCCCCTTGTAAAAGTTCCCTACATACCTGTCTCACATTCATAAGAACTATGTGAAATTCCCTTGGGAGACCCGTGTTATATGAATTATAGCACATATAGTGGTCCCTTCACAAAAGGGGGATAGGAATAGTAGATTACAAAATGTCCCCCGTAGCTGAGGGCCGCCTCTTGCCGGTTTCCAACAGGTAGTGTATCCAAAATGGTGGAAATTCCGCCAGGCCCATCGCAAGCCCACAGGGGAGGTGCGGAGGGGCCTCCTTCCGCCAAAACATCTCCCTTTTCCGGCTTTGCACCTGCCCTTCCCGGCCCGATTCGGGTGGGCAGGGCCGGGCGAGGCAGGTGAGGGGCGGAAACCGGGGAGTTTCCTTTGAGGGGCTGCGCCCCTCAAAGCTCCCCGCTGTATTTCCACCGAAAAAACACACTACCTTCCAATATTGCCTATTGCCATTGTCCGAAATTTTTGCTATACTAACCACGATTTCATGCGGATTCTCCTGAAGGCCACCTCTTGGGGGCGGCCTACATGATGGGTGGGGCGAGCCTGCAATGGAGGTGTCGATGATCCATGGTCGTCCTATCCCTGATGTAGAGCTTCCGGATCCCCCTATACTCCTTGCGTTCTGGGCGTGTTGCACCATCACTCGCAACGCACAGGCGCCCGTAAGAACCCCCGAACATCGCTTGGTCACAAGGAGCGGAGGATGACTGGTAGGTATCGATCGATCCTGTACAGGTTTTGTGTGGCCTTCATCTCCCTCTTGATCTTCATGTCCCCGGCCGTCGTGTGGGCGCAGCCGGCGCCCGCCCCGCACGCGGATGAGGTGGTCCACCGGGTGCGTCGCGGGGAGACGCTGGCTACCATCGCGGCCCGCTATCATACCACGGTCGCTCAGATCGCTGCTTATAACGGACTGCGGAACCCGAATTTCGTGTATGTGGGACAGCGGCTGCGCATCCCGGTCTCGACGACCGCGGGGCGCTCGGCCGCCGCGGGACTCTCCGTCGCGCCGCCTGGCGACAGGCGAATCCACATCGTGCGCCGAGGGGAGTACCTGGCCCTGATCGCGCAGCGGTATGGGACGACGGTCCAGGCTTTGATGCGAGCGAATCGGCTGGCGAACGGCAACGTGCTCTACGTGGGACAGCGGCTCGTGATCCCCGGCTCGGTGAGTGTGGCCACGCAAGTCACCCCGTCCCCTACGCCGACCGTGCTGCTGCCGGATCCCGTTCACCCGGAGCTGCTGCCCCCGGCGTCCGAGGCTGTGGCTGTGGCAATGGCGGCATCCACGTCGACGCCTGTGCCGCCGACCCCCGCTCCGCCTCCAACGCAGGTGCCTCCGACGCCGACTCCTACACCCGTACCTCCGACGCCGACCTCGTCGCCCACGCCTACGGCGACGCCAACACCTCCCCCTACGGCGGCGTCTATCGTGTCCTTGACGGTGGAGCCTGTCTCCCCATCTGCCTCGCCTACGCCCATTGTGCATGTGGTGCAAAAGGGGGAGTTCCTGGCCAGCATCGCTCAGAAGTACGGCGTGACGGTTCAGGCGATCCTGTCCGCCAACCGGGTGAGAAACCCCAATCTCCTGTACGCCGGACAGCGGCTGGTCATACCGAACGGCCGGACACCTTCAGAGGCCAGGCCTGTGCCCACGATGCGGCCCTCGCAGTGGATCGAGCGACATCCTCCGGATGAGCCCGTAGAGGAGAAGTGGATCGAGGTCAACGTGACGACCCAGACGCTCAACGCGTATGAGGGGGATCGGCTCATCTTCTCCACTCAGGTGAGCACGGGGCTGCCCGCGACGCCCACGGTCCTGGGGCGCTTTCGGATTCGTCAGAAGCTCCGGGCCCAGACGATGTCCGGGCCCGGCTATTACCTGCCGAATGTCCCCTATGTGATGTACTTCTATGCGGGCTACGCGCTTCATGGCACGTATTGGCACAATAACTTCGGACGGCCGATGAGCCACGGGTGCGTGAACATGCGCATCTCGGAGGCGAAGTGGCTCTATGAGTGGGCGCCGCTGGGCACGCTGGTTGTGGTGCACCGCTAGGCGCGAGTGCCAGATCGGCCGAGGAAAAGTTAGGAGCGCCCGGGGCAATCGGGCGCTCTTTTGTTCACATAGACGTGGGTTGGATCGTACAGGAGGATGAAGTCCGGGCGGAGCTTTCCGGCGAGGAGACCTCACTGGGTGGACTCGACCATATAGGCGCGAAGGCGATCGTCCTCCGCCAGGAATCGCTGTAATCCGGTACGGAGATCGACTCGCGGGCGATAGTTCAACAGGGCTCGCGCCTTCTCCAGGCTGGCCACCAGTCGGGACACGCCCCCCGACTGCTTCTCGTTGTATAACACCGATGGACGGCGGTGGGTGATCTCCGCGATGGTACGTACCAGGGTGTTGATGCTCACCTCTTCCCCGGAGCCCACATTGATGATCTGCCGATCGACGCCCGGGGCCGTCGCCGCCGCCACGAGCGCCTCCACGACGTCGTCCACGTAGACGAAATCTCGCGTCTGCATCCCATCTCCGAAGATCACCAGGGAGCCCCCGTTCAGGGTTTGCTTGAGGAATTGCGGGATGACCGGGGCGTGGACCGGCGGCAGAGGCTGGCCGGGGCCATACGCGTTGAAGATGCGCAGGGCAACGGTCTCGATCCCGTAGAGCGCCCCCAGCGTGAACACGTAGTATTCCGCCGCGATCTTGCTCACCGCGTAGGGCGCCAGCGGATTGGGGCGCATGTCCTCGTTCACGGGCTGGTGGGGCTGATCGCCGTAAACGGTCCCCGATGAGGCCAGGACCACCCGGCGCACTCCTACGTCACGCATGGCCTCCATCAGAGCCACGGTCCCGCCCACGTTCACGTCGTTGTATTCGCGGGGGTACGCGACCGATTCCGCCACGGAGACGCGCGCGGCCAGGTGGAACACGCATTGCACGCCCTGAAGCACGGTCCAGAGTTTCGGGCGATCGCGGACATCGCCGCGGGTGAAGAGCACCTCTGGGGGAAGTCGGGTCGAATCGCCGGCGCTGAGATCGTCCAGGACGCGCACCTGGTGCCCATCGGCGACCAGACGCCGTGCCAGTGCAGAGCCGAGAAATCCAGCGCCACCGGTGATCAGTACACGCATGTATTTCCGATCTCCAATTGCCAGAGTCGTGCCAGCTCGGCCGATTGCGAGATCGACGCAGCTCACACTTGTATTGCGAAAGAGGGGAATCAGGACGCGTCCTCAGTATAAACGGGGCCTGGTGGCACGTCAAATTGCTATGCCATTTGATTGTATATCCTCTGGATGGGAAAACAGGCCGCGGAGGAGGTCTCCCTCACCCGGGGGAGAGCCCGGATGCCGTCGCCTATCAG
>JAJRVX010000177.1:0-8911 GCA_024277095.1 Chloroflexota bacterium
ACCCCAAGGGCCAGATCCAGCGAAATGGAGCCGGTGGGAATCACGTCCACCTGCAGATGCGTCGCCTCCCCCAACCGCATGATCACGCCTTCCCCAAACCGCTTCTGCAGGTTCGCCAAGGTCGTGTCCAAAGCTTTTCGACGTCCGGCTTCCATCCGCTCGTTCCTCCGCTGAAACTTTCTCTTCCCTAAAATTCGTGCGACCTGGTCTCTCCAAGAGAGAAAGTACAGATACTGGCGATTTTAGTTTACACCATCCGAGGGGAAAAATCAAGTTGTTTGTGCATACCAGCGTGCGGCCTCCGCAGGAGATGTACCCCGTGTGGGGGAGAAGGCGGACGCGTTCGCCCCCCGCCCACTACGGCTCGGAGGGCGAGGTGACCAGCTCGCTGAGGGGCACCAGCCGAAACCCTCGCTCGCGCAGCGTCCGGATGGCCCGTCGGACCGCCGGCGGGTTGAAGTCGTGGCTGGTGTGCAGGTAGAAGATCACGCCCGGGGCCGCGTGGTCTACCAGATTGCGATATACCGAGTTTTCATCGGCGTTGGGCTCCCAGTCCTGCGCGCCGAAGGTCCATATCACCGTGGTGTACCCCAGCCGATACGCCACCTCTCGGACCAGCGCGTTGCGCAGCCCGTAGGGCGGGCGGAAGAACGGCTTCGTGCTGCGCCCGGTGAGCTTCCAGACGAGGGCCTCCGTATCCCGGATCTCCCGTTCGACCCCGGCCTCATCCAGGGCCCGCATGTCCGGGTGGCTCCAGGAGTGATTGCCCAGCTCGTGGCCGGCCGCCGCGATCCGTTTCGTGGCCTCGGGGTGATACTGGACCCACTCCCCTTGCAGGAAGAAGGTGGTGCGGTAACCCTCCTCCTTTAATACGGCGAGGATCTCGTCCAGGATCCGGGGATCGCCTTCCACGTCGAACCCGATGTGGACCATTCGGCCCTCGCGGCGGCCGATCAGGACCTCCTCCGGGCTGGGCGTGGGGAGGGGCGCTTCGGCATCCTCGGTGGAGGACGTTGGGGCGCGGCCGGATGTGGGGATCGATGTGGGGGCGGAGTGCTCCCCGGTGGGCGGGAGGGGCTTCCGGGTGGCGGTTGCTGCGGATGGCGGTGTGGCGCGTGGTCGCATCGCTGTAGGGGGGCGCCCCGGCGTCGAGGTGAACGTCGCTGTGAGGTGGGGCCTCTTCACGCTTGTTGGGGAGGCGGGCCCATAGGTGTGCGGTGACGCCCGGCATCCGGCCAGCACCCAGATGAGGAGGAGGATCGATGGCCAGGAGAGGAGCCGGGTCATTCGTCGAACAGCTCCCCGACGGAGATGCCCTCGTGGATGCGCCGGATCACCTCGCCCAGCAGGGGGGCGATGGAGAGCACGGTCACGCAGCCGCCCAGGCGCTCCATCTTCTCCGGAGGGATCGGCACGGTATTGGTGACCACCAGCTCCGTCAGGTTGCTCTCGCGAATGCGGTCCGCGGCGGATCCGGACAGGATCGGGTGCGTGGCGCAGGCGTACACCTGTTGGGCGCCGCGCTCCCACAGGAAGTGGACAGCGCGGGAGAGCGTTCCAGCCGTGTCGATCTCGTCATCCACGATGATGACCGGGCGCCCGCGCACGTCGCCGATCAGGCTGAACATGGCCATGGATGAGCCGTCCAGGGTTCGACGCTTCTCGATGATGGCCAGGGAGGCGTTCAGCCGCTCGGCGAAGTTTCGGGCCCTCCGGGCGGCCCCGATATCCGGGGCGACGACGGTGAGGCTGGGGAGGTTCTTCCCGGCGAAGTAATCTACGAACATGTGCAGCGCGGTGAGCTCGTCCACCGGGATCGTGAAGAACCCCTGGATCTGCTGGGCGTGCAGATCGACGGAGAGGAAGCGATCGGCCCCGGCGACGGTGATCAGATCGGCCAGCAGCCGGGCGGTGATGGGGACCCGGGGTTGATCCTTCTTGTCCGTTCGCCCATAGGCGTAATAGGGGATGACGGCGGTGATACGTCCGGCCGAATCACGCCGGAGGCAGTCGATCATGATGAGCAGCTCCATGATGTTCTTGTTCACAGGCGAGCAGGTGGGTTGGATCAGGAACACGTCCTTCCCCCGCACGCTCTGGTGGAGCTTACAGAAGATGTTCTCGTTGGGGAACTGGAAGACGTCCGCGGATGTTGGCTGGATGCCCAGGTACCGGCAGATCTCCTGTGCGAGAGGCTCGTTGGCGGTGCCGCTGATAATGGTCAGTTCACCGTACATGCGATCCATCTTGTGCTCTCCGGGTTATGGGTGGTCGTCGCGCGTGTTGCAGGATGCGTGTGTGGCTTGAGACGGCGTTGCCCCCGGATCGACGCCGTGCTATACCGGGCCGCCATGCTGGGAGGGAATGCAAGTCGTCTGTGGAAGGGAGGAAGTTGCTTCATACGAGAATTTGTGGGGTGTTCACCAGGGAGGATTTCACCTCGTGTTCTCTCCGTCCGGCTCGGCCATTGAGGATCAGCCAACGGTTCCCTCATCCGTTCGCATCGTGGCTGTCAGCAGCGCCACGGCCGCGCTGTAGGGGTCGAGGGCGCGCGCTACGATCTGCTGCAGGTGCGTCTCCACGAGGTGGCGAGGTAGCCTCGTCATCAGTAGCGCCATCAGCTCATCGCGCAGGATCTCCCGAAGGGTGAGTTCCACGCGCGTGCGCTCCCTTTCATGCCAGCGACCGCTCTCCTGGAGGTACGCGGCGTGTCGTTCCACCGCGTCCACCAGCCCCGAGATGCCCTCTTGCGCGGTGGCCACCGTGCGGAGGATGGGGGGACGCCAGCCCGGCGAGGGTGGTTTCAGGGGCTCGATGCTCATGAAGCGGCCGTGATGGGAGACTTGTTCCCCGGCCTCCAGGGCCATCCGCAGGGCTGACTCGGTGCGCTCCACGCCGTCCCGATCCGCCTTGTTGATGACCAGGACGTCGGCGATCTCCAGGACGCCGGCTTTGATAGCCTGGACCTCGTCCCCCATGCCGGGCGCCTGCACGACGATGGTGGTGTGGGCCGTCCGGGCGATGTCGACCTCCGCCTGTCCCACGCCCACCGTCTCCACCAGGATCCTCTGGTAGCCCGCTGCGTCCAGCGCCATGATGACCTCGGATGTGGCGCGGGCCAGCCCCCCCAGGTGGCCGCGCGTGGCCATGCTCCGGATGAACACGCCCGGGTCCCCTGCCAGGTCGCGCATGCGCACGCGGTCGCCCAGGAGCGCTCCGCCGGTGAAGGGGCTGGTGGGATCGACCGCGATGATGCCCACGGCCTGGTTGCGCTCCCGATACGCGCGTGCCATCGCACTGACGAGCGTGGATTTGCCGGAGCCGGGAGCGCCGGTCACGCCGACGATATGGGCGTGGCCGGTGTGCGCGTAGAGCCGCTGCAGGATAGACCGGGCCTCAGGGTCACCGTTCTCGATCAGGGTGATCGTCCGGGCCAGCGCCCGTCGGTCCCCTGCCAGCAAGCGATCGGCGATGTCCATTTCGCTATGCCTCAGTCGGTGCCTTCACCGCGCGGTGGACGAAGTCGATGATCTCTTGTAGAGGAGTTCCGGAGCCGAATACGGCATGGATTCCGGCGGCCTCCAGGGCCGCTTTGTCTTCCTCCGGGATGATCCCGCCGACGAGCACGATGATGTCGTCCATACCCTGCTGACGCAGCAGCTCCACAACGCGAGGGCATAGCGTCATGTGGGCGCCGGAGAGGATGCTCAACCCGACGACATCCACATCCTCTTGCAGGGCGGCCTCAGCGATCATCTCCGGGGTTTGCCGGATGCCCGTGTAGATGACCTCCATCCCCGCGTCGCGTAGCGCTCGCGCCACCACCTTGGCGCCGCGGTCGTGGCCGTCCAGGCCAGGTTTAGCGATTAGGACTCGGATCTTGCGGTCGGACATAGGGTCTCCCGTCGGAAATCGGTGTGACATGATTATAAGATGAAGTGAGAGAAGCCGTCAAGCTGCCTTTCTTACAAGGTGGTGGATCCTGATTCATCGGTGATCCTGATCCGTTGAGCTTCCTTCTGCGTGCTTCACAGGGGGAGGTGTGGAGGGGGCCTCCCCTCCACAGAAATCCTACTTTCCCAGCTTGCACCTGTCTCTCTCGGCCCTTTCCGCGAGGATCTGGGCCGAGGCCGGGCAGGTCGGAGACGGGAGAAAGGCTTCTTCCGGAAGGGCGAGCGCGAGGCGGAAGCGGGCCAGGTTCCTGCACTCTTCTCCTGATGGGGATGACCCTAGGGTCATTTTGACAGAAGTGATGGGCTGCGCTATAAAGGGGCGTAGGCATTCGCTTTGCCGTGGCAAGAGACGATGATGATGTGGCCCCGCCTGGCGGGGCCTTTCTGTGCGTGCTTTCGACGCGATCCTTTCGATTGCCGCAAGGGGGATGAGATGGGGGTAAACGTCAGACGCCTGCTGGTGGGAAGCCCTTTGGAGACCAGTCAGGCAGTTCACGAGCGGCTGACCAAGGTCAAGGCGTTGGCGGTATTCTCCAGTGATGCCCTCTCCTCCGTCGCGTACGCGACGGAGGAGATCCTGTTGGTGTTGGTGTTGGCCGGCACAGGGGCGCTGGCTTTGTCATGGCCCATTGCGTTGGCCATCGCCGCGCTGCTCACCATTGTGGCCACATCCTACTATCAGGGAATTCACGCCTATCCCTCCGGCGGCGGCGCCTACATCATCTCTAAGGAAAACCTGGGCATCATGTTCGGGCTGGTGGCCGGGGCGGCTTTGCTGATCGACTACGTGCTCACCGTCGCGGTGAGCGTGTCCGCGGGGGTTGCCGCCATCACCTCCGCCGTTCCGGCCCTGTACGATCACCGGGTCAGCCTGGGCGTCTTCTTCATCATGCTCATCACGTGGGGGAATCTGCGCGGCGTGCGGGAGTCCGGGACCATTTTCGCCATCCCCACGTACCTGTTCATCGTCAGCTTTCTGATGATGATCGGCACCGGGCTGGCCAAGGCCGCCACCGGACATGCCTCCCTGCCCCCGGTGCGGGAGACGGTGCAGCCGGTCCAGGCGCTGACGATGTTCCTGGTCCTGCGAGCCTTCTCCTCCGGGTGCACGGCGTTGACGGGCATCGAGGCGATCAGCAACGGCGTGATGGCCTTTGAGCCGCCCGAGGATCGCAACGCCAGCCATACGCTGGCGGCCATGGCGGTGCTCCTGGTCACCATGTTCCTGGGCATCACCTGGCTGGCCCGGACGTATGGGATCGTCCCGGTGGAGGGGGAGACGGTCGTCTCGCAGCTTGCCCGCACGATATTTGGGAATGGTAGCCCACTCTACTATCTGATTCAGGCCACCACGGCCTTCATCCTGGTCCTGGCCGCCAACACGAGCTTCAACGGATTCCCGCGCCTGGCCTCCCTGATGGCTGTGGATCGCTTCCTCCCGAGGCAGCTGGCGAACCTGGGAGACCGGCTGGTCTTCTCCAACGGGATCCTGATCTTGGGAGGGGTGGCGGCGTTGCTGTTGGCCCTCTTCCGGGGAAGCACACACGCGCTGATCCCTTTGTACGCGGTGGGCGTCTTCCTGTCGTTCACCCTGGCTCAGGCCGGGTTGGTGCGCCATAGCCTGCGGCTGCGCGAGTCGGGCTGGCAGCGAGACGTCGTGATCAATGGCATCGGCGCCGTCGCCACCGGCGTCGTCCTGGTGGTGATCGCCGCGACCAAGTTCGCACACGGCGCCTGGATCGTGGTCTTGCTCATCCCGCTGATGGTACGGGTGTTCCTGGCTATTCGCCACCATTACGAGCTGGTGCGCCGACAGCTTTCCATCAAGACGCCGGACCTGCCGCTTCCGCAGCCGGTACGCCGCCATCGGGTGATCGTGCCCATCTCCGGGGTGCATCGGGGCACGCTGAAGGCGCTTCACTATGCCCAATCGGTCTCGGACGATGTCACGGCCGTGATGGTGGATGTGGAGCCGGAGCGCACGGAGCGCGTGCGTGAGCGTTGGAATCAGTTGAACACCCCGGTGCCTCTGGTCGTGCTCCCATCTCCTTACCGCTCTGTGCAGGGGCCCTTGCTGTCCTATATCGACCAGGTGAGCGCCTCCCTGGAGAAGGGGGATGCGCTGACGATTGTGTTGCCGGAGTTCGTCCCCCGGCGTTCGTGGCATTACCTGTTGCACAACCAGACGGCGCTCATGCTCAAGGCGGCCTTGCTCTACCGGCGCACGGAGCATAATGAGATCATCGTCGACGTGCCCTACTACCTTTATGAGTAGATCTGCCCGTGAGGAGTGGTGTGGCCCGTCCGCGCGGGATCGTGTGAGGGGTGGCGGATTTGCGTGGAAACGCGGGGCATGGAGACCCCGGGAGGAGGAGGGAATTCCCCGCGGTCCCCGATAGTGGATCGTCAGACGCCGTCGGCGGCTGAGCCGGAGCTTTCCCCTTTCCGGAGAGGGATTCTGGGGCATGACTTACGGCAGGGAGAAGCGCTCCCCCTTCTCGGGGATCTCGATCTCTTGTGTGCCCTCCTGATGCAGGGCGTAGGCGAGGGCCTGTGCGGCTTCCAGCTCGCCGTGTACCAGGAAGATTCGCGGGGAGCCCTGCTGGAGGGCGGGGCGCACCCAATCGATCAGCTCGTCCTGGTCCGCGTGCGCGCTGTACCCATCGATCCTCTCGATGCGAGCGCGCACATCGTATTCCTCCCCGAAGATGCGGACCTTCTTCCATCCGTCGATCAGGCGGCGTCCCAGAGTGTGCTCCGCCTGGAATCCCACGAACAGCACTGTGTTGTTGGGGTTTTCGATGTTGTTCTTCAGATGGTGCAGGATGCGCCCGGACTCGCACATCCCCGAAGCGCTGATGATCACGGCGGAGTCTCGCAGGAAGTTCAGCGCTTTGGATTGCTCGACGTCGCGAATATAGCGAAGCCGGTAGAAGCCGAAGGGATCCTTCCGCTGGTACTCGGTCAGGAAGGTTCGCGTCTCCTCGTCGTAGCATTCGGGGTGCAGACGGAAGATCTCCGTCACGTTGACCGCCAGCGGGCTGTCCACATAGATGGGAAGCGAGGGGATCTTCTGCTCCACCGTCAATTGGTGGAGCTCGTATACGATCTCCTGTGTGCGTCCCACGGCGAAGGCGGGGATGATCACCTTGCCGCGTCGTTGGAAGGTGTCGTTGATGACCCGCCGCAGGGTCGCCCGCGCCTCGGCGCGACTCTCGTGATGGCGGCCCCCGTAGGTGCTCTCCATGATGATGTAATCGGCCGGGGGTGCCGGGGTAGGATCTCGCAGGATGTCCAGCCCCTTGCGTCCGACGTCGCCGGAGAAGAGCAGGCGACGTGACTCCCCGTTCTCCGTGATCTCCAGCAGGACCATGGCGGAGCCCAGGATGTGTCCGGCGTCGAGGAAGGTCGCCTGGACGCCGGGCGCGACCGAGAACGGCCGATTGTAGCTCAGGCTGATGAAGTAGGGCAGCGCCTTGGTGGCATCCTCCCGGGTGTACAGCGGCTCCACCGGTGGCAGCCCTCGTCGTGCGCGCCGCTTGTTGACGTACTCCACGTCCTTCTCCTGGATATGGCCGCTGTCCTGCAGCATGGCCGCACACAGATCCCGCGTGGCCGGCGTGGTCCAGATGTTGCCCCGGAATCCCTGCTTGACCAGGTTGGGGATGTTGCCGGAGTGGTCGATATGGGCGTGGGAGAGGATCAGGACGTCGATCTCGGACGGTTTGAAGGGGAAGTTCAGGTTGCGCTCGTATGTCTCCGCACGGCGTCCCTGGAACAGCCCACAGTCCAACAGGATGCGCGCCCCGTTGACCTCTAGTAGATGCATGGATCCAGTTACGGTGCGCGCCGCCCCGAGGAAGGTCAGTCTCACGGGATCACCTCACGAGTGTCGTGATAGCACGTCCAGGATCTCTTCTCCGTAGGTATGGAGCTTCCATGGGCTCAGCAGGCCAAGCTGCTCCATCTCTTGGAGGGAGTGCGGGTTCTCCCGGGCGAGGCGAAGCAGGACTCCGTTGGTCAGGACCATGTCGGGGTCCACGCCGCGCTGAGCGGCCTTGCGAGTGCGCCAGGAGCGCAGCGCCTCATATCGGGCCATCGTGATCGCGTCCGGGCGGGCGTTCCCGTTGGACGTGCGCGGAGGGGGAGTGGGGATGGGTGCCCGCTGCCCGCGTCGGATGGCGGATAGGAGCGCCCCGCCGCAGCGATTCCGGAGCACGGCGGCGACGCCCGGGAGGCGGCTCAGGGCCTTGAGCGTGGTCGGCTGTCGCTCCGCGAGCATCACCAGGGTGCGATCCGTCAGGATCTTGAAGGGAGGGCGGTCCATCCGGCGGGCGCACTCCTCTCTCCAGAGGTAGAGCTCTCGCAGGATCGCCAGTTGATGGCCGGTGAGGTCCCGCGCGCCGCCGATCCGCCAGAAGCCGTCCGGGTCGAACGGCTTCTCCGTGTACTCGATATGCGGCAGGGCGGCGAACGCGTCCTGCGCCTCCTCCCAGCGGCCTCGGGCGACCAATTCCCGGTGGAGGAGATCGCGCAGGGGGAGCAGGTAATGGGTGTCCAGGCGGGCGTAAGCCAGCTGCTCCGGGCTCAATGGGCGCTTGCCCCAGTTGGTGCGTTGCATACGTTTGTCCAGGTGCACGCCCAGATGGTCCTCCAGGAGGGCGGCCAGGCCCACACGCGGCCAGCCCAGGATGCGGGCGGCGATCATGGTGTCGAAGAGGTGATGGAAGTGGAATCCGTAATCCCGTTTGAGCATCAGGATGTCGTTGTCGGCCGCGTGGAACACCTTCTCGATGTGCGGATCGGCGAATAGCGTCTCCAGAGGGCGGAGGTCCTCCAGGACCAGCGGATCGACCAGGTAGTCGACGTCCGGGATGGAGAACTGGATCAGGCATACCTTATAATGGTAGGCGAACAGGCTATCCGCCTCGGTGTCCACGGCTACGATCGGCTCTCCC
>JAJRVX010000178.1:0-4179 GCA_024277095.1 Chloroflexota bacterium
ACGGCCTGCCTCCTCGACGGGCAGCGTGCGCAGCAGGATCACCTGGCCGATCAGCCCCAGCAGGGCGATGACCGAGGAGGCTCCCGCCGGCTCGCCGAGCAGCCGCGCCCAACGCCAGAGGCCCGTACTCTGCAGGGCGCGCAGGCTGGGGCCTCTCTCTCTGCCCGGACCTGTAGGGGTCGTGACATCGTCCTCCAACATGGCGCCTAGTATACTTGAGGTTGCTTGCATTGGACTCGATCGCTCGCGCCCCTTGGCCGTCGGGCCGCAGCGCCTATAATCTGCAGCGTGCCCGAGCAGCTTCCCCTTGGCGCGGGCCCGGTTCGCTTCCCGCGAAGACGCCCTCCGCCGGTCAGGGCTGGCTTCCGCGTATGCGGCGCACCACGCGCCGGCACTCGCGTTTCATCGCGACCGGATGCGGCGGGAGTGGAGTGAGGCTGAGTATCATCATGAGTGAGACCATCGTCTCGGTGATTATGGCCGTCGCCAGAGGACGGGCGCGGGCGGAGAGGGCGATCGCCCATCTCCTGGCCCAGGAGGGCATCGATCGGGCGGAGGTGCTCGTCATCGACGCCGGCCCTCCCGGTGCAGCCGGGCTGGCAGGGTGCGACCATCCATCAGTGCGCGTGATACGGGTGGAGCAAGAGCGCACCTACGGAGAACTGAGGGCTCTGGGCGTCCGCGCCGCGCAGGGTGAGATCGTCGCCTTTCTGGAGGACCATGCCTTTGTCTCTCCGGGGTGGCTGCAGGCGGTGGAACAGGCCTTTGAGGGGCCCTGGGATGCCGTGGGAGGCATCGTCAGGAACGCGAATCCCGGAGTGGGCGTGAGCCAGGCGATCACCTGGGTCGATTACGGTCCCTGGCTGGGCGACGGCAGCGGCGGCGAGGCGCAAATGATCCCCGGGAACAATTCTGCCTATGGGCGGCGAAGGCTGTTGCGCTATGGGGAGGACCTTGACCGCCTGTTGATGACGGACGTCCTGCTCCAATGGCGCATTCTGGCCGATGGTGGGCGCCTGTATCTGGCTCCATCGCTCTCTGTGGATCACCTCGCGGTCACAGCCTTCGGTCCGGCGATGCGCTTGCAGCACCACTATCACCGCTGCTTGGCGGCCCTGCGGGCAGAGGAGTATGGGTGGTCCTGGCTGCGGCGCATGGCCTATGCCCTGGCGGCGCCGGCTGTCCTGGGGCGCCGGATGGCACGAACCTGGGGGCAGGCCAGGAGATGGGATGGCTTTACCTGGAGGTGGTGGTTGAAGGAACTGCCGATCATCCTGTCGCTTCAGGTCGCCTGCGTTCTGGGCCTGGGAGCGGGAGCGCTCCTGGGCCCGGGCAGGGCGCTGGAGCGCTTCACGGCGTGTGAACTGGACGAGCCGAGGCCTTTTCCTGATGCGCGATGAGGCTGGGAAACCTCCGCAAGTCAGTGTCATCATACCTGCCTATCGTTCCCAGGCCACGCTGGCGCAGACCTTGGAGAGCCTGCAAGAGCAGACCTTTGGCGACTTCGAAACGCTGGTGGTGGACAGTTCACCGGACGATGCTGCTACGCGGACCATCATGGAGCGCTTTCCCGAGGTCCGCTACTACCATGTCGAGCGCCGCTTGCTGCCGCATGCGGCCCGGAACTACGGCGTGGAACGGGCGCGCGGCGAGCTCCTGGTCTTCACCGATCCCGATGTGGTGACGGACCACCGCTGGCTGGAGCATCTGCTGGCCGCCGCCGGAAAGTCCCAGGGGGTCGTGGTCGGATCCGCCATCTGTTTCGGTCGCCGGTGGGTAGACCTGGGAGCCCATCTCGCCAAGTTCGACAAGTGGCTGCCTCGTCCCGGTCCTGTGGAGGTGGATATGGGCCCGACGATGAACCTGCTCGTCCGCAGGGAGGTATTCGAAGCTATGGGCCCTTTTCCCGGCGGGACGATGCATGGCGACACATTGTATGGCTGGCGGCTGCGGAAGGCAGGGATCGCCCTCCCGCTGGCCGGCGATGCGGTTGTGGCGCACCACCACACGCATACCTGGAGAGGCCTCATCGCTGAGCGCTTTTCCCGCGGGCAGGCCTTCGGTGCGCTGCGCATCGATGAGGAATCCCTGGTGGGAATGAAACTCCTGCAGACTCTGCTTATCTCCCTGCTGCCGCTGCGCTTAGCTTCCCAGTTGCTCCGCGTTTGGCGCAACGCCCGTCAGGCGGAGATGGCTGCGGATTTCTGGCGCGTCCTCCCGATCGTCGTCAGCGCTCTGGCGGCCTGGCTGGCGGGCGAATCGCTCACGTACTCCTCACGACTGCTGGGGCGGCGATCGCCGTGAAGGTTCTCATGCTCACCCATCTGTCTGTAGAGGGTGGGGCGATCTACACGCGGGCCTTCTCGCTGGCACGCGAACTGGTCCGGATGGGGCATCAGGCGACAGTGCTGGCGTCGGCCGCTCGTCCAGGCCCGGGAAGCATGCAGCAGGTGGTGGATGGGGTGCAGATCGAATGCGTATCGGGAACCAGGCTGCCGGGACTGAGAGGGAAGGGGTACGACCCGATCGAGGTGCTTGGCCGGCTTCGATGGTTGAGAGAGGTCGGGTGCTTCGATCTCGTGCACGCCTTCGGTCATCGGCCTGCGGTCATCGTGCCGGCCTCGGCGGCCAGAAGACGGTGGCGAGCGCCAGTGGTTGTGGACTGGGCAGATCTCTGGGGGTGGCACGGCATCGCTGCTGAGCGAAGTGGGCTTGGACGGCTGACCATCGGCGTGCTGGACGACCTGCTGGAACGCCGCTCGCGATTGACGGCCGATGGCATGACGACGGTCTCGTCATGGCTGGCAGCGAGTGCCGTCTCGGAGGGTGTGCCCGAGCAGCGAGTGCTCCATCTCCCTCCGGGCGCGCCGGTGGACCGCATCCGTCCCCTTCCACGGCCGGTGGCGCGACGTCGTCTGGGGCTTCCGCAAGAAAGGCCCCTGATCCTCTACGGCGGTCTGTCCAGTTTCGACCGGCCCATGGCCCTTGAGGTGATCGTCAGAGCCGCACGATCGGACTCAAAGTTGTGTTTTCTGCTGCTCGGCGCGTCAATCGCGGCTCATGAGCGTGAGCTGGAGCAGGCTGGCGTCGGGGACCGGGTGCTTCGCCTGGGCGCCCTGGACTACGCGACCTACGGCATGGCGTTGTCTGCTGCCGATCTGATGCTGCTGCCCCTGGAGAGAAGAACCATGGACACGGCCCGCTTCCCTCAGCGAGCTGGAGACGCCTTGGCGGCGGGACTTCCCATTGTCGCCACCGACGTGGGCGACCTCGGCGGTCTGGTGGCCGCGCACGAGGTGGGCGTGATCTGCCCGGCTGAACCTTCGGCCCTTGCATCCGCGGTCGTCGCTTTGCTGCGGTCTCCATCGCGTCGGAGGGCGATGAGCAGGCGGGCTAGGCGGCTGGCGGAGGAATCCTATGCCTGGCATTATCGGGCGCTGGCGCTCCTCGGCTTCTATCAGAACCTGCTCTCGGAATGCTCTCGGGAGCGTGACGAAGCGCAGACCTCACCGCGTGGGTAGTTGACTCCCCGCATCCCAGGGAAAGGAATGCCGATGGTGAGGATGCAATTTCGGTTGGCTCCAATGGCAGCGCGCCCGATGAGAATGCTGGAGGCACTGCAGGATGCGTGACGGAATTCTCCCACGCGAGGCCGAGTCTCCTTGTACCAATGCCCGCGGCTGCACCCCGCGCGAGAGTGCCTCGGGGCTCCCTCTCAAGGGCCGACAATCCCCAATGAGAGGTCCCCCGGCCGCCCGTCGAGCGTCGAATGACATCGCGCGTGCCGCGGGCGGCCCGGAGAGACGAAGCCTCGCCTGTCCAGGGCCGGGCGAAAAGGCGCTCCAGTTGCGAAGCTCGCCCGCTTTCTCGCAATCCATTCCCGGGATCGGTAGAGGTTGGTGGTAAGGGGAATAGCGATTACAATTAGATTTATCTTATGGTCATAGATGGTACCCCGCAGAAGTAGGTCGAACTGCGATGCCCGCGGGACTCCGGTCGGGGCTTCTCTAAGGGGGAAATCGTGAACCGCCGTATCCATCCGCTCTCGCTTTTCCTCTTCGCCAGCGACATGTTGCTCGTTCTGTTGGGGTTGTTCGCCGCCTCTCGCCTGCGGCTGATCATCCCGCTGGGGAAGGAGATCTCGCCCGAGTTGGTCCGGGTTCCGCCTGCGGTCTACCT
>JAJRVX010000179.1:0-3759 GCA_024277095.1 Chloroflexota bacterium
AGCGAAGCTGCGCCGCCGCAAAACCCACATCTGAGCCCCCTTCGACGGGGGGATGAGGGTCTCCCGAAGGCGGATCTCTCAGGGGTGGACGTCTGACCGTAGAGCAATGCTCTGTAGGATCTCCGTATCTCACTGGCGTCCTGTGTTCCCAAAACCGAGGATCAGCATAGAAAGTGCACTAGGTTGAGGAAGGGATATGACGACGGTCCTGGTCCGCAGGCTGTGGCAGTACGGGGCGGTGCTCTTCCTCACCGTCTCGCTGAACTTTTTGCTGCCCCGGCTCATGCCCGGAGACCCGCTGGCACTTCTGGCGGGCGAGGACGCGGCCTTGCTTCCGGCCGAAACCCGGGCCGAGATCCTGCGCAGACATGGCCTGGATCAGCCCCTGTGGCGGCAGTACATCCGGTATCTGGGCGACCTCGCGCGGGCCGATTGGGGGTACTCCTATCAGCAGAAGCGACCCATCGTCGACATCCTGAGGGAGCGCCTGCCCTGGACCGTCCTCCTGACCGGCACCAGCCTCCTCCTGTCCACGGCTCTGGGGGTGCTCTTCGGCGTCCTCACCGCGTGGCGGCGAGGCGGAGCCTCCGACATCGGCATCCTGGCCTTCTTCCTCTTCCTGCAATCCCTCCCCGCGTTCTGGGTGGGGATGATCTTCATCGCCGTCTTCGCCGTGCAACTGGGCTGGCTGCCGACCTTCGGCGCGCAGACGTCCTGGCGACAGTTGGCGGGCTGGGCCCGCGTGGCGGATATCCTCAAGCATCTCGTGTTGCCCGTGGCAACCTTGACCCTGGTCTCCGTCCCGGGGACTTTCCTCATCACGCGCTATTCCATGCTGAGCGTTCTGCGGGAGGACTACATCCTGGTCGCCCGCGCGAAGGGACTGGCGGAGCGGGCGCTGATGTTCCGCCACGCGATCCGAAACGCTCTGTTGCCGGTGGCCACCGTGTTCATGTTGAACCTGGGCTTCGTGGTCAGCGGCGCGACGGTGGTGGAGACGGTGTTCTCCTATCCAGGGCTGGGCCGGCTGCTATACGAGGCCGTCCTGAACCGGGACTACCCGGTGCTGCAGGCGGCTTTCCTGCTGATCACCGTCAGCGTCATCGCGGGCAACATCCTGGCCGATCTCGTATATCCGGTCCTGGATCCCAGGGTGCGGCGAGGGGGACTTGATGGGCGATAGGATGTGGGAGGCCTGGCGGGTGTTGCGGCGCAGCCGCGTCGGCATGATAGGGATCGTCGTCCTGTTGCTGATCGGCCTGATGGCGATCTTCGCCGACGATCTCAGCCCATACGACCCCGCGGAGCGCGTGGGGCGACCGTTTCAGCCGCCCAGCGCCCGGCACCCCCTGGGGACCAACGACGTGGGGCAGGATATCCTCAGTGAGATCATGCATGGCGCCCGGATCTCCCTGGCTGTGGGGGTCCTGGCCGCCCTGCTGGCCGTCTTGATCGGCACGTTGGCGGGCGTGGTGGCCGGGTACTACGGCCGGGCGGTGGACGCCGTCATCATGCGCGTTGTGGATTTGGTGCTGGTCATCCCCTTCCTGCCGCTGATGATCCTGTTGGCCGCCTTCCTGGGGCCCAGCTTCCGCAACTTAATCATCGTGATGGCCGCGCTGACCTGGGCTCGGCCGGCCCGTGTGATCCGCTCGCAGACCCTGGGCCTGCGGGGGCGGGATTACATCGAGGCCGCCCGCGCCATCGGAGCGCGGGACCGACGCATCCTCGTCCGGCATGTGCTGCCCGGGGTGCTGCCGTTGAGCCTGGCCCAGCTCGTGTTGGCCGCCAGCACCGCCATCCTGGTGGAGGCGTCGCTCAGCTTCCTGGGGCTGGGCGACCCGACGGCGAAAAGCTGGGGGACGATCCTGTATTACGCTCAGGTCCGCGGCGCCTTTCTGAGCGGTGCCTGGGTGTGGTGGGTGATCCCCCCGGGGCTCATGATCACCCTGACGGTCCTCGGCTTCGCGTTCACCGGGTTCGCTTTGGAGGAATTCCTGGATCCCAGGCTGCGGCGCTGACGCCGGGCGGGAGGGTAGCCGCGGGCGCTGCCCGTGGCTGCCCTATGCTCGACGGGAGAGGAGCAGCGTGCCGTCGGATGTGAGGACGGCCTGTTACAGCAGATATTCGAGCGTGAAGCTGCCCTCGTGCCGATAGGCCTCGCCCAATGCGGCACCGGAGTGGCCCGCGATCCCGTGGACGATCGCCAGGGCTCTCTCCATCTCCCGATGTAGTGCCCGCCCCAATGCCAGATCGTCGTCTTTCATCTTCTCGTAATTCGGGACGACGGCCCGCAATGCGCCTTCCGACAGGTGGCCTTTGAGCACCCGGGCGGTGAAGGCGAGCTGGTATCCCAGTTCGTCTAGTGCCTGCATCTTCAGGCGATACACGTCGGAGATGTCCACCACGCAGTTCGGATGTTCCGGCGTCATGTAGTAGATGTTGTGTACCTGGTGGGGGGGAAGCCCACCGCACGCATCCACCGCGAAATCCCTCCCTGCCAGGCTCAACGCCTCCAGGTATAGGATCATCGCCTCGCGCCGGTCCGGGTCCAGATCGGTGAAGGAGTGCTCCGGGTCCTGGGTGATGACGATGTCCGGCCGGGTCTCGCGGATCACCCGAACCAGAGCCTGTTTGGAGGCAAGGTCTGGGCGGACCTCGCCGTAAGAGAAGTTCAGGAAGCGGGTTTGCACTCCCAGGATCTGAGCGGCGCGCTGGATCTGGGGTTGGGCCTCCGGGCGAGAGAGCAGTACGGCCGCATGGACATCCCATCCGGCCCGGGCGTGTTTCGCCAGGGTGCCGCCGCACTCCACGATCTCCAGGCCGAAGGTGGCCAGCATGAGCAAACGTTTCGGGGACATGAGATCCTCTCCTGCTGGGATGGGTTTTTCCGTCACAGGCGTTCACTATACCGGAGGGCCCCTGGATCGTCAAAACGACGCCTTTATTTTACAAATATTTGCAAGTGCGTATAATTGCGGTAGTGGGTTGGACTGGGTGGTGCGGCTGTTGTGCCGCACTTCGGTGCGACGTGATCCCCATTATCCGGATTATAGGGAGGGATGATGAGCTGCTATCAGAGGGATGCGGAGGCCTTGCGGGAGGCCGGGTATCGGCTGACGCCGCAACGCCTGCTGGTGTTAGAGGCGCTGTACCATCATCCCGGCCACGCGACCGTGGATGAGATCTGGGCGCGGGTGCGGGAGCAGCACCCGTACGTCGATCTCTCCACCGTCTACCGATCGCTGCAGTTCCTGAAGGAGCATGGCTTGGTGGGGGAGTTCCGGCCGGCTCACGGCCCGGCGCAGTACGAGGCCACGCGACGGCGTCCGCATGCACATGCGGTCTGTCGCCAGTGCGGTGCCACGATCGAGGTCCCCGTCACATGGTTGATGGAGTTGGCGGAGCGCCTGGCCGGCGAATACCGGTTTCAGGCGGAGGTGGATCATCTGAGCATCCCTGGCCTCTGCGAGCGCTGTGCGGCCGATCTGGGCTGATCCCGCCCTCGCCTGGGAGGTCTTGAGCCGGTCGGCCGGGGGAGCGCCCCTGGCGATTCGTCGCCATCTCGTCATATTCGCTTCGGAGGAGTGGAGAAGATGATGTGGAACAGTGTGTTGGCGCCGGTCCTGGAGCGGGCGGCTATGCATATCCCGGACGGCTTCCTCAGCCTGCCGGTGATCGTCGTCTGCTGGATCCTGAGCGCCGTGGCCCTTGGGTTCGCCGTTCGCGAGACGAATGAGCAGTTGGGGGAGCGCCAGG
>JAJRVX010000180.1:0-4494 GCA_024277095.1 Chloroflexota bacterium
CGAAGGAGGCCAGGAACTCGCCTTCCGGGGTGAAGCGCTGCAGGCGCTGGGCCGTGGCGTCCAAGACGACCACGCTGCCATCCGCCTCGATCACCACGTCGAACGGCTCCAGGAACTGGCCGCTCCCGTCCCCCATCCCGCCGAAGGCCAGCTCCGGGTCGCCTGTAGGGCTCAGCCTCACCACGCGATGGTTGCCCGCGTCGGCCACGAACACACGCCCGCTCCCGTCTACAGCCAGGCCGCGGGGCTGCGAAAGCTGCTCCGCCCCGTCGCCGCAGCTTCCAACGGACCAGAGCGGCTCCGAGGCGATCGTGGGCGCGGGCTGCAATCCAGCGCCTGGCGGTTGGGGTGCGGGCTCGGCCTCCTCCGGAATCGTGGGCCGGGCGGGAGGGGCGGCCTCGGGGGGCGGCGGCAGAACCAGGTCCGCCGGCAGCTCCTCGCCCTCCAGCGGGAACAGGTATTCGGGCGGGATCAGCTCCCGCGGGCCGCCGGGGGGCATCCACCACAGCTGCATCTCCCGGCTGCCGCCGTCTTGGAAGTACCGGACCTCGATGTCATGGAAGCCCTGGGACAGATCGATGCGCCCCTCTCGATACTCGGCGCCGTGGTGGCCGCCGTTGTCCACCACCAGCTGCCCGTCGATGTAGACGTAGGAGCCGTCATCGGAGCGGGTGCCGAAGATGTAAGGGCCTGCTCGGGGCGCCGCGATCTTCCCCCGCCACAGGATGCTGAATCGCTCGCCCAACGCGTTGTTGGGCAGGACCAGCAGATCCTTCTCGATCAGGGCGGGCGGCCCTGACCAGTCGATGGTGGGGTAGTAGTAGCCGATCAGCCCGTTGCGCGGCGCGGGGATGCTGTATAGCGCCTCGCGAGGGATGGGTTGCCGTTCCACACCCGGCCCCGACCAGTACACGGTCAGCCGCCGGGGCTGCGGCCCGGAGCGATAGTTCATCTCCAGGCCGTGAAGCCCGGCTACCAGCGTGATCTCCCCCTCCGTCGTCCCCTGGGTGGTATCCACCACCACCTGGTCTCCCACCGTCAGGGTGAGCGCCGCCCTGGCATCGATCTCCACCTCGAAGCGGTAGGGGCCGAACCCGGGGACCAGCAGGGTCCCCTCCCAATGGGCGCTGAAGGGGGGCGGCGTCGGCGGAGCCGTCGAGAAGTCGAGGTCCAGCGGGCCGTCCCGTCGCTGCAGCGCGATGGGTCCGGCCTCGCCCTGGTCTCCCTCAAAGTAGGTGGCGGCCAGGCCGCGAACGGCGTTCACCTGTGCCCGGGGCACGCGGAAGGAGATGAAGTACAGCCGGCCGAAGGGGTCGCGATGCTCCTCTAGCTCGCCTGTGGGGTAGAACTGGCGGAACAGCGGCTCCAGGCGGGCATCCACTGATTCCAGGATGTAGATCACATCCCCGCCCGGGTCCTCCCGCAGCGGCAGGTCCCGCACCAGGTTGAGCAGCCGGGTGTCAGGGCGGCCGCCGATGAACTTGACGGCCGAGTGATGCTGAAAGGCGGGGACCAGGTAGATGCGGGCGTCCGGTGGGAGCGTCCGGATATATCGCCCCACCGCCGCCTCGATGCCGCTGTAGGCGATGTAGACCGACTCGTTGCGCGCCTGCACGTTGAAGTAGGTGTCCACGCCGCCCAGGTACACGCCCATCACGGCCAGGGCCATGGCCATGTGCACCCACTCCCGGCCGTGGCCCCGCAGCGCCCAATGATACAGCGCCTCCAGGCGGTTGAGCACCAGCGCCACCAGCAGGAAGATGAGCGGGATCAGCCCGATGGGGCGGCGGGCGGTGGGCGCCTCGTGGGCTACGGAGAGGACGGCCACGCTGCCGATGATGAGAAAGCTGGAGATGAGCAGGAAGGGCAGCGGATGGCTCAGATGGCGCAGCGCGTAGGCGACGCCCAGGATGAAGAGTGCCCCGACCAGCGAGGCCAGCAGCCACGATCCGGGCACGTGGCTCATAAGCGCCTGGGGCGATTGCGCGTCGAAGGGGAGCAGCGGCGCGCCGGGCAGGTTATTCAGCGCCGCGAAGTCCCCCTGATAGTTGAACATCCAGAGCGTCTTCCGTAGGTTGCTCCAGACCGGCTCGTAGGAGCCCACCCGGGCGACGTCGTTGAACACGGAGATGTGGCGGATGCGGCTGAGGAAGGCGCCCCAATGGCGGATGATGTAGACGCCCAGCGGTACCAGCGCGATGTACGCCCCGCCGGCCAGCAGGGCGATCCCCTCCACGTCCCGCCGCCAGCGCGGACGGTGGGTGGCCAGCCAGTAGAGCAGAAAGACCCCGATCGCCAGGGGGATCACCCGCCAGGCGGTGTAGGTGTGCATGCCGCCCCCCAGCAGGAGGCCCGCCAGCGCCCAGTCGCGACGTCGGCCGTGGCGCAGGGCGCGAAGCAGGAAGTAGAGCAGCAGGGCCTCGAACAGGGGCACCAGGATCAGCTCGTAGATGATGCGGCTGAAGGTGATGTGCCAGCGGGAGCCGGCCAGGAATCCGGCCGCGATCAGCGCCACGTTGGGGCCGAAGAGGTCACGAGCCAGCAGATAGAACGCCAGGACGGTGAGGACCCCGATCAGCGCGGAGACGGCTCGCATCTGCACGACGCCGGGGCCGAAGAGCTTGAAGGAGAGGGCCAGCAGGTAGGTGAAGAACGTGGCCTGTCCCTCGTTGGTCCCGGCGTAGACGGTATAAGGCGCGCCGCGCAACCATCGCAGCGCGTCCAGCCCGTTGTTGCACTCGTCGGACTGGCAGCCGTTAGGGATCATGTCCAGCCGGTGGAACCGGGCGGCCGCCGCCAGCAGCAGGATCCCGGTTAGCCACAGCAGCTCCCATCGGTGTGCCGACAGCCATCGGAGCAGGCGTGGTGCTCGGCCTTGGGTTGTGGCCCTGCCCGGCCGCCGGAGCCCGTTCTCCGCCCGGGTACCCGGTATGTAGAGGAGGATGGCCAGCAACCACAGCCACAGCCCGGGCGTGCTGTGCTCATCGCTCCAGAACAGACCTGTGGCGACGAGCGCCAGCGCCAGGCTCACCCCCGTGAGGATCTGTCCCCATCGCGGCCAGGCCCTGCGCCCGGGTAGCGTTGGCCAGCGCGGGAGCGCCGGCGCGCTGAGGGCGAAGAGGAATCCGGCGGCCACGAAGAGGATCAGGCCATCTCGGCGGGTTCCCTCGGTCAGCAGGATGTGCTGTCCCCAAATCGCCAGCCCCAGCGCGAGGAGCGCGGCAACCAGCCGTCGGGTGGCCCACCGCTCTCGCCACGCTGTCGGGATTGGCAGGGAGATGGGGGAGGGCACTCCTCGGGCGGATTCAGTAATCGAGAGCCACGGCAAACGGACCATGGGCGGGATCTCCCGTGAACGTGCCTAGGAACATCCGGTACTCGCCATCGGGAAGGGGGACGGTCGTCTCCAGCACCGGCACCATCTCCGGGCCCTCGGCCACCAGCCCTCGCCCGTCGCTGAACGGGTCGTATTCCTGAAGCCACCAGTGGCCGTCCAGCCCCGGCTGTGGGCTGAAGCGATCCCCCGTGGTGATCGTCGTATCCTCGGCCTCAAAGCGATATTCGCGGCCGTCCTGGCTCACGAACCGCAGATAGTCGTACACGGCGCGCTGGCCGGGCAGGGCCGCCACGCGCACGGTGAAGGAGCCGCCGGTGACCGTTATCGTGTCCACCATGACCTCCCAGACCCGGCTCTCCGTGTTCCCCCGATAGGTGAAGCGCGGCTTGAACGGGAGCGTGGGAGAGGGCGGGGCTCCTTCCTGGGCGGGCGTGGGCCTGGATCCCACAGGGCGATCTGCGGACACCCGACGCAGGCGCATCACCTGATCGGCCCATGTGTTGGTGAGGTACAGGTCGCCGTTCCCGTCGAAGGTCAGCCCCATCGGGTGGTTCAGGCCTCCCTCGACGGGGGAGAACGATGTCTCCTTCGTCCCCCAGATCAGCATCGTCCCATCAGGGTCGAAGATGTAGAGGGTGTTCTCATTGGGGGCGGTGACGTGCAGGCGTCCCTCGCCGTCCACGGCCGCGTAGGACTCCCATGTGACCCCCGGAGCCGGCCATTCGGCCAGAAACGCGCCGTCCACCGTATATTGCTGGACGGTATGCTTCCCCGCGTCGGTCACGTACACAAGCCCTCGCTCCGCATCATACGCCAGTCCGACCGGTTCCACAAATTGGCCTGGTCCGGTGCCGGGCTCCCCCCAGGCGGCCTTGAGCGCTCCATCCGGTGTGAAGCGTCGGATCTGGCGGTGCCCCGCCGACGCCACCAGCAGATCGCCGTTCGGCAGCACCACGATAGCCCTGGGGGAGGACACCTCGTCGGGGGGCACGACGACGCCGAGGAACTGGCCATCGGTAGACCAGGCCTGAACCCGGTTGTTCCAGCGGTCGCTCACATACAGGACCCCGCCATCCGCCAATGCCAGCCCCATCTCGTGCTCCAGTTCGCCCGGCTTCGTCCCCAGCCGGCCCCACTCGGACACGAAGCCGCCGTCG
>JAJRVX010000181.1:0-26310 GCA_024277095.1 Chloroflexota bacterium
CGGGCGTGCAGGGCGTGCAGATCGCCAACGTGGCCGACAGCCTGGCCGCCGTGCGACAGGCCATCTTTGAAGAGGGATGGCTCACAGCGGATGAGCTGCTGACGGCGCTCCGGGAGGACTTCGCTGGCCGAGAGCCGTTGCGCCAGCGCCTCATCCATCGGGTGCCCAAGTACGGCAACGACGACGACCGGGTGGACGATCTGGCGAGGAGATGGGCGGATCGCTACTGCGATCTGGTAGCCCGATATCCGACGATCCGAGGTGGCACCTACCAGCCCGGCTTCTACACCGTCTCCGCCCATGTGCCCATGGGAGCCAACGTGGGCGCCACCCCTGACGGCCGACGCGCTGGGACTCCACTGGCCGACGGCGGGCTCTCCCCCATGGCCGGGCGGGATCGTCGAGGGCCCACGGCCGTCCTCCGCTCCGTCAGCAAGCTGAACCTGGAGCTGGCCTCTAACGGCACCCTGTTGAACATGAAATTCCTGCCCACCTTCTTCGAAAGCGAGGCGATGCTGCGGAAGTTCGTCACCTTCCTCCGCACCTTCTGCCGCCTGAGGATCCCGCACGTGCAGTTCAACGTGATCTCCAGCGAGACGCTGCGCGAGGCCCAGGCGAAGCCGGAGGAATACCGCCACCTGGTCGTCCGGGTGGCCGGCTACAGCGCCTACTTCACGGAGCTGGACCGGGAGCTACAAGACGAGATCATCCGGCGTACGGAGTTCGCCGGTGTATAGCGGGTAATATAGAAAGCCGCCCTACGTGGTTATGTGAGGGAGGTGGCGTGGCAGCGCGGTAGCAGCGCGGTAGGGCAGGTTTCTATACCTGCCTGTTGCTGTCTTACATCATATACCGGCCACAAGATGGCGGGTAAGCCCGTCCTGGCCGGGCCGGGCCAGGGAAACCCGCCCCGCATACATTCACAGGCCCACCCTTAGCCCATCACGGGGCGGAAGAAGTAGCCAGCGCCTGCCGAGCCAGCCAGCCGCATCCCAGAAGCGGCGCGTCATCCCACAGCTCGGTGCAGACGATGCGCACCTGCGCAGCTACCGACCGGTAGCAATGATGCGGCACGGCCCGGCGAGCGGGCTCCAACAACAGATCGCCACACCGGGCCACGCTGCTGCCGATTACGTACAGATCGACGCCCAGGATCATGGCCATCGTGGCCACGGCAGCGCCCAGCGCCCCGCCCGCCTCGGCGAGCACCTGCACCGCCACCGGATCGCCCGCCTGAGCCTGCGCGGCCACCGTCTCCCCGGTGATCGACTCCTCCACAGGGGCGGCCTGGCCCCCTCGTTGCAGCGCCCGTTGATAGCGCCGGGCCAGCCAGGGGCCAGAGAGATACGTCTCGACGCACCCTCGATTGCCACAGGAACAGGGCTCGCCGTCCGGGTCCAGGGTGATGTGCCCCACCTCGCCCGCCGTGTTGTGGAGACCCCGATAGAGCTGCCCATCGGTGACGATGGCCGCCCCCACCCCCGTACCGACCACGATGAAGACCATGCTCCGCTCGCCCCGTCCGGCCCCGTAGTGAAACTCGCCCAACGCGGCCGCCTTGGCGTCGTGCTCCAGCGCCACAGGCACGCCCAGACGGTCGGACAGCATCTGCCGGAAGGGCACGTTCCGCCATCCCAGGTTCGGCGGGTCGATGATCGTCCCCGTCACGTGATCGACCGGCCCCGGCGTGCAGATGCCCACGGCAGCGACCTGGGCGCCATTCGGCGCCTCCTGTCGCAAAGCCGCTATCTGCTGAGCGATCCGCTCCACGGCCGACTCGGGACCATCCTCCGCCCGGGTCGGGATGCGACCCCGCGCCACCACCCGATCGGCCGGGTCGATCAACCCCAATGCGATCTTGGTCGCCCCCAGGTCGACGCCGACCACCCAATCCCCCATGGTCCCCTCCATTTCCTTCCAGAGATCACGCGCAGGCGCATCGTATCCCAGCGGCAATCCGCTGTCAAACACCCCAGGGGCGCAGCGACATCGGGCCTGTCATGCCCATCGCTCCCCGCTGTATTCCCACCGAAAAGTATACACTACCCGATAGAGGTGTGAGCGAACGGCCGTCATATGGTAGAATAAGAGTGTCTCATATACGCCACAAGGAGGAGGCAATGAACGCCCGTGAGCGGGTTCTGGCCGCCATCGCCCACAAGGAACCGGACCGAGTTCCCATCGATCAGGGGTCCATGCGGTCGACCGGCATCATGGCCATCGCCTACAATCGGCTGAAGGCCCATTTGGGCATCACAAATGGGGCAACGTTCGTCTACGATCTGGTGCAGCAACTGGCCCAGCCCGAGGACTGGTTCCTGGAGCGATTCCACGTGGATGCGATCGACCTTGGGCGGGCGACGACGGGGCCAGAGCAATGGAAGCCCTGGACGCTGCCCGATGGTTCGTCGGCCATGGTGCCCGACTGGTTTCAGCCGGAGCGGGAGGACGACGCCTGGGTGATCAAAGACGCCGGTGGGACGACCATCGGGAGGATGCCCAGGGATTCCCTGTACATCGACCAGGCGCACTGGCCGCTGGCCGGCCCCGACGGCCTCGACAACTACGAGCCGCTCGAGGAGAAGATGGCACAGGTCATCTGGGCCGCGCTGCCCTCCCCGCCGTTCGACCGGCCCCTCACCGATGAGTGGCTGGACGAGATCGGCCGGGTGGCCCGCCATCTTTACGAGACCACCGACTACGCCATCTCCCTCTCCATCGGCTGCAACCTGTTCGAGTGGTGTCAGTGGCTCTTCGGAATGGAGAACACATACATCTACATGGCGGCCGAGAAACGTAAGCTGGGCCGGTTTCTGGACCGCCTTACCGAGTTGCATCTGGAGACGTTGAGCCGCCTGCTGCCCAAGGTGCGCGGCTATGTACAGATCTTAGTCGTCGGCGACGATCTGGGCATGCAGACCCGGCCGCAGATGTCGCCGGAGATGTACCGGGAGCTGTTCCTGCCACGCCACAAGCGCATCTATCAATACGCTCGAGAGCAGGGCGACGCCCACATCTTCCTGCACTCATGCGGCAGCATCTACGACCTGATCCCCGACCTGATCGAGGCCGGGGTGGAGATCCTGAACCCGGTTCAGACCAGCGCGGAGGGCATGGATCCCAAACGGCTCAAGCAGGAGTTTGGGAGGGATCTCACCTTCTGGGGCGGCGGCTGCGACACGCAACACATCCTGCCCCACGGCACGCCCGAGGAGGTGCGAGAGGATGTGCGGCGCCGGCTGGAGATCTTCATGCCCGGAGGAGGATATGTCTGGAATCAGGTGCACAACGTGATGGCCGATGTGCCGCCGGAGAACGTGGAGGCCATGCTGGAGGCCGCCTACGAGTTCGGACGATACGGGTGAGGTGGCACGATCCCAATTGGGAGATTTCCACAACTCGATTTGACAATATCTCCCGAAGGCATATAATGTCGGTAGTCTGAAGCGCGTCGGGTGTATGCACTCATCACACCCCCAGATCCAGGAAAGAGATCCGTAAGGAATACACATGCGAATGGGTTTCGCCCTCCAGTCAAAAGGCTGGCAATCGCTGATGTCGTTTACGTGCATCTGTCCATAGCGGGAGCAATCGATCGTCCCAGGGAAGAGCCTGGTGCACGATGCGGTTGCCCCGCCTATCGGCAGAGGCGATGAGTCACGCCAGCTTGGGCAAACCCGTGTCGCATATGAATACATAAAAATCAATACATCTCTCTTCCGGCCGTTCAACGATCAAGACAAGCCCCATCACCGGGACTACACAAGGCCGGTCGTACCAAGCGTTTGTGCGGGACTCATCGCATAGCTTTTCGCTATCCGGATGAGTCCCGTTTTTCTTTAGAGCGTGTCTGAAAATTTACCAGCAAGATGTCTAAGGGGGCTCCCTCAAACACCAACTCCACAGGGGGTGGTGTGAAGGGGATCTCCCCTCCACGGAAACCTCTTTTCTCCTGCCGGCACTTGCCTCTCTCGGCCCTCTCCGAAGGGCCCAGGCCGAGGCCAGGCAGGTTGAAAGCAGCAGAAGGGCTTTTTCCGGAGGGGCTCCCCACGGCAGAAGCAACGGCATTTCTCAGGTACACTCTTACATGAAAATCTAACCCGCAACACAGGAGGACAACCATGGTCACGGTTTACATTCCGACTCCACTACGTCGCCTCACCGGCGGCCAGTCACGGGTCCAGGCATCCGGCCAGACCGTCCTGGAGATCGTCGAGGACCTGGAGCGACAATTTCCGGGCTTCCGGGACCGTCTATTGGATGAAAACGGCGAGATCAAGCGCTTTCTCAGCGTCTATGTGAACGAGGACGAAATCCGCACCTTGCAAGGCAAGAACACCCCAGTCTCTGAGAGCGACAAGATCTCCATTGTGCCTGCTATGGCCGGCGGATGACGAAGGGGCACGCAGAACGCCCGGCGCCATGCCGCCGACGCGACGGTATGGGCCGTTGCGACACGGATCCTCGCCTGGATTGGGCGCGCTGATCGAGTAAAGCGAGAACACCAGATATGAGGAGCATGAGCCATGCCTGAAAAGGCAAAAGGTTTCTTGATCACAGCGGAATGGTTGAAGGAGCATCTGAAGGATCCCGACCTGCGGATCATCGACGTACGACCCACGCTGGAGCAGATCGAGTCCGGCTATCCATGGGGCCATATCCCGGGAGCGGTCCATTTGGACACCCGGGAGCTCTTTACCACGGTCGATGGCATACCGGGCAAGCTGGTGCCGCAGGCCACTGGCGAGGCCATCCTCGGCCGGCTCGGGCTCTCCCGGGATGACCGGGTCGCGGTGTACGACGACTCAGGAGGGCCGCTGGCGGCGCAGATCGCCTGGCTGTTGGACTACTGGGGCCAGAGGGAAGTGTATCTGCTGGACGGAGGATGGCAGGCCTGGCTGGAGGCCGGAGGCGAGGTGAGCACGGACGAACCACGCATTTCGCCGAAGGAGTATCACGCCCGGCCAGACGAGAGCAAGATCGCGACCATCGACTGGATCGAGGCGCATTTGGGGCACCCGGGCGTGATCCTGGTGGACACGCGAACGCCTCAGGAATACGAGCGGGGTCATCTACCCGGCGCGATCCACCTGAACTGGGAGGACAACGTCGCAGCCGGGGATGTGCCGCGATTCCTCGACGCCACGACGCTACGCCACCGGTTCGCTGAGGCGGGCATCACACCGGACAAAGAGGTCGTGGTGTACTGCGAGTCAGGAGCTCGCAGCGCCCACACCTACTGGGCGTTGCGGCTGGCCGGATTCGAGAAGACGCGCAATTACGAGGGCTCGTGGGCCGAGTGGAGCCGACGCCACGGCGTCGCGGAGTCTCAGCCCGTCACGACTCAGACCGAAGACACGCCCGTGGGGCCATGCGGGCTACCGCTTACGTCGACCGCCGCGGAGACGACCGCGGAACCCGTCGCCGCCCCCCAGGGCCGGCTGACGCGTGATCAGATCCTGGCGCAGGCCCGGGCGCAGGTACCGGAGCTCGACGTATACGAGGTGAAACGCCGGCTCGACGCGGGGGAGCCCCTGACGCTGGTGGATATCCGGGAGCGGGACGAGTGGGTTCAGGGACATATCCCCGGCGCTCGTTTCGTACCACGTGGCTTCCTGGAGCTGCGCATCGAGGAGATCCAGCCGGATCGGGACGCGCCCATCGTCGTCTATTGCGCGGGCGGCGTGCGCTCCCTGTTGGGCGCTCGCGATCTGAAGGCCATGGGCTACACAAATGTTTACTCCATGGCCGGCGGGTTCACGCAGTGGAAGAACAGCGGGCTCCCCTTCGTAGTCCCTCGCGTCCTCAATGAGGAACAGCGCACCCGCTATAGCCGCCATATCCTGATTCCAGAGATCGGAGAGGAGGGGCAGCTCAGGCTGCTGGAGTCGAAGGCGCTGCTGATCGGCGCAGGGGGGCTGGGCTCACCGGCGGCGCTCTACCTGGCGGCCGCTGGCGTCGGCACCATTGGCATCGTGGACTTCGACGAGGTCGACCTGTCCAATCTACAGCGCCAGATCCTGCATGGCCACAGCGATATCGGCCGCCCCAAGGTGGAATCCGCCATCGACACGCTCAAGGAGATCAACCCGGACGTGCAAGTTATTCCCCACCGGGTGCGCCTGGATTCCAGCAACGCGCTGGACATCCTCCAGGAGTACGACATCGTCCTGAATGGATCGGACAATTTCCCCACCCGGTACCTGGTGAACGATGCCTGTGTGCTGCTGGGGAAACCGCTGGTCGACGCCAGCATCTTCATCTTCGAGGGACAGGTGACCCTGTACGACACAACACAAGGCGGCCCCTGCTATCGCTGCCTGTATCCCGATCCCCCGCCCCCGGGCGAGGTGCCGTCTTGCGCCGAGGCGGGCGTGCTAGGCGTCCTGCCTGGCATCATCGGGTCCCTCCAGGCCATCGAGGCGATCAAATACATCCTGCAGATCGGCGAACCGCTGGTCGGCCGGCTACTGATGTTCGACGCACTGGACATGACGTTCCGGACGCTGAGGATTCGACGGGACGAGGAGTGCCCCGTCTGCGGCGAGCATCCCACCGTAACCGAGCTGATCGACTACGAGCAATTCTGTGGGCTCCCCTCAAGGCAACCGGCGGCGGCAGGGAATGGCCGCTAGCAGACCACAACCCCCTTCTCATGAAGGAGAGTGAGGGAGACCATGTCACCAGTTCATGTAATGGAGCGGATCAAAACGAATGGGATGAGTCGTAGGCCGAGGGCCTTCCCCGCCGACATGACGATTCTGGACTACATCGGCAACACGCCCATGTTCCGGCTCACGCGCATCGCCCGGGACCTTCCTCCCGCGGTCGAGCTGTACGTCAAGGCGGAGTGGGCCAACCCGGGCGGCTCCGTTAAGGACCGTCCGGCGCTACGCATCATCGAGGAGGCGGAGCGAGACGGGCGGCTGACGCCGGAGAAGATCATCATCGACGCCACCAGCGGCAACACAGGCATCGCTTACGCCATGATCGGGGCGGTCAAGGGATATCAAGTGGAGCTGGTCATGCCGGCCAACGTCACCCAGGAACGCCGCCAGCTCGCCCGCATCTACGGAGCCCGGGTCATCGAAAGCGATCCCATGGAAGGCGCCGACGGGGCGATTCGGCTGGTGCGACAGATCGTGGCCGAAGCGCCCGATCGGTACTTCTACGCCGATCAATACAACAACCCGGCCAACTGGCGGGCCCACTATGACACGACCGGGCCCGAGATATGGGAACAAACCGGAGGACGGATCACCCACTTTGTGGCCGGGGTTGGGACTTCGGGCACGCTCATGGGGGTCGGCCGGCGACTGAAGGCATACAACCCTCGAGTGCAACTCATCGCGGTGGAACCGGCCGATGACCTACAGGTCATCGAGGGGCTCAAGCACATGGCGACGTCCATCGTGCCTGGCATCTATGATCCGACGCTGCCGGATCGCACGATCTATATTGAGAGCGAGCGCGCCCGGGAGATGGCGCGACGGCTGGCACAGGAGGAAGGGCTCTTCGTCGGCTTCTCGGCCGCCGCGGCGGTGGATGCGGCGCTCCAGATCGGGCAAGAGCTGGAACGGGGCGTCATCGTGGCGCTCCTGCCGGACAGTGGGGTGAAGTACTTGAGCCTGGACCTGTTCAAATTCTAGGCGGCATGCAATAGGATAGCAACATGACTACCCGAAGTCGCCATCCAGGCGATTCAGTCAAACGAACCCCGGGGCCTTCGAGGCTCCGGGGTTCGTTCAGGGAACACCACTTGTGAATGCCCGAGGGCAGCCGCAAGGATCACCCCACCGGCGTCATGCAAGAGCGTGATAGCAGAGGCAACGGCATCTCTCAGAGCGCGTCTGAAAAATTACCGGTAAGGTGTCTGAGGGACTCCCTCAGTTACCAGCTCCACAGGGGGAGGTGTGGAGGGGTCCTCCCCTCCACGGAAATCCCACTTTTCCGGCTTGCACCTGCCTTTCTCGGCCCTTTCCGCAAGGATCTGGGCCGAGGCCAGGCAGGTCGAAGGCAGGAGAAGGGCTTTTTCCGGAGGGGCTCCGCCCCTCTGAGCCTCCCCATAGCAGGGGTAACGGCATTTCTCAGACGCCCTCTCAGACACGCTCTAAGGCCAAGTCGCATGATCTTCAGCCTAATCGGCTGAGGGAGCCAGCGCTCGCGCCAATCGCCCCCACTCCTCCAGTGAGAGCGTCTCCGCCCGACGGCGAGGGTCGATGCCCACCGATCGCAACGCGACCGCGACCTCCGCAGAAGGCCGGTGCAGCCCGGCCGCCAGGGCATTACGCAACTGCTTGCGCCGCTGGCTGAAGCCCGCCCGCACCACGCGAAAGAACCAGCGCACATCCTCCACAGGCACCGCCGGCCGCGCACGCCGCCGCAGCCGCACCACGGCCGAGTCGACCTTGGGGCGCGGATAGAATGCGCCCGCCGGGATCCGATCTACGACCTCGACATTCGCATAGAACTGCACACTCACCGCCAGCAGGCTCATATGCGGCGGCCGCGCGGCCATGCGCTGCGCCACCTCTCGCTGCACCGTGAGAACCAGCAACATTGGAGGCAGGCGCGCCTCCAACAGGTGCCGCACGGCAGCCGAGGTGATGTAGTACGGCAGGTTGGCGACGACCTTGTAGCTTGGGGGCTGCGAGAGGGCACGCCCGGCCGCCGCCTCCTCGATCAGACGAGCGGGATCGAGTGCCAGGATGTCCCCATGGATCACCCGCACATTGGGACGCCCGGCCAGCGTCTCCTCCAACACGGCCAACATCCGCTCGTCCAGCTCCACGGCCACGACGAACCCGGCCACCTCCGCCAGCCGGACGGTCAGCGTGCCCAGGCCCGGGCCAACTTCCAGCACTATGTCGCCAGGGGCCAGTTCCGCGGCCGCCACGATGCGATCCAGATGCGCCTCATCGACCAGGAAATTCTGCCCCATCCCCTTCCGGGGCCGCAGGTCGAACCGCCGCAGAATCTCGTGTACGTTCACACCCACCCTCTCCCCCACTACTTCACGTCGCTCCAGCCGTCAGCGCGTTTGAAAATTTAGAGGTGTGGAGCGGAGCCCCTCCGGGCCTCCCCATAGCAGAAGCAACGGCATTTCTCAGACACGCTCCCAGACGCAAAGATGACCACCATTCAAGCAGAGCACCGGATACACCGCTCCCCACGCCGAAAAATGGGGTTCCCCTAACTTTTCGGAACAATTCCTTGGTTTGACAACGTGATGAGCGGGATGCTATACTGACGCCGGTAGTTCCGCCCACATCCTCACCATCCAGATGACAACGCAACACCATTCTCCCCTTTTCACATAACCAGGAGGCTTATCATGCCCGAGCAGGAAACGTTCTACTACGCTGGCGGGCGTAAGATCCCCCTCCAACGAGACCCTGAACGCTATGCCGTCCGCTACCGGGAGCCCGAGGTGACCACACGGTCCGCCCGCTCCGCCGTGGAGTCCGAACGAGAGGAGGCCGAGCGAGCCGCCGGCGTCGTCGAGCGGGTGGAAGTCCCCCGTCGCAATCTGGTCATCCTGCGCTGCCAAACGGTCACAACACGCAACGCGGGGGGGAAAGCGGCACACCCGGAGGACCTGGCCCATCGATCCGATGTGGAGTTCGTCACCCCCGTCTACCGAGAGGCGACGCAAGGGCTCCAGCTGATCCCAACGGACGAATTCAACGTGCGATTCAAGCCGGACGTGACACCCGAACAGATCGCCGAGCTCAACGCCCAATATGGCGTTGAAATCGTGCGTCAGAGCAAATGGTCCCCCCAGGAGTATATCCTGCGCGTGACCAACCCACAAGAGCGCAGCGTGATCGACGTGGCCAACGCTTACTATGAAAGCGGGCTCACCGAGTGGGCCGAGCCCAACTTCCTGACGGAGGGACGCAAACATTTTTTACCAAATGACCCGCTCCTGGCCCATCAATGGCACCTGGAGAACACCGGTCAGGGCGGGGGAACCGCAGGCGAGGACGTCCACGCCCAGGAGGCATGGGATATCACGAGGGGCGACCCGAATATCACCATCGCGATCCTGGACGACGGCGTAGATGTGGACCATCCCGATCTGGCGGCCAACATCCACCCCGCAGGATACGACTTCTTCGATGACGATGATAACCCCCGGCCACGCTATTTCGCGGCCCCCTACAACGAGACCAACGACAATGATATCCATGGCACACCCTGCGCGGGGGTGGCAGCCGCCTGCGGGAACAACGGCACCGGCGTAGCCGGCATCGCCTATCAGTGCCGCATCCTACCCATCAAGGTCTGGGGAGCTCCCAGCCTGGCCCCCAACAGCGTGATCGCCGACAGCATCCGCTATGCCGCCCAACACGCGGCTGTGCTCAGCGGGTCGTGGTCCAGCGCCGAAAGCGACACGGTCCGCCAAGCCATCGAGGATGTGAGCCAACACGCACGCAACGGCCGGGGAGCGCTGGTCTTCTTCTCCTCGGGGAACGATCCCGCCTGGCGGGGCCGCTCCGTGGCGTTCCCCGCTCGAGTCGACGCCGCCATCGCGGTGGGCGCCTCCACGAATCAAGGGCGTCGCTCCGGATATTCCAACTACGGCCCGGAGCTGGACTTCGTCGCCCCCAGCAACGGCGGCACCCAGGGGATCTGGACCACAGACGTGTCCTACACCGACCGCGGCTACAATCTGGGAGACGATGGATCGGGCGGCGATGACGGGCTGTACACGAACTCGTTCGGGGGGACCTCCTCCGCATGCCCGCTGGCAGCCGGTGTGGGCGCGCTGGTGCTCTCCGTACGTCCGGACCTTCCGGCGGCGTTGGTGCGCCGGATCCTGCGGGAGACCTGCGACAAGATCGGCACCCAACCTTATGTCAACGGGCGCAATGATGAGTACGGATGGGGGCGGATCAATGCGCACAGGGCCGTCTCCACCGCCCGATTTGCCCCCATCGGCAACCGGCGCAGCAAGGAGATGCACCGGGCGTGGTGCCCGTGGGCCCGCCGGATGGCCGACCGCAACAAGGTGTACTTCCTCTCCGTGGAAGAGGGGCTGGACGCGGGGTACAACGGCTGCTGGTATTGCCTGCGCCCGTATGACACCGGATGACCTGAGACGGCAGCCGGACAATGCCAAAACGTTGGGGCGCACGATCGTGCGCCCCAACGTTGAAACACGCCCACCTCGTGGACGAGCGCTATTCCTCCTCCAGACGCAACATGGTGAAGAAGGCCTCCTGCGGGATCTCCACGCGCCCCACCTTCTTCATGCGCTTCTTGCCCGCCTTTTGCCGCTCCAGCAGCTTACGCTTACGGGTCACATCGCCCCCATAGCACTTCGCCAGCACATCCTTGCGCAGCGCCTTCACGTTCGCACGGGAGATCACCTTCTTCCCCACCGCCGCCTGGATCGGAACCGTGAACAACTGACGAGGGATCACTTCCTTCATCTTGGAGACCAGCCGTTGTCCCTTGATGTACGCCTGGTCACGATGCACGATCATGGAGAGGGCATCCACCGGCTGCTGGTTCACCAGCACGTCCAGCCGGACCATGTCCGCCGGCCGGTAGCCGTCAAACTGATAGTCCAGTGAGGCATACCCCCGCGTACGGGCCTTCAGCTCATTGTAGAAATCCACCAGGATCTCGCCCAGCGGGATCTTATACGTCAACAGCACCCGACGCTGATCCAGATACTCCTGGTTCTTGAATTCGCCGCGTCGTCGGGTCACCAGCTCCATCACCGTGCCGATGAACTCCGTCGGCGTGAAGATGGAGATCTCCACCCACGGCTCGGCGATCTCCTCGATCTCGTTCTCGGGCGGCAGATCCGCCGGGTTGTCCACGACGATCTCCTCGCCGTTGGTCTTGCGCACCCGATACTCCACCGACGGAGCCGTGAACACGATATCCAGATCGTACTCCCGCTCCAGCCGCTCCTGCACGATCTCCATGTGGAACAGCCCCAGGAACCCGCAGCGGAAGCCGAACCCCAGGGCCTGCGAGGTCTCCGGCTGGAAGGTCAGCGCCGCATCGTTGAGCTGAAGCTTCTCGAGCGCCTCTCGCAGCAGATTGTAGTCCTCGCCCTCGGCGGGATACACGGAGGCGAAGACCATGGGCTTCATCGGCCGATAGCCGGGGAGCGGCTCGGTCGCCGGGTTCGCCGCCAGGGTGATGGTATCCCCCACCCGGCACTCCTGCACCGTCTTCAGCCCCGTGGCAATGTACCCCACCTCCCCCGCCGACAGCTCGCCGGTAGGACGCATGGAGGGCGTGAACACGCCGATCTCCATCGGGAGCGTTTCCACCCCCGACGACATCAGCAGCAACGGCTCATCGGCACGAACGCGCCCGTCCACCATACGGACGTACGCGATCACACCCTTATAGGCGTCGTAGTGAGAGTCAAAGATCAGGGCGCGCAAGGGAGCCTCGGGATCTCCCTTGGGAGGTGGGACCTGCTCCACTACCGCCCGAAGCACCTGCTCCACATTCGTGCCCTCCTTGGCGGAAACACGGATCACCGACGCCTCGTCCACACCCAGCAGCTCGGCGATCTCGTGAGCCACCTCGTCGGGGCGGGCCGCCGGGAGGTCGATCTTGTTGACCACGGGGATGATCTCCAGGTCGTGCTCCAGGGCCAGATAGAGATTGGCCAGCGTTTGCGCCTCGATGCCCTGGGAGGCGTCCACCACCAGGAGGGCGCCCTCGCACGCGGCCAGGGCCCGAGAGACCTCATAGGAGAAATCGACATGGCCGGGCGTATCGATCAGGTTCAGCTCATAAGTCACGCCGTCCGTGTGCGTGTACACCATCCGCACGGCCGACGCCTTGATGGTAACCCCCTTCTCGCGCTCTAGATCCATGTCATCCAGGACCTGATCCCGCATCTCTCGCTCGCTCACGGTCCCGGTGATCTGCAACAACCGATCGGCCAATGTCGACTTGCCGTGGTCGATATGTGCAATGATGCAGAAGTTTCGAATACGCTCCAGATCCATCATCATCCGATCACACAGCTATCTCGAGCACGCAGCCACGAAACGACCCAACCAGGACGACAACGCCACACCCCGACTCGCACCCCTCGCCCGATGAACATCCAGAGGACATCCCTCACGCCCAGTCCTGCATCCCCAGCCATCGGCTACGGGCCTGATGGTAGTACAGGATCGTCTCCCGCAATCCCTCCTCCCGGGAGTACTCGGGCATCCACCCGGTGTGCTCCTTGAAGGTGGAGTAATCCACGCCCAAACGGCGGAGCTCTGTGGTCCCAGGGCGATACCGGGAGGGGTCGATGATGAGCTCCTTCTCCCCCCAGATCCCGATATCCTGCCCCACCTTTAAGATCATCTCCGCCCATGCCTTGTTGCTGATGTCATCGCCAAACCCGTAGGCGTACGTCCGGCCGGGCTCCCCGAACACGGTCGCATAGAGGTGGCCTCGCACGCCATCCAGCACGTAGGTGTAATCCCGGGTCGCATCCGGGTTGCCCATCACGACCTTATCTCGAGACAACGCCTGCGTGATGATGGTGCCGGTCAGATAACGCGGGCTCTGCCGGGGGCCGAAATTGTTGAACATCCGGGTCCCGACCACCGGGACGCCATAGGCCTGGTAGTAGTTCTTGCCCAGGAAATCGGCCGCCACCTTAGACGTCGCATATGGACTCTGCGGGTTCAGCGGAGATCGCTCATCGAAGACGACCACTCCGTCCTCACGGAACCGATAGAAGTCCCGTTGATCCTCGTTGATGTTGCCGAACTCTTCGGACGTCCCCGCCAGGTCGAACTTGAAGAGCTCCAGGTCCTCGTCCACGATGGCCTGTAGCAGGTTGAGCGTGGCGATGGTGTTGTTCATGAACGTCTCCAGCGGCCGAATCCAGGACTCCCCCACATGCGCCTGGGCCGCCAGGTGGAAGATAATCGGAGGCTCCGTCGCATCCTGCTTCACGGCCCGAACGGCCGCACGGGTGGAGTAAGGATCCACCAGGTTGCCCCAATGGATGGTGACGGCCTTCAACACCTCCGGGGAGAGGTTCTGCAGGCCGCGAGAGGAGGCCCGCACGAAGATGTGCACATTGGCCCCCAGCTCCACCAAGGCATCCGTCAGATGGCTGCCGATAAAGCCCGCCGCCCCGGTGACCAGCACCGTGCGGCCTCGTAAAGTCTCTCGAATCCGGTCATCCAGTTGCATGATCCCCTCACCTGTTCAGATCTCCGCCCGTCCACGGGATCCCACCACGGACGAGCCTTATGAGATTATACCCGAAACCGGGAACTCCGGGAAACCACTGCCCTCAGGGCCCGGCGGTCTCCCTGTCTAGTGTTGGTGAGCCCACGGGAGACCATTTTGTGAGCAGCGCTGCATGAATGGCGCCTCCCGTGGGCTTTTCCCCAGATGGGGAATTTATCTGCCGCCACCTACCTGTGGGCAGGGGCGATTCATGAATCGCCCCTGCCCCGGCAACACCCATGAGGGAGACGACCCAAGGCTTCCCACCATGATATACTACCCCATACGATATTGGGCTGTTTCCCCTGAGGTCATCCGGCGACCACCCGGACATCGGAGAAGAAGGCCCGATCGCCACTCACCTCCACTCGATCGCCGACGATCTCGAATTCGCCTCGCAGCCGGATATCCTCGGAAGAGCTCCCCACCATCACATCGACGTTCCCGGGCTCCACGACCAGCTGCATGGCCCGATTGAGGAAGGCCAGCTGGCTCATGTACAAAGTGAAGGTCACCGTACAGCCCTCCCCCGGCCTCAGATGGACTCGATGGAAGCCCACCAACTCCTGGACGGGCCGGGTGACATCCGCCTCTCGATCACGCACATATAGCTGCACGACCTCGTCGCCGGCGAAGCTTCCCACATTCCGCACGCGCACGGAGATATCGATGCTCCCCCGACTATCCACCCGCGCGCGGCTCAGGCGCAGATCGCTGTACTCGAACTCCGTGTAGCTCAGGCCAAAGCCGAAGGGGAACAGAGGCTTCGAGCTCTCCTCCACATAGTCCCCCAGCCAGCGGGACTGCCCACCGGACGGCTTGTGATAGTGATAGACCGGGACCTGCCCCACGCTGCGGGGAACCGAGATGGGCAGCTTTCCCCCGGGGACGGCATCGCCGAACAACACCCGGGCCACGGCAATCCCACCACCCTGCCCCGGCACCCAGGCGTGCAGGATGGCCGGGACATGCTCTGCCGCCCACCGGATGGCCAGCGGCCGGCCGTCCACCAATACGAGCACGACCGGCGTCCCCGTCGCGCATACCGCCTCCAACAACGGCTGCTGCACGCCCGGCAGCTCCAAATCCGTCCGGTCACGCGCCTCACCGCTGGTGGACTTCACGTCCAACCCTGATCGCCCACCCAGGATCAGAATGGCCACATCCGCCCTCCGAGCGATCTCGACCGCCTCGGCAAAGCCCTCTGTGGATGTACCCATTATCCCGCATCCACGAGCATACAACACCTCGGTGCCATCCCCAACGGCCTCTCGAATGGCCTCCAACACGCTCTTGGCGCCGTACGTATGCCGGATAAAGGACTCCGAGTTCTCATCCCCCACCAGATCCCGGAACATCTCCTCCAGGCCGCGGCGCGCCACCGTATCGGTGATGGGGAAAGCGCTCTCATCCCCCTCTCGCACCTTCTCTATGAGCCGCTCGATATGCGTGGGATAGGCGTAATCGCCGAACAGATTGCGCACGCTATCCGCATTGGGGCCGATGACGGCGATCGTCTCCAAGCCCTTGCTCAGCGGCAACAATCGATCCTCATTCTTGAGGAGGACGATCGACTTGACCGCGATCTCCTGGGCCAGCCGCTCATGCTCGGGTCGGCCATACACCTCCGGAATCCGGCCCGCATCCGCATAAGGATTCTCGAAGAGGCCCAGCCGGAATTTGGCCTCTAGCACACGGCGGACGGCCAGGTCCAACACCTCCTCGCCAATCCTGCCCTCACGAATCGCCTCCAGCAGCGGCTCCCCGTACCCCTCCACCTCGGGCAGCTCCACATCCAGGCCCGCTTCCAACGCCTGGGCGGCCGCCTCCTGGATATCGACCGTGAGATGGTGGTAGTCGGCCAGGGTGGGAATGGTCCGGTAGTCGGACACGACAAGCCCTCGGAAGCCAAGCCGATCTCGCAGCAGATCGGTGAGGATCTCCCGAGAGGCGCCACAGGGCACGCCGTCCAGCTCGTTGTAAGCGTTCATGATGGAGGCCAACCCGGCCGTGCGAATCGCCGCTTCAAAGGGACGGGCGAACACCTCGTACAGCTCACGCGGCGGGATGTGTGCGGGCGCCCAGTTCATGCCGCCCTCGGAGGCGCTATACCCCACGAAGTGCTTCCCCGTCGCGATGATGCCCGCCCGCAAGTCATCGCCCTGCAATCCCCTCACGTAGGCGCTCCCCATACGTGACACCAGATACGGATCCTCGCCATACGTCTCTTCGGTGCGCCCCCACCGTGGGTCACGGGCGACATCCAGTACCGGCGCTAGCCCCTGCCGCCCCCCCACGGCCAGCATCTGCTCCCGAATCACGGTCGCCATGCGCTCGACCAGGCCCGGATCCCAGGTGGCCGCCAGGCCGATGATCTGCGGGAAGACGGTGGCGCCCCGTGCCATATAACCGGCCAGGCACTCCTCATGGATGAGAGCCGGGATCCCCAAACGCGTCTCCTCCACTAGGAAGCGCTGGATCTCGTTGGCGATCCGGGCAGATCGCTCCGGAGACACGTTGAGCGCGCCTCCCACCCGGGTGATCTGTCCAATTCCCCGTCCGATCAGTCTCCTCATCTTCTCCGGGTCGGGCACCTTCGCGCCGATGAAGGCATAAGACCAATAGGCTCCCAACTGGGCCACCTTCTCCTCCCGGGTCATCCGCCGGAGGAGATCCTCCACGCGCTCGGGAATCGGCCGCGCCGCATCCTTGTACAAAGGGCTCTCCATCGATACCTCCCCTCTAACAGCTTAACGCCGCTGTGATCGACGGCACCGGACGGCTCTCCCAGGCCAGGAGGCCACGCCCGGCTCACCCTGCTCGTAACCACAGTCTCGCCGGGGAAGCTCAACCGGCGGACACCTTCGCCCGAAAGTATTCGATGGTGCGCGCCAGCCCCTCCTCCAGGGAGATCTGGGGCTCCCACCCCAGCACCCGTCGGGCCTTGGTGATGTCCGGCCGCCGCACACGCGGATCGTCCTTGGGCAATGGCTTGAAGACGATCCCCGCCTCATTGCCGGTCATCCGGTTGATCAGCCGGGCGAAATCCAGGATGCTCATCTCCTGCGGATTGCCCAGGTTCACCGGCTCCACCTCATCGGAGCGCAACAGCCGCACGATTCCTTCCACCAGATCATCCACGTAACAGAAGGAGCGGGTCTGCGAGCCATCGCCATACACGGTTAATGGCTGACCGCGCAGCGCCTGACCGATGAAATTGGGCACCACCCGACCGTCATCCAGCCGCATCCGGGGGCCATATGTGTTGAAGATGCGCACGATGCGGGTCTCCACACCGTGTACCCGATGATACGCCATGGCCATGGCCTCGGCGAAGCGCTTGGCCTCATCGTACACGCCGCGCGGGCCAATAGGGTTCACGTTACCCCAATAGGTCTCCGGCTGCGGATGCACCAACGGGTCGCCGTACACCTCGGAGGTGGACGCCAACAGGAACCGGGCCCCCTTGGCGCGAGCCAGCCCCAGCGCTTTGTGGGTCCCCAGCGCGCCCACCTTCAGCGTCTGAATCGGCAACTGCATGTAGTCGATAGGACTGGCCGGAGAGGCGAAGTGCAACACGGCATCCACCGGCCCATCGATGTAGATGTAGTTCGTCACATCATGCTTGATGAAGAGGAAATCATCCCGCCCCACCAGGTGGGCGATATTGTCCGTGTTGCCGGTGATCAGATTATCCATCGCGATGACCGAATGCCCATCGGCCAGCAATCGATCGCATAGGTGTGAGCCGATGAACCCGGCTCCGCCCGTCACCAGGATCCGCATACCTTCCTCCTCACGAATTGCTCAAGAGGCCATCGACCGTTCACGCCACAGCCCGGCCAGCAGCCCCAGGGTCATCATCCACACAAAGCTCAAATCCACCAGGAAGATCGAGTTATCGATCAGGCCATGCGCCATCGTGGCCGCCAGGCTGGCCAGCAACCCCACCACCAACGCCCGCTCGTCGGCGGAGCACTGCCGCAACAGCCGCAACGACACCACGGCCGCCTGCCCCAACAGGGCGAGCCCCACCACCAGTCCCGGGAGCCCCAGACGCGTCCATAAATCCAACACGATATTGTGCGGGTGAGACAGGTTCAACTCCTCCCAGGCATCCGGCAACACGTAGCGGCTACGATATTGATAGAGGAAGTTATCCGGCCCCACTCCCAACCAGGGATGATCCAACGCCATCCGCCAAGCGCTCTGCCACAGCCGCAATCGAAAGAAGCCGGTGCCACTCTGAAAGTCCAGCGAGCGGGCGAACCGCTCCGTATGCAAAAAGGGCACCAGCGCCATCCCCATAATGACCAACACGGACAGGGCGATCCACACCGGGCGTCGCCAGGCCCGCCCCGACCGTCGAGCCATCCACACGCCGAGGCCGGTGATCACGATCAGCGCCGCGGGCACGCCCAGCAGTAAAGCCCCCTTGCTGAAGGTCAGGAAGCAGGCGACAAGGGAGGGGATCGCGGCCGCCCCATACAGCCAGCGCCGCCGATCTCGCCCGAACGCCGCCACGCCCAGCATCACCGGGATGGCCCGGTCCAGGTACAATGCCAGGTTGTTCGGCGAGCCGTACAGGGCCCGCACCCGCCATACGCCCTCAGCCGTGATCACGCCAGCCCCGGTCACATACTGCCCGATGCCGATCAGGCTAACCAGCACCGCGCCCAGGACGAACGCATCCACGGCGAGCCATGGGGAAAAGCGACGCCCCACCACGGCAGGCCCTCGCGTCAGAATCCAGTAGAACAGCGCCGCCTCAACGATGACGACCCGCAGCTCGCGTAACGCCACGCCCCGCTCCTGTGCGGCCATCGTCGCCAGGGCGGCGACGAACACGAAGAGGACGATCAAGGCGTCAAACGGGCCACCTGAGGGACGCAGGGAAGAACGCCTGGGCACCCTCCCCACCAGCCAACGCCCCAGCAGGATCACCAGCCCCAACCACACGGCCAGCTCCGGCGCACGAAATGCCCGCCCGGCCAGGACCAGCGGCCGCAGATAGAAGGGTAGGTACAACATCACCAAGGGCGGGAGCAAATCCAGCCGAAACCACAGAGCAGCGGCCAGCGCCAGGAAGGCCGCCAAACGCACGGGGCCGATGGGTACCAGCACCACGAGGGCTCCCAGGGATACAACGGCGGCCACCTGCACGTGGTTCGGCACACGTTGTGCCCATGTATCCAGGCGCTCGGATAACGCCCCCAAGGCGGCCCATGCCCCTCGGGCGTCCTCCCATCGCCACGATCGAAGCAACGCGATCCCCACCAGGATCGCCAGAACGCCCAGGACATGCCGAATCCACGCCCAGGCAGGCGGTGCCTGCCCTCGTACGATCACCCGCTCCAACGCCCATTGGCCCCAGCCACCGGTGGCCTCAATCACCGCCTGGTGCTCCCCCAGGGGCAGGTCCACAGCCAGGTTCACGACCTCCGAACGCGGCTCCGGACCATAGAGGACCAGGTAAGCCCGCCCCAGGGGATCGCGAGGCAGCTCGGGGGCGGGCTGTCCATCGATCTCCACCGTCAGGTAAGCCCAATACGGGCCACGCCGCACCTGCAGCGCGATCCCCCGCCCCCAGAAGGGGATCATCAGCCGATCCCCCGTCCGGCCGATATCCGCCGCCATGGGGGTCACGCGCCATTCCCCCTGGTAACGCAGCGCCGGATGGTCCGGCCGATGCGTACCCAGCCCCACCCGATCGGGCGGCCCCGACACCTCCGCCAACGCATCCCACGCCGCTCGCGACGAGCCATCGGGCCCCCACAGGGCGAATCCCCACCACGGATCATCCTTGGGCACGGGCGGCTGCAACGTAGCCCATAGCATGGGCCCCATCCAGGGCCACTCCCGACGGGCCCGCATCACCGCCCCTCGCAGGTAAGCCGCCTGCGTGACCTCATCCACCTGTCCCCAAATGGAAGGACGTCCCCGCCAGCCAGCAGGCAACGCATTCCACCCGAACGCGACGGCCCATAAGGGCGTCGTTCGATCGCCATGGCGTTCCATGATAGCCCGCAGCGCCTGAGAGCGCCCGAAGCCCTCGTCGCCGTCAGGAGGGGCGTCGAACCCGTACGGTTCGGCCGCCACCGCATCGAACCAGGCACTCCCCCCCAGGGCGTAGATCCGATCCAGGAAAGCCAGATCGCTCAGGTTGGCGCCTCCCGGCTCGTCGTTAGGTGCCAGGGCGGCCAACACCACCCACGCGTCGGGGTCACGCGCCTTGACCTGGTAGTATCCCTCCCGCAGCAGCCCCAGATACCCCGCCGGATCGATGGCGCGCGCGCCCCAATGCGGGGCGATGTTCGGCTCATCCCAGATCTGATAGACGTCAATGCGGTCCCGATAGCGGTCCACAAATGCGGCGACGAAGCGGCCGTAATCCGCACGCTCATGCGGAGGAGCGAAGGGGTTTTCGGCATCCACCGGGCTTCTGGCCCAGGCAGGGGACCGATCCAGCACGGCGATGAGGCGGAATCCCCGAGCGGAGGCGGCCTCGACGACGCGGTCCCAGGTCTCCCACCGAAACCGCCCGGGCGAGGGTTCGATCTGGTCCCAGGGGAAGCGCTGACGCAGCCAGGAGATCCCCGCGGACTGCAAGCGGTCCAGGACGAGGGGCAGAGCGTCCGGATCGTACTGTTCCAGGGCGACGTTTACGCCGATATCCGCATAACCCGGCAAACGGACGACCGGCGGAGGGGGCGCAGGACGGGATCGCCAGTTCACAAAGGCGATCGCCAGCAACAATCCCATCAGGACGATCAGGCCGACGGCCAGCCGGACCGATCCTTCCCGCGAAGACATCCGATGAGCCACGAACGGAAGCCCCCTTCCTCGTTCCCTGGAAACGACACGCCATCGTACCACAATGCCTCGCGACGAGCAAAAGGGGACAAGCCAGGGTAGTGAATGGTGGAAACTCCGCCAGGCCCATCGCAAGCATACAGGGGAGGTGCGGAGGGAGCTCCCTCCGCCAAAACTTCCTCTTTTTCCGCTTTGCACCTGTCCTTTCCCGGCCCGATTCAGGTGGGCAAGGCCGGGCGAGGCAGGTGAGGGGCGGAAACCAGGAGGTTTCTTTTGAGGGGCTGCGCCCCTCAAAGCTCCCTGCTGTATTTCCACCGAAAAAGATACACTACCCAAGCCAGGGATCGTGCAGGGCCATGGAGGCAAAAGCAGAACGCACAAAAGAGCAGGAGCCGGGACCTTTTGAGCGTCCCGGCCCCCGATGGATTTCCCTGGGCTCTCTGAGCGCATGAACAGATGGGGCTCGCCGGCAGCAGCCCCCAAACCGCCGCCGAGAGGTCACAACCTTCAGCGTTCCCAGGCCAGTTCGTCAGGGAAGAAGGCCAGATGGGCAATGCGCTCCCGTCGATGGGTATACACCACGTGCACCCGCCCATCGGGACCCTGGATAATGGATGGATAGGAGTACTCCCCGGCCCCCGTCTCGATGTCCTTCCGCCAGGGCCAGGTCTCACCGTTACCCTCCGACATCAGCAGGGAAAGCGGGGTGCGCCCCTGGTGAGTTGGATTGCAGGCCAGGATGATCCGCCCATCCGTCAGACGGACAGCATCCAGCCCGCTATTGGGGTGAGGGATGTCCGTGAGCGTCACATCCGACCAGGTACGGCCGTAATCGTCAGACGTGGCGGAGCAGACGAAACCTACCGCCCGGGTGGAACGCATCAACATCTTCAGCCGGCCGGGGGCGTACTCCCACACCGTCGGCTGGATGATGCCATGATGCTCCTGGGGCAATCGCAGTTCCCCGGCCGACGCGTCCCACACGGCGCTGACCCGATCGTCCCCGCCGCCATCGTAGCCGGGCGCCACCAGAGGGCCGTACCTCGCCCAGGACCGCCCCGCCTCCCGGACGATCTCCACCCAACACGCCCAGGACCGCCACGCCTCATGGGAAGTCCCGCAGAGGATATCACCATTGCTGAGCAGGACAGGTTTGTTCTTGGCCGGGCCCAGCAGGCCCGCCGGGAGGAAGACGGGGGCGGTCCAGGTCTCCCCGCCATCGAACGACCGTACGTACGCCCCCGTCCAGGCGGGGACGGTCAGCCCCACCTTGTAGAAAAGCCAGATCCCCCCCTCGCCATCCAGAAACAGAACGGGATTCCACAGCGGCACGTCCGGGACATCCGCCACTTTGACCGGCGGGCTCCATCCCGCGCCATCATGTCGGGACAGCCAGATGGCCACATCGGGATGTCCCTCATGGGTGCCGGCGAACCAGGCCGCCAGCAGCCGGCCGTCGGGCAGCGCGACGATGGTGGAGGCATGGCAGGATGGCGCCCCCGGGATGGCTTCGAAGATGGGCTCCGATTGAGGCATCTACCCTCCCCGCTCAGGCGTGTCCCGATATGTCCAGGCTACGTCCGGCATTCTCCCGACAGCCCTTCACACGCTCCCCGTCTACTCGCTCGGCCACTTGCCCAATGGCTGAAGCGCAGCCTTAATCCCAACCAGTTCCTCCTCCGTCGCGCCCAGGGATGGCAAGCGCGGCGCGCCCAGATCGATTCCAGAGGTTCGAGAGACAACGGTCTTTAAGACGGGGATAGGATTGACGCGATCGCCGGGGGTTAACGAGTGGAAGAAGGGGAACATCTTCAGATAGATGTCGGAGGCACCCGCCACATCCCCTTCGATATAACGCCGGATCATCTGCTTCATCAGGTCACCCACGACGTGGGAGCCGCCGCTGACCACACCCACGGCACCCTGAGGGAAGGTCTGGAGCACCATTGTATCGTCACCACAATAGATGGTGAACTCCTCTGGCACGACCATCTGGTACAACGTCGTCTGGGTAGGGTTGATCCCGGCCTCCTCCTTAATGCCCAGGATGTTCGGCACATCGCGCACGAGGCGCTCTAACGTCCCAGACTCAACGTTGACCCCGGTGAATAACGGGATATTGTAGAGCATCACCGGAAGCTTTGTGGCCTCCGCCACGGCCTTGAAGTGCAGATACAGTCCCTCCTGGGTTGCCTTCTGATAATAGGGGGAGACCACCATGGCACAGTCGTATCCGAGCTCTTCAGCCCTGCGCGTGTAGGCGATGGCCTCTCGGGTGGTGGCGGCGCCGGTCCCGGCGATCAAAGGCAACCGCCCCGCATTCGCCTCCTTGACCACCTCGAAGGCCCGGATTCGCTCCTCAAAGGAGAGAGCATAGAACTCTCCGGTGGTCCCTGCCACAATCAGGGAATCCGCATAGTCCTGCTCGATCACATAATCCACCAGAGCCGCCAGGGCCTGCACGTTGAGCTGATCCTCCTCATCGAAAGGGGTCAGAAGAGGAAGCAAGACCCGGCCCAGCTTTTCCAACAGTACCTGCATTGCATAACCTCCTCGCAGCGATGTTTTGGAGATGAGTCAGCCCTTGGCCTGAGCGGGAGCCACAATGACTCGCCATGACGAATCACGAAACGACGTTCACGATCCCGGGGACAGGATACTGCAAAACGATACCCCGGTCAATTCCGACCCACCGTCGCACGAGGCCTTTTCAAAGTCCCGTCTGCCGGACAGTTTGACTGAAGCATGGACACCACGAGGCCGCGTTAGCAGCTCCACGAAACCTGTAAGATCGGCCAAACGGGTACGAAGCCCTCAGGGGGTTCTTACCCCAAGGACTCCGCCCGATTATCGCCTGAGGCGGCAGCCGCCGCACAGCGGCGAGGAAGGAACAGCAAGCTGGAAGACGTGATCACCAGGAAGCTATCCCGCCCCGCCTCCGTTTCTTGACGAAAGAAGGAACCTCTTGTAGAATCCCTTTGCGTGTGCCCCCTGCGATTGCGGGGGGTTATGTATGCACACAAACCACGGCGCAATCCATGCATCGGGCCCAGGCCCAGTGGAGGCATACACAAAAGCCTTTGGCGCCAGGCAGGAGTTCAGGACATGGCAACTGTAGAATTGAATGCGCGGCCACGCTCGGTCACGGGACGAAAGGTAAAGCGATTACGGGCCCAGGGATGGATCCCGGCGGTCGTCTATGGGGCGAACAAGCCTTCACAGGCAATCCAGGTGAACGAGCACGACATGGAGCGCGCCCTGCGGCAGGCCGGATACACGCAGCTGGTTACGCTTCGGATTCAGGATGGCAACGGCGCCACCAGCGACGCCGTCCTGGTGCGAGAGGTACAACGCCATCCAGTCCGGCGCCACCTCCTCCACGTGGACTTCTACCGCGTGACCATGACGGAGAAGCTGCGCGCCGAAGTGCCCGTGCACATCGTGGGTGAGGCTCCGGCCACAACCCTGGGCGCCATCCTGGTGCAGAACATGAGCACCATCGAGGTGGAATGTCTCCCGGCCGATATCCCGGAATCCATCGAGGTGGACATCTCCGGCCTCGCCGACGCCGGCCAGTCCATCCTGGTATCCGATCTGTCCGTGCCTGACGGAGTGGAGATCGTCTCCGATCCGAACGAGACGGTCGTGAGTGTCGTCATGTCCCGTGCCGTGGCCTCCGAGGTGGGCGAAGAGGAAGAGATCGTCGAGGAGCCCGCCATCACGGAACCCGAGGTCATCGGCAGGGGCAAAGCCGCCGAGGAAGAGGAGGAAGAGGCGGAGGAATCCGAGGAGGAGTGATCCGCCACCGGGGCCAACGAATCAGGCCTGCGCACGAGCGCAGGCCTGATCTTTTCATCCCCCCATCCATCCCCCGATCAGGGGAAGGATCGTCGCGTCCACATCAGGGGATCCACGGGGACATCGCCGATGCGCAGCTCCCAATGCAGGTGCGCCCCGGTGGAAAGCCCGGTCGTGCCCACCCGACCGATCACGTCACCCACCTGCACCCTCTGGCCCGGCTTCACATCGATGCTCGACAGATGCCAATAGCCGGTATGTACGCCCAAGCCATGATCGATGGCCACCGCATTCCCCCGCACGGCCAACGGCTCGGCGAGGACCACGCGTCCGGCGGCCGGAGCGACGACCGGCGTGCCCTCCGGAGCAGCAAAGTCGTGCCCCTCATGATAGCTGCTCACCGGGCCGCCATTGTAGGAGCGCCGCGTGCCGAAAGGAGACGATGTGACAAAGCGGGGCGGCAAGGGCGTCACGAACGGCCCCTCCCACAACGGCCGATCCACCGTATCCGCCCAGACCTCAGCCAGCTTCTCCCGCTCCTCCCGCAACTTTTGCGGATCCAGGAGATCGCCTTTGGCTGGGGGTAGAACCACGTGCTGCACATCATAGTCCCCTTGCACGATCCACACCGGCCACCCGATCTCGGTCACCTCTCCGCCCGACGCCACGCGCACTCGCAGGGACTTGCGCCCCGGCGCCATCAGGGCGCCGACGGGGGCCACCCCCCAGTACCCATCCTCGTCGGCGGCCATGAGCACGGGCAGACCTTCAAACGTCACCGTCAGCGCAGACGACGCGGCCAACCGTACCCGCACGAACAATGTCTGCCCCTGTTCCGCCACGGTCGGAACCACACGAACCGCCGTGATCGGCCCCTTCGGCAGGAGAGGGGCCTCGTCGGCGAGCACTGTGGGCACGGAGAGCAGCTGGCCCACCACGATCAGATCGGGATCATCCAGGTCGTTGGCCTCAGAGATGGCCTCGACCGTAGTCCCAAAGCGCTGCGCCAGGATGGACAGGGTATCCCCCGGCTGCACACGATATGGCAGCGTTCCGCTGATCGGAACCATCGGGGAGCTGGCCGTACCCGGGATGGTCAACCGCTGCCCCACCACGATCAGGTCGGGATCACTCAAGCGATTCACCCGGGCCAGCTCTTCCACGGAGACCTGGTAGCGGGCGGCGATCCGAATCAGTGTGTCGCCCGGACGGACGATGTAGATCTCGCCCGAGGAGGCCGCCACGGCCGGCGCCAGGCACAGGAACAACGCCAGAACGAGAAGGCCGCCCCACCAGCCCTTACGGACCACGCGAGTACACCTCCGGCTTCAGCACGCCGATGAACGGCAGATTCCGATAGATCTGAGCGTAATCCAGGCCGTACCCGATCACGAACTCGTTGGGGATGGTGAATCCCACGTAATGAACGGGGACATCGACCTCCCGCCGCTCCCGCTTATCCAGCAGGGTACAAAC
>JAJRVX010000002.1:0-5111 GCA_024277095.1 Chloroflexota bacterium
AATCGCCATTTGGGGGATCCCATCGCCCGGTTGGCTCGCGACCCGCTGCGGAAGCTGGCGCCCGCCGACCGGCTGGTGGGGGCGGCCACCCTGTGTGTGCGTCACGGCGTCTCCCCGGACGCGCTGGCCTGGGGCATTGCGGCCGCTTTGATGTACGATGAGCCCTCTGATCCCCAGGCACGAGAGCTGCAGGCCCGCCTGGCGAACGAGGGCCTGGATCGCGTGTTGGCGGACGTGTGCGGTCTGGCCGGCGACGGAGACCTCGCCGGGATGGTGCGTGCCCGGTACTGGAGGCTGAAGGCGGGCCAGATGCCCACCCTGCCGGGGTGATCCGATGATCGTGACCGTTACGCTGAATCCATCCCTGGATAAAACGCTGCGCGTGCCTCGCCTGAGGCGGGGGGAGCTCAACCGAGCGCAGGTGGTTCGATGGGATATCGGGGGGAAGGGGTTCAACGTCTCCCGGGCTCTGCTCGCGTTGGGCATGCCCAGCCTGGCGTTCGGCGTCCTGGCGGGGGGGACCGGTCAGACGCTGGCTCAGGGGTTGACGGCCCTGGGCATTGAGACGGAGTTGGTCTGGGTCGAGGGCGAGACACGGGCCAACATCACCTTACACGAATCCGACGGGGACGTGTATACCAAGATCAACGAGCCCGGCCCGGCCCTCACCGAGGCGGACGTGCGGAAGATCGTCGATCGGGTGCGACAGCGCGTCCGGCCGGGCGATCTCTGGATCTTCTGTGGCAGCCTCCCGCCGGGGGCGCCGGTTGACCTCTACGGCCGACTTATCCGGTTGGTGCAGGAGAATGGCGCGCTGGCAGCCCTGGATACCAGCGGCCCCGCGCTGCAGGAGGGAGCCCGGGCATGCCCCTTCCTGCTGAAGCCCAACGTGGAGGAGGCGGAGGATCTGCTCTCGCGCCCCCTACCCGGGTGGGATGATCAAGTGGCTGCGGTGCGGGCGCTCCTGGAGGGCGGCGTGAGGCTGGTCGCGCTGACCCGGGGAGGGGAGGGCGCTTTCCTGGCCGATGGGACGACCCTGATAGCTGCCGAGCCGCCGACGATCGCCGGCGGCAGCCCCATCGGCGCGGGGGATGCTTTCTTGGCGGGCCTGGCCTACGCCTGGTTCCGGGGGGCCGGGCTGGCCGAGATGGCCAGATGGGCGGTGGCGTGCGGCGCGGCCACCGCGGCCCAGGAGGGAACCGGGGTGGGATCCCGGGCCGACGTGGAGGCTCTGTTGCCTGACGTGCGCATTCGCGTTTTGCAGGACGATGCATCATAACCTCTCGACATGAGGAGAAGATCATGGCCAAGAGAACTCGGACCACATCCACGGCGAAACCTGACGAGGCTCTGCGGGATTTGACCCGGGAGCAGGCGCTGGACATGTTGCGACAGATGATCGAGATCCGCCTGTTCGAGCATAAGATGTTCGATCTGTTGAGTCGCGATATCATCCGTGGCGCCTCCCACCTGTACGCGGGCCAGGAGGCCGTCGCCGTCGGGGCCATCGCGGCTCTGCGGGACGATGACTATATCACCAGCACGCATCGCGGCCACGGCCATTGCCACGCCCATGGCGACCGCCACGCCAAGACGGTGGAGGAGAAGCAGGAGCACATGAACCGCATGATGGCGGAGATCATGGGCAAGATCACGGGTTACTGCAAGGGCAAGGGTGGCTCCATGCACATCGCTGATGTGGAGCACGGCAACCTGGGAGCCACAGCCATCGTGGGCGGCAATATCCCGGTCGCCACCGGTGCCGGTCTGGCCGTCAAGCTGCGAGGCGAAGAGAAGGTCGTCCTCTGCTTCTTCGGCGAGGGCGCGGTGAACAACGGCGCCTTCCACGAGGCGGTGAACATGGCCGCCATCTGGGATCTGCCCGTGGTCTACGTGTGCGAGAACAACATGTACGCGATGTCAGTCCCCTGGAAGAAGGCCAGCAAGCTGCCGAATGTGGCCGATCGGGTCCAGGCCTACGGGATCCCCGGCGTGGTGGTGGATGGACAGGATGTGGTCGCCATGTATAAGGCCACGCAGAGCGCCGTGGAGCGCGCCCGCCGCGGCGAGGGACCGACGCTCATCGAGGCCAAGACTTATCGCTACTACGGGCACTCCCGCTCTGATCCCCGACGATACCGGACCAAGGAGGAGGAGCGGGAATGGCGGGAGAAACGCGATCCGATTCACCTGTTCAAGCAGCGGCTCATCGCCGCCGGCTGGCTCACCGAGGAGGAGTATCAGGAGATGGAGCGGGTGGCCGAGCAGAAGCTGGAGGCCGCCGTGGAGTTTGGCCTGCAATCCCCTGAGCCGCCGCCGGACGAGCTGTATAAGGATGTTTACGTGGACGTCAAGCCCACGCCGGAGGAGATCGAACGGGAGCGGGAGCTGCGAGAGCGGGTTCGGAACTCCCCGGACATGCGACAGATCCCCTATCGGCAGGCGCTGAACGAGGCGCTGCGTGAGGAGATGGATCGCGATCCCAACGTCTTCCTCATCGGGGAGGATATCGGGCTCTATGGCGGCGCTTACGGCGTGACCCGGGGCCTGTATGAGGACTACGGCGAGGAGCGGGTGATCGACACCCCCATCTCCGAGGCGGCCATCGCCGGGGCATGCGTGGGGGCCGCCATGGTGGGCATGCATCCCGTGGGGGAGATCATGTACGTGGACTTCACGCCGCTGGCCATGGATCAGCTCGCCAATCAAGGGGCCAAGAACCGCTACATGTTCGGCGGCAAGACCATGGTCCCCCTGGTGATGCGCACGGAGGGAGGGGCCGGCCGCGCCATCGGCGGGCAGCACTCCCAGAGCCTGGAGGCGATCTGGACCCACTATCCCGGCATCTATGTGGTCATGCCCGCCACCCCCTACGACGCCAAGGGGCTGTTGAAGGCCGCCATCCGGGATCCGAACCCGGTGATGTTCATCGAGCACAAGATGCTTTACGGGGTCAAGGGGCCGGTGCCGGAGGAGGAGTACGTGATCCCTCTGGGCGTAGCCGACGTCAAGCGCGAGGGGTCGGATCTCACCATCGTGACCTACTCTCGCATGGTGCTGCGGGCGCTGGAGGCGGCCGAGATCCTGGCCGAGCAGGGGATCAGCGTGGAGGTCGTGGACCTGCGCACCCTGAAACCCCTCGATCTGGACACGGTGGTCCAATCCATCAAGAAGACGGGGCGCTTCGTCGGCGTGACCGAGGGCTATCGCACGAACAGCTTCATCAGCGAGGTGATGACGCTGGTGAACGAGGCGGCCTTTGACTGGCTCGACGCGCCCATGGTGCGGGTGGCCGCCGCGGATGTGCCCGTGCCGCGAGCGGAGTCGCTGGAGGATCTGGCGATCCCGAACACGCAGGCCATCGTGCGCGGCTGTCTGGAAGTGCTGGGGAAGACGCTCTGAGCATATGTCTGAAACGAGTGATATGAGGGAACCACCAAGGCACTGAGCTAGGGGCGTGTCTGAGCATTCGCCGGCCAGGTGAGGGTGGACGTTTCAGGTCAGGGGGAGGCTCTGGTTCATCTTCCCGGATACCTTCCTCGGCGCCTTGGTGATTTCGTGGTGCGTTTTCTGAGACGCTCTGAGGGGAGGCAACGCGTTATGGCGTCAGAGATCATCGTCCCCAAGATGGGGCAGACGGTTGAGACGGTACGCCTGGTACAGTGGCTGGTCAAAGAGGGGGATGAGGTTCAGCGCGGGGATCCGATCCTGGAGATCGAGACGGACAAGGCGACCTTTGAGGTGGAGGCCCCGGCCTCCGGGGTTCTGCGCGTGATCGAGCATCAGGAGGGCGAGGAGGTGCCCGTGATCACCCGTGTGGGCATCATCGCCGCCCCGGACGAGGACATCAGCGCCTTGCTCAGCCGGGCGGGCGAACCCGCCGCGGAGGAAGCGCCCGCTGCTCAGGAGGAGCCGGCCGTTCGCGGCGGCGATGGCGCTCGGGCGGTCGCCCCGCGTGCCGCCGAGGGGCGCATTTTCGCCTCCCCTCGCGCGCGTAGGCGGGCACGTGAGGCCGGGCTGACGGACCTGTCTGTGATCCAGGGGACCGGCCCCGGCGGGCGGATCATCGAGGCGGACGTGCTGGCCTATCTGGCTCAGATGCAGCAGGCGGCCGCGCGGGCGACCCCGCTGGCACAGCGGGTGGCGGCCGATCTGGGGGTGGATCTCAGCCGGGTCACCGGCACGGGGCCGGGCGGGCGGATCACCCGGGAGGATGTGGAGCGTGCCGCTCAGGAGGTCGCGGCGGCGGCCCCGGCTCCCGCGCCGCCCGCGGCCGTCACGCCAGAAGAGGTGCGTCAGGTGGTGCCCTTGCGCGGCATTCGTGCTCGCATCGCCGAACGCATGCAGCAATCCTATCAGACGGCCGTCCACGTCACCGAGTTCACGGAGGTGGACGCGACGGAATTTGTGGAGATCCGGACCCGATTGAAGGAGGACGGCGTCCCGGTCTCCTACAACGATCTGATGATGTACATCGTCGCCCGGGCGTTGCGCGAGCATCCCGCTCTCAACGCCACCCTGGTCGGCGATGAGATCCACTACCTGGAGCCCATCCACATCGCGGTGGCCGTCGATACGGAGAACGGGCTGCTGGTGCCGGTGATCCGGGATGTCGACAAGAAGAGCCTGTCTCAGATCGCTCAGGAGTCCGCCGAGAAGATCAAGGCGGCCCAGGAGGGGCGGAGCTCGCCCGAGGACCTGACCGGGGGCACGTTCACCATCACCAATTTGGGGATGTTCGAGATCGATGGGTTTACCCCCATCATCAATCCGCCCCAGTGTGCCGTTCTCGGCATCGGCCGGATCGTTGAGAAGCCGGTGGTGCGGGAGGGCCAGATCGTCGTGCGAAAGATGATGATCCTGAGCCTGTCGTTCGATCATCGGATCGTGGATGGCGCGCCGGCTGCCCGATTCCTGCAACATGTCAAGCGCCTGATCGAGCGCCCGCATCTCCTGCTGGCCTGATTGAAGGTTGCCCGGGGGCGAGGGGGCTCTGGTTGCCCCGGGTGGGTACCATAACGATTGCATGCTCCATCGCGATGTTCTGGGGGCGACCCGTCGGTCGCCCTCTTGCTTTTCCATCCGGGTTTGCCGACCGGTGAGCCTGGCGG
>JAJRVX010000182.1:0-3528 GCA_024277095.1 Chloroflexota bacterium
GCACAGATGCGATCATCACCGCCCTGACCGCGGCGTTGCTCCTGTGGTCTCAGGCCGGGTTGGCCGTCTTCGCCCTTATCATAGCCGCTCTGGCGCTCCTCGTCACCCGGGGGAAGCGTGCCCGCACCGCGATCGCCCTGGCCATTGGGGTCGTCATCGGGCTGCTGGGGCTCATCCCCTGGCTGCGCACACCCGGCGCCGGGCCAAACCCGACGTTCGACGATCACTTCCTGTACCTCTTCCAGCTCCTGCTCCCCCAGTGGGGCTACGGCGTGAGCCGTCCGGGGTGGCAGGACACGCTCCCCTTCCAGGTGGGCGCCATCGCGCTGGGGCTGGCTCTGCTGACCGCCTACGGGTGGCACGTTCGGAAGCCGAAGCCCGAGCGTGATCGCCTGCTCCTGCTGGCGGGCGGGGTCGTGCTGGTCGCCCTCGTGCTCACGCTGGGGGTCACCGCGCCGCTGTGGCGCATCACCGGCATGCGCCGGCTGCTGACCTACCCCTGGCAACTGTCGATCCTCGCCGCGCCGTGGCTGGCCCTGCTGGCCGGCAGCGCCGTCGAGCTGATCCCGCACCTGGACGCCCGCCCGCGCTGGGCCGCCATCGTCGGGCTGGTCATCCTGGCCAGCTACCCGTACCTCACGCCACGGTACACCCAGGTCGAGCCGAAGCCGGCTCCCGTGGCCATCCTGGGCGAGAACCAGATCGTCCTGGTGGACGCGGAGGTGACGGGCGAGATCCAGGCCGGCGGCACCGTGACCGTCACCCTCACCTGGCAGGCGCTGAAGCCGATGGACCTGGACTACACCGTGTTCATCCACATCGTGGACGAGGGCGAGCAGATCCGGGCACAGCGGGACAAGCAGCCCCGGGACGGGCAGCGCCCCACCAACGCGTGGGCCGTGGGCGAGGTCGTCGTCGACCCCCACCCGATCCCGCTTCCGGCCGATCTGCCCGCCGGGCGCTATCACATCAACCTGGGCATGTACGACTGGCGCACCGGGCAGCGGCTGCGCGTGGGCGACACCGATTTCATCAGGCTGGAGCCGTGACGTGACACACGAGATCGCAACCCAGGCCCCTGAGGGCCCTCAGGCCGAGCTCACCGATCGACGGCGAGGGGGGGTCTACCCGCTCCTCGTGCTCCTGCTGTGCCTGTTCGCCATCGCCCCCTATCTGGAGCCCGGCTACTTCTGGAGCGCCCACGACGCCCGCCACGACGTCTATTTCCTGTTCGAATACGATCGGGCCGTGCAGGACGGCATCTGGTTCCCACGTTGGGGACCGGACTTCACCTTCGGCTACGGCTACCCGTTCTGGGTGGTATATGGGCCGCTCTCCACGTTCATCGGCGAGCTGCTCCACCACTTCCTGCGCCTGGGCTGGGAAGCGTCCGTGGAGACGGTGTTCGCGCTCTCGATCCTGGCCAGCGCGATCGGCGTCTACGGCTTCATGCGGAGCTGGGCCGGCCGCCGCGCGGCGCTACTGGCTGCCGTCGTCTACGTCTACGTCCCCTACCATCTGGTGGACATCTACGTGCGCGCCGCGCTGGCCGAGTCGGTGGCGCTGGCCATCATCCCGTTCGTGATGTGGGCCGCCCGGGAGACGACGCTGCGCCCCCGGCTGAGCGCGGCCACGGGCCTGGCCGTAGCCTATGCCGCGCTCATGCTCACCAGCAACCTGGTGACGCTGATCTTCACGCCGCTGCTGGCGCTGTACATCGCCGCGCTGATCCTGTATCAGGCGAACCGGGAACAGCCGTGGCGGGCGCTGTCCAAGGAGTCGTTCTTCCCCCTGATCGCCCAGCTCCTGCGGCTGGGCATCCCGCCGGCGACGGGGCTGCTGCTGGGATTGGGGCTCTCGGCGATCTTCTGGCTGCCCGCGCTGGTGGAGAGCAAGTACGTCAACCAGGCGCAATGGTACGGCGGATACTACAGTCCGCTCCAGCACGTGGTCTATCTGCACCAGCTCTTCTCGCCGCAATGGGGGTTCGGCATCAGCATCCCGGGGCCGGACGAGGCGGCGCAGGGCGGCATGAGCTATCAGATCGGCGCCGTCCCCTTCGTGCTGGCCGTGCTCTCGCTGCTGGTCGCGGCGCGGGCTCGCGGCTTGCTGAAGCTGGAGATGCGGTTCTTCCAGGCCGTGCTGGTGGGCGTGCTCCTGCTCACGTTGCCCATCTCCGCCTGGGCCTGGAACCACCTGCCCGTCATCCCCTACGCCCAGTTCCCATGGCGCTATCTGATGCTGGCCATGTTCCCGCTGGCGGTGTTGTCCGGCTCCCTGTTGCTATCAGGGAGGAGCAAGCCCGGCGCGCAGGCCCGTTGGGGGGGGCTGCCCAACCTGGAGACCCTGATCCTGGCCGCGCTGGTGATCCTGGGCAGCTACCCTTACCTGGACGTCCAGGTGCACGAGCCGACGCCGGAGCAGGGCCCCGTGTCGCTGGCGGCCCTCATGCGCTTCCAGCGCTCGGCCGACGAGATGACGGGCGTGACCATCTGGGTCGATCCGGAGCAGCGGCCCCATTGGAGCCCGCTGGCCGAGGCGTTCGCCAACGGCCAGGATGTGAAATCCAAGATCGACTATAGCGCAACCGGCAAGGACACCCTGCTCGCGGGCACGCTGGACATCGGTAGCCATCATGAGAAGGTGGGCTTTCGAGCCATCGGCGGCGAGCGCCAGATCCGGTTCAACATCTTCTGGTTCCCCGGCTGGAAGGCGTACCTGCTGGAGGGCGAGGACGGCCCCATCGTCCGGGAGCTGCCGGTGACGCGGGAGGACGGTCCGCTGGCTCGCATCGTCGTCACCGTGCCGGAGGGGGATGGGTACATGCTCCTACGTTTCGAGGATACGCCGATCCGCCGGGCGGGGAAGGCCATCTCCCTGGCGGCGATCGCGCTGATGGCCGGGATGTGGTCCGGGCGATGGTGGCTGCTGCGCGGGTGATCATGTCGTGAGATGATCCGGCGAGATTGCCATCAGGCAGGGGCGACTCGGCGAGTCGCCCCTATTCGGCGAATCGTCTTTACCTGTCAGATCGTCTTGATGTTATGCAGGGCCGGTTTTCAAATTCCCGCCTTTTCCCTGCCTGGTTGGGGCTCTGGCCGGTGGCCTCCAGCCCCACGGGGCAGGCGAGGGGCTGAAAATAGGTTTCTTCGGAGGGGCTGCCGCCCCTCCGAGCCACCCCAGAGATGCGGGGCCACGCTTCCATATCGCTTAAGTTGATACCAATGGGGCGACCAGCCGGTTTCCCCTACGAGAGGATTGCGCTGCCTAAGTGGTAGAGGCGCAGCGCTGCTGCGCCCCTACCGTAGGACGAACAGCTGTTCGCCCCGATATCGGATAGTATGGAGATGCGTGTGAGACGCAGGGTTGACCAACGGATCCATCGCCTGTTCAACGACCGGCTGCTGTGGCTCACGCTGGGGCTGACGGCCTTCGCGTGGGCTGCCCTGCTGTCGCCGGGCTACTTCTTCAAGGCCCACGACGCCCGACACAGCGTCTTCTTCCTGGTGGAGTTCGACGCGGCCATCC
>JAJRVX010000183.1:0-17761 GCA_024277095.1 Chloroflexota bacterium
GATCCCAGCTCAGATCATCCACCAGACGAAGGCATCGATCGAGCCAGCGGGAAGTGATGGATGCGCCATATTCCAGCACGTGGGCTGTGGCCTCGTCTCCGGACGGGGGGTGTGGAAGGCTCACGCCGAATCGATCCATGCCTAACTCCGCCACCCACGCCGGGGCGATCTCTGTCAGCCAGCGCCACAGACCATATACCGTCGTCTCGTCCAGTTCCTGAACCAATCCGACGAAGGGATCATCTTCCTCGTCTAGATCTGTGGGGTAGAGCGATTCGATCTCCGCCAGGTCTTTGTGGTGTGAAGCGATGCTGGCCGCCAGCCAGATGGCCTCCTCCTCTTCCCAGTCGGCGGAGATCCAGTCCACAAAAGCCAGAGAGAGGACCTCGTGCCGGTGGGGCCATCTCCTTGCTTTCCCGCGGAGCATGGCCTGGAAGCCCTGGGTGGCCTTCCCCCAATCGTGTAGGAAGGCCGTCCAGAAGAGCAGATGCCACAGGTGGGGCTGGGAGATCTCGTCCGGCAGGCTGGGGCGTAGGCGGGTAAGCTCCGCCAATCTGGAGAGGATCTCCCACGTGTGCTCCGCCAGTGTTTCTCCCGAAGTTTCCCCTGACTTCGGGCTCTTGGCCCAGATGGAATCCAGCCAGTCAGGCCATGCGGACGATGCTCTCATCTTCTCCTACCCACGAGTGAAACGCCAGTCCCAGCTTGTCTCCTTTCACTTCCTCCGACGTGGGATCGACCCAGAAGGAAAGAGAGCCCTCGCCGGCGAAGCGGAGGAAATCGTGGCTGTGGACACGTCGGTGGATGACCACGTAGCGACCGAATGTGGGAAACCGATTCCGGGAGTAGTCCAGGAATCGGGGCATCAACACCACGAAACCCAATGCCGTCCGCCTGGCGAAGGAGTAGGGTGCCAGCGTATGTTCGAAGTAAGCGTGGTCAGCCCGCTCCAGCTCCACGATCTTGACATCCGTGTAAGTGAACAGATCCTGGGATCGCCCCAGGGCCACCGGGTAGTGAGGGTGGCGAAAGGCCTCGGCCCATTCGGGTCGATTGACATAGAGCGTCATCTTGGGCTTGAAAAGCAGCCCTCGGCGGAAAGGCGCAACGGCGCCTCCGATATTCACTTGGTGATCCCAGTGAGCTGCTTCCAACTCCTTGCGAGGAGGCCAGTTTTCCTTCTTTGTAGAGACTATGTGCGTGTGCTCGATGTCCTCGAATTTCGCCTGGTAGGTGAAGTGCAGGGCGAACTGGACGCCGTCCGGATCGAACCATTTCCCCAGGACGCTGCATATATGCCCGTAGATGGTGGCCGGCGGCGGCATCTCGAAGGTCGGCTGAACTTCTTGCATGAAATGTGGGTAGCGGAAGGAGGTGATGAGCCCTTCCGCCGTGATTTTTAAGACTCGCATATGAGCCTCCGATTCTGAATCAGCGAGTCAGTGAATCAGAGAATCAGCGAGGCGTTCTTAGCAAGCCAGTCGGTTCGCTGACTCGCTTTCTCGCTGATTCGAGCCTCATGCCAGCCAGTCGGAATGCTCGTCCTGGCGAAGTGCCTCCGCCAGAGCCAAAAAGGCCTCCCTCGGGTGCATGACGTGGATGCGGTCGGCCCAGGTCGCAAGATCTCCACCTTCCGCCAGGGCTTCCTCGAACCGCTCGCGCTCCTCGTCCAGGTATCCACGCACCCAGCCGACGTAGATGTCGGAGAGGATATCGTCCTGGAAGACTCCCAACGCCTGTTTCAGGGCGTCGATCTTCACCATCGGGCGGTTTTTGGCATCGGCGCCGATCACGTGCCCGAAGATGTGGTTGCCGCCCCGGGTCACGGCCGCAAAGGCGAGCACCGGGCTCACGTCGGTATAGTGAAGCGTCTGCTTAGCGCCGCCTTCCAGATGGGCTAAGCCCTCCAGCAAAGCGGTGATGCGCTGAACGCGCTCTTCAGCGGGAAGCCGGAAGGCCTTTTCGTCCGTCAGGTGCTCCAGACCCTTTTCCTCGGCCATCTTCTTGCGTGCGTCGTCCAGATTCAGAAAGCCGGTCTTGCTGTGGTAGGTGAAGGTCCCGGCGGCGTGCAGGTCCAGGGAGAAGAGTCCTTTTAACGTCGCCCGATAGAACTGATGCTCGTGGGGAACGGGGTCTCCTTCGTGTCGAGACATGACACCGAAATCGTCCACCACCGGAGCCGGGGCGATGGAGACCAGCGTACTCACCCGAAAGGGAGAGACACGGGTGATGGTCTCCGCCGTGGGAGTCTCCATAGCTCGGCTCTCATCCGCCTCTCGTGCTGCCACAGCGGACGCTTTCTTGGAGGGCGCGCGCATGTAGCCGAAGAGGTCGTCGTCCCAGTACAGGATAGGGTTGCCATCGGTATAGGCGACCTTCTGTTCTCGGAAGATGGGGGCCGCCCGCCATCCCCAGGGGCCGTTCTCCAGCGTTCGGCGCAGCCAGTAGCGGAAGGCTTGCGCGGAGACATAGGGATAGGCGCCCTCCCGGGTTCGAATCATCTTGACGCCGACAGTATTGTCCGTGCGCGCTCCGGGGATCTGTCCTAGGTTGTTCAATGCGGACGCAGGCGCGTCGATCAGAAACATGCCGGTCAGGAAAGCCATCGGTGACCTCCTCGAGAGTGAATCAGCGAGTCAATGGGTTGGTGCGTTGGTAAATCCGCGATGAAGGTGTTTGTCCTACTCAGCTTCCGATTCCAACGTCTCTTCCGGCAGCACATCCGCGTGGGCCTTGAGCCATCCGCGGTTGTACAGCTGTTCGATCATGCGGATGAGCACCAGGTCCCGGGCCAGGCTCCAGTCGCTGTAGGGCAAGTCCTCCCCTTCTTCGAAGATCGTGATGAATTGGTCGAAGGTGATGAGGGGCGGCTTGCCCTGCTTGACCTGAGCGGCGCTCGCTTTGATGAGTGCCGTTCGCAGGTATTCGTATCGCCCAACGGTGAGGAAGGCCCGGAAGAACCGTCGGTCGTTCTCCTGATCGACGTACTCGGCCAGCGTATCGCCGAGCTCTCGAATCCGTTCAATCCGCTCTCTGTCCATGTGCATCACCTTTCTCAGGAAGAGATCGAGCATGCTCCAAGATACCAGATCGGCTTCTTCTCGCGGAGAGTACCCAGAACGTGGGTCTCCCTTGCGCACGTTTCGCTGCGGGATGCGGAGGAAGTAAGTTCGAATGAAGAATCGGGCGTTCTCCGGTAGACGGAGAAGGTCCTCGTAGAAGACGTTGTAGCGTGGCTCTGGCGTGACGGGCGACTCTCCTTTTCGCCTACGCCTGGCTTGAGTGATCTCCCACCCGCGATGTACGAGCTTGTTCCATGTTTCTCGGTAGTTGGTAGCCGTGGCCGTCCGGATGAAGTCCAGGATTTCCATGGGCAGGTGGTAGATGTCGAGGTCAACGCCCTGGCCACTGTTGGAGAAATGATAAGCGGTTACGGATGCTGGAGTATCTTCCTTCGCCGCTTGAGCCCGCTCTCTTTCCAGCTTGATCAGGGTCTCGATGAAGAGCGTGGCGGTGCGGTGAGGCGCCTCGGGCAGTTTCTTCTCCCCTGCATCGCGGGCAAGTTGAATGGCTCGTAAGTTGTGCTGTAAGAATTCCCGAGCGAAGCGGTAAGTGATCTCCGGATCATCGGAGTGTACGGCCAGTAGCCTGCCCTGGGACTTGGCGCATCCCAGGGGCAGAGCTTGTAGCGCCAGGAGTGCTTCGCCCGATACGGGCAGTCCTGCATCGCCGTAGGGAAAGAAGTTGATGACGCCTTCGCCAGTGATGAGGGGGATGTGCTGACGATAGGTTCTACCCGGCGGGAGCTTGCCTTTAACGTCCAGGGGGATGCCCGCGGCCGGTTTGCCCGTGAAGATGCCGGGTATGTTCAGTTTCGGTGCATCGGGGCGGTAGGCTCCCAAGACTCGCTCGGCATAGATCTCCCGCTTTTCCGGGGCCTTGTTGTAGGCGGGCTGCGTGAAGCCGGAGTTGGGAAACGCCACCGTCAGAAATGATTTCAGCGGATCGACGACGTAGTTCTCCCTCATGTACACCGCGATCGCATCAAGGTCTGCCTCGGTGAGTTGTGTAGGATCTTGCTTGCGGGCGAAAGCGGTGATAGTCGCTATGCCCACGTCCACCAGGGGATGGCCGGTATATTCCAGCATGCCTGTTGTCTCCTGATGCTTTGTGGCTCGCGAGCTTTACTTTACCAGGCCTCTACGGGCGTCACGACGGAAGAAATGCCGATTCCCGTCAGAGGTTTTTCCGATTTGATGGCTATCCGCGCCTCCGTCGTGCGGTATCCCGCACCTCCTGCAGGTTCAGGATCTCGGCGATCTCGAAGCGGGGCGGGACAACGCGGTTGCCCTGGGCGTCCACCACAGGGCGCATCCGGATGGCCGGGGGGAAGTAGCCCATGCGGCCGTGAAGCTCGGCGAGCAGGACGACGGCGATGTAGTTGAGCGATGGCGGGTTGATGAGCAGTGGCGTCGTCTGCCATTCCGTTGGGGTGAGGCCGGCCTGGTCGGCCATGGCGACGACCTGGGGGACCAGCGGCTGCTGGGGGTCGATCTGGCTGTCGATGGCGACGACGCGCTCGACCTTCTGGCCGGTGAGGACCTCGATTTGGGACAACTGCTCGTCTGTCAGTGGGTGGGCGAAGTTGAGGAGGATCATGGGGACTCCTCCTCGGATCCCTCGGAGATGGGCTCCCCCTTCCCTCGCAGGGAAGGGGGCCGGGGGGTTAGGTCCAGAGCGGCTCGTATGCGTTCCAGAACGTGTTCCATCTCTTGCATGACCTCCTCGTTCCGAAATCGTAGGATTCGCAGCCCGCGGGCGGCCAGGGCGCGATCACGCCCGGCGTCGTATTCGCTCCGTCTGTCGTGGATGGGTCCGTCCACTTCGACGACCAAACCGGCGGCGTGGCAGTAGAAGTCCACGATGAAGCCATCGATGATCTGTTGGCGGCGGAAGTGGAAGCCGTCGAGCTGATTGCGTCGTAGGGCGGACCAGAGGCGTTGCTCTGCCGGTGTCATGTTGCGCCGCAGGGCTTTGGCGCGTTGATGCTTATCCGGATTGATCTTTTGGCCTCGGACGATGTGTCGGGTAGACATGGTGTTGGTTCCTTTGGACCTCTCCTTTCCCCGCCTCGCTTCGCTCGGCACCCCCTTCCTCTCCCGCCGGGAGAGGAAGGGGGCCGGGGGGTTAGGTCCAGTTAAACTTCGCCGGAGAGGGCGAAAAAACGCTAGTCGTCATTCCAGCGCTGATAACAGTGGGCCAGGTAGGAGATGGGGCCGGTGATGGCCCCGGGTGAACGACCCAGGCCCATGCGGTGATAACAACGGCATCTCTCTCGTCGTGCTAGGTAGAATTGCAGTTTAGGTATTTTTTTACATTCTCAACGAGTCTCTCTTTATCCTTTGAACTTAGGGTATGCAACCTCGCCCAACCGGGCAGTTCGATCACGATAACTCGGCGTGCTTCAGCCAAAGCTTTCAAGTTCGACAATCGTTCCCAGGATGTACCGACCACCAGGAACTTCTGGGTATAGATACCCAAGAATTCACGTCCACCAGCGGTATTCAATTGATCAAGTCCTTCTTTTGACCGCGCTTTCTTACCTGATTTGACTTCCACAATACCAACTTGATTCCCGCAGCGAATGACCAGATCGATCTCCAAGGCGCCGCCCTTTTTCACGCCAGCCAAAATCTCATCCACGTGAGCTTGTAAGGCATCATGCACGGCTTTTTCGAACTCCCCTTCCGGTGTTCTGGCAAACCCTACGACTTGGTACTCAGCAAGATGCATCATCAGGAAATCGTCGAGGGTGATCACAGCTTGCAAGTCTTCAACTTTGTACTGGCGAAACTCGCCATCCTCCAATACATAATGATACAAGCGGCTTTGATTGCCCTCCGTTTGGAGATAAACAAAAGAGGCGCGATGCGACTGAACCAATCCCAAGGCAGCTAGAGCCATCAGCTTGGTTCCGCCTGTCAAGTTAAAGATCAAATCCCAGCCCGACAAATTCATGGCAAGGAATTCTCGTACTTTTGCCTGAAACTCCACAATATCGTAGGCAGGAACCGGGCAAAGCCAGACATGAGATTCAGGCTCCAAGAGGTGTTGCAGATTTGTTGCTACCCGCTCAGTAAAATCGGTGTGGATTAATAGAACTCCATCAGGTTTCAGCCAACGCGCTGGCAATAGGTTGGGGACCGGTTGCTCGCCGACGAGGGAGATCAAAGCTGTTTTCATTCTTTGTCATCCTCCGGAGTTTTTTACGTTAACATAACATGTGTCCGGCCATGCAAATCGCCCCATCATTTCTCATCTGTCGAAGTGTTTTTTACGAAGATGACCAACTCCTGATACCATGCCTTCTTTGATGTCTTCTTCGTCCGCTTTGCTTCCTCGATCTTGTCCAGAATCGCTTGTGCAATCACTCGTTTGACCTCGGTGCTGGCTTCGAGGCTCTTCCATGCTTGGTAAACACCGTGAATCTGTCCAGCCACATCCTTGACGGCCATACTCGCCAGCCATTGGCGAAAACGTTCCACCTCACGATATTCTGGCGTTGGGCTGGACAGTGCTCCTTCTTCTTCCTCCTCCTCTAGAATTTCCAGTTCCATCCGTCCATATCCGCTGGACGTCTTCGCGCCAATTCCATCCTCGTCGAGAGCCAGGGCCAGTATTTGAAAAGCAGCCTTTATCCATTCATCTGGTCCAACCAGCGCCACCAGAAACTTCCCCCGTGCGCTCACGAAGGGTACAGGGTTGGGGCCATCCCAGTCAGTGGGAGGTTTATTCTCACCGCGATAGTATTCGGGATGGTGCACGGTGACCGCGTCAAGTACCAGTGGTTTGTCGTTAGGCGCGCTGCCGGGGATGTAAAGGGCATCGAAGAAGGTCACGTACCCTGCTGACGCGGTATCGCCGAAGAGAATCTTGTGTGCTTTGTCACCTTTCTGCCAGTCTGGATGATCGAGGCGGTTATGAGCGTAGTATGCCGCCAGACCTTTCAGCGCGCTGCCTGGAATGTAAGGCACGCCGTAGGTGCGATGCAGCGTGATAGCGTTTTCAAGCACGCTGTCGGCCCCCAGCCCTACCACCAGGCGACCTTGAGTGGTCGCCACGGCCGTTCGGGCGCCGACGGCTGCGAGCGTGGCTTTCCAACGCTCGTAGAATACCCGGTAAATGGGCGAAATCGGAATTCCAGTGGCCGTGCGAAAGTGCTCAGTGTACAGATTCGTTTCAAGCCGCTCACCCTGTGAAAACTGCATGGGCAGGAACTTGTCCAGCCACAGACCAGTATGAGGCATGGCCTTTCCATTTAGTCGAATGTCTCTCAATTCGTCTCGACGCGCAGGGATGGTCATCCCGTGCCTCCTTCCTCTGTCGGGTCAATGCCCAGCACCGACTGCGCGAAGCGCTTGTACCAGGTGAGTGCAACTGTAGCCTCTCGCGTCAAGCGCATGTAGTCAAGCAAGGTCGCCTCGCGACTTCGGGCAAGCAGTTGCTCTCCCGGTTTGTCTCCCTCAAACCCGAGAGTAGTCGCCAGGTCGTCCAGCAGTTGCTTTGCCCCGGACTTCCCGCGCGCTGCCACATAAGCTAGGGCCTGCACCAGCCCGGCCTGACGGATGAGCACGGGCAATTTGTGTGCCATGCTGCCGTACTCTTTAGCCTGCTGCGACTTTGGTTCAATCTGGGCTACTTGTTCGTAAATCGTTTGGGCGAATTGTTGCTCAAGCGTTCGCATTGCTCGCCTCCTCCACCATACATAGGCGGCAGATGCCGCGCCCGATGGTAGCGTTGCCACCGATCTGGAGCGGTTTCTGAACTAGTTGTGCCACGGTCTCGAAGACTTCCTCTGGCTGGACGACAGAGCCGTTCACTTGCACCGGGGCAGCCGCTACCAGACCCACGAGTAAGCTTTCGGTGGGTAGCGCTTCTTCGTACCACAAAGCACCTTTGGCAACGGTTTTCTTCTCGTCCTCCAGACGAATGCGCGCTATCACCTCTGTCCCGGTTTGCAACAGAAAGGACATGACATCATCGTGCACTATACAGAAGCGTGCCTTGAACGCCTCTTGCCAGTCACCCTCGAAAACCGCTCTGGCCAGCCACTCAGCCCAGCCATCAGCGTTTTCATCGGCAGGCGTGAGTTTCACGTCTTCAAGCACAACGTCTCCGGAAGAGAGTCTCAAAACGCTTTGACCAGTCACGTGGCATATTGCAGTATCACCGATCTGGGGTATGGCTGGCTGGCTTTCATGTCTGGTCATCTGTGCATCACGGGATAGTCGCTGGAGCAGCAATGACGACGTCACCCACGCGAAGACGCCGGCTAGGCTGCGCACGGGTAATGCTACCAAGCGCAAGTCGGAAATCTGAATCGCCCCGGCGTGGGTGGCAGCATTGTCAGTGTCCGGGCCAAAAATGCGGGTGCGCTTGGAAGCATCGCACGCATCGCGCAACACACCCTTCACACTCGAGCCGGGCACAATGGGAATGTCGGTGCCTTTCTCGCGCGCAACAGGCAAGTCGATGGCACCAACGCCCTGACCGGTACCTGCGTGTAGGGGAGAAAGCGCGTGCAGGAAAAGCAGTTTGGCTTGCATGATAGTCACTCCTTTCATGTCGGGATCGTTTTCAAAAATGCCTCGGTGACGTCAGGTTCCCCATTCAACACCCGCTTGAGCGGCTCTGTGTTAGCGTCGTCTTCGGTCAAATCGGTTCTGACTTTCTTCTGCCCCGATGGCAACCCTTCGACTTCCAACCCGTAGGGTGGCTCTTGTGGGGCTTCTAGGACAACTGCCAGACCGACTGCCTGACTGCCGCAGACAAGCGGGCGTAGAATGAGCGGGCTGGCAAGACGATCAATGGGCTTGTCGCTATCCGGCTCAGGACTTCCCATAAGCGTAAAATCCTTCGACCTCAATCGCTTATCGTGTGGCATGTGAAAGATGATTGGGAGTCCGAACCTTGCCCGCGGAAAGCGCTCTACGAGACTGGGAGAGGAAATGTTGGGAGGCCATTTTGGTTTCTGCCCCATGCGTTTCCGAATCACGTTCGCTTCAGGCCATAGACTCAAGCCGTATTTCTTATGTCGTTGCTGTCGGAATTGCTGTAATTTGCCAATCAGGGTTTGCCATGCTGCCAGAGCATCCCTTTGCGGTTTTGTGCACTCGAAGCGGAGATCCTGGCTTAAATGAGGGATGTGCTCGGGCCAGTTCCCCTTCACAACGTATTCCCGCAAAGTTTGCCGTATCCACTCCTTCACCTGTTGAGGAGTTTTCGGAGCGTTGGGCATTTTGTTCTGATCATTCTCAATCAACTCCACGAGTTGCAATGCACCAAAACCCCGCCGCGTCCGCGCACCAACACCGCCAAAAGTCTCCCACGCCCAGAGAGCTGCTTCCACATCTTGGCGTCTCTTTTCTGGAAAAGTGATGTGCAGTGTAAATTCGACATCGAGATACACCCCAGGAAGCTCCATGCCTACATATGCTTCTTCACGTTTGGGTTGCAACGGAAAAGCGGCATATGCTGGTACAACACTTCCTTTGCGTGGATTAACAACTGCTTTCTCCCTCTTGCTGTGAACGACTTCAAAGGGAACGTCCAGTTGTCCTTTCTTGAAATCCCGCACTTCCAACCACACCTCCGACGGTCCCGGCTTGCCTTCTGCTGCCGCCGAGCCCCAGATGGCCTCTTCCGCACGGCGCATCTCGTCCAAAGAGCCGAACTGTCCACCCCGCGTAGCACGCCACCAGAAGCGTAGCAGCCCGCGAATTTCGCTAGCGCGTACCACCGTCACCTCATCTGGCTGTTGCGGCTCAGCGCCGCCGCCAAAGAGCGGCGTGATGAGTTTGTATCTGCGCACCTGTCGCACGCGATCTTGTTTAGGCTGAATCTCTGGCGGGGAGATGTCAGGTCGTTTGCGGTTGATGTTCATCTCAAGCCTCCTCTCGATTCCACGTTCCCAGTAAGGCGACTCCAAAACCATCGCGGCGGGCTTGCTCTTCGTCACTGATGGGCTGCATCCAAGCCGCGTCAATGAAGCGCTTAATCGCGGCTTCGTCTCCCTTGATAATCTCAAAGAAGTAAACACTCCCGGCTGACGCCAGGCGGCGCGTGGGTTTTGGAGCCTTCTCCTTGTAATCCCAGCCGGAGATATGGACCGGTCGCGGGACGGCTGCCGCCACGATACGCAACTTCACTCCACTTGGGTGGTTCAGCAGCCAGCTAGGTAAGAAGCCCTTTTCAAAGAAGGTAGGTGTCGCCAGCACCAGGCGGCCACAACGCTGTTCCACAATCTGCTGGCGAACTTCTTCAGGACACGCAGGCAACCCGACCTCAGCTCGCCGCCAGAAAACGATCCGCCGCTCGCCGCCCAACGAGTCCACCCCTTCCTCGAATGGTTGCGCATCCGTTTGTATAAGCAGTGCAAATTGACTGGCTTCCCCGAGCGCAGCGCGGTGCTGTTCGATTGGCGCACGGGCGAAGCTTAGACCCCCCGTCTGAAAAAGCGCGCCCTCTTCAGCTTTGGCTGTCCGGGTTTTCGTACTAATGCTCACGTGCATGCGAAAGTCAAGAGGCAAATTTTCCAGTCCCCAATCGCCTAAGGTAACCTGTTCTTGTATGTGAGGTGCCTTCAGCCAGGCTTCCAAGTGTGACCAATTCCAGAACTGTGGCGCTTTGGGGTGCCGTTTGGCGCGTGTGGCCTCAATGGGCGCGATCAGTTGCAAGTTGCCCGGCAGGTTGGTTCGCACATCCTTGAAGGCTTTTCCCGGTTGCAGTGGAGTCAGGCGGGCTTCGCGCTCGTTCGATGGGTCAATGTAGACAAACAAGGCGTCTTGGGGCGCTGGTAGTAACAACGTACCCGTTTTCAAGTTGTACAGAAACGGCCCAACGATTCGGTAGCCGAGAATCTGCTCAATGATCTGCTCATTGCCAGCAGGGAACACACCGCCATGCTGGAGCTCGGCGCTGCGCGTGCGAACAGCCCCTGCTAGTGTCGAAGGATATGGAAACGGCACCGATTTGGCTCGCGCCCCCGGGATACTGGTGAAAGGCCTCCCGTCGCGGAACACGAGTGGATCACGCGGTTCGACCAGCCAGGTTCTTAAGCTTTTCTCGCTCATGGTGTTCCCTCTTGCGCGTCTTGGTTCGATCCTGCCATCTCCTCCGCGTTAGCGATCTCGGCCGCAACGATCATCTCCTGTGCCAGTTCGCTTAGCGGTACTATATCCAACCACCGCTCGATCACGCTGATTATCTCTTCAGCAAGTTCTCTATTGCTCTCCGACTCGCGTTTTCGCTTCAGAATACGGATAGCTTCAGCGCGTAAAGCTTTTTCTGGCAGCACGTTTTCCATCGTGCGCGCCAGGCGTTCGAATTCGTAGGGCGTGCCTTTGCTGAGCATACCTGCACGCCACCACTGCACCATGGTTTGCAGACGCTCGGCCAGTGGTACGACATCTGTTTGTCCCTCATCACCCGATCTGAGCAAGTGTCCCTTCACTTGCCGCTCAGCACCACTGCGCTTGCTGAGCGTGATGGCGAGAGCATTCTTGCCTTTTACCGTCTTGGCCGTTTTCTCCGTGCTGCGCGCCAGTTCGAGTACATCGTTCAACGGTTCCAGGTGATGGACAATGACCAATCCGGCTGATAGCGTAGGGTGCTTCTCTTTTTGTTGGCCTTGCTCATTGACCTCGAATGAGAAAGATCCCAAGCGTTCTTTAAACTCTTTCGCCAACTCCTGAACACAGCCCAATGCCGTATGCAGCGGCAGGTACGCCAATATGTCATCGCCGCCAGCATAAACGGTAATGCCCTGATGCCTGCTGACGATCTCAGGCACCTTCTTCGCAAATCCGCTCAAGGCTTGTGAGAGTTTTCGGTGATCTTCCGGTGTCTTTTGAGCGTCGATTACTTTACCCATGTTGTCGCCGTCGGCCAGCAGCAAAGCGTAGTAGACGCCGGGACGGCGTGAATTTGCATATTTCCGCAAAATCTCCTCTTGCTCGCGCAGTACGGTATCCACAATGTCCTCTTTGCCAAATGCGGCGCGCACTTCTGAGGGGTAGACAACACTGTAATCGCGAACAAAGGTGGTTGCCCCGTGGCGTTCAAATAGAGCCACCAATTCGTCAAAGAGCACCTTCGCATTCTCATCTCCCAGTCCTTCCATAAAGGGCAGCGCAGCGATGTGCGAAGTACTCTTGAAAGCCTCATCCTCACGCAACTTACCCCAGCGCTTGAGCAGATCCACGCCCGAGAGCAGCTCGCCACGCCGCGCTTTATAGCGCTTCATCTGTTCCTCGTTGGGTGAGGGCGCGCGATCCGGGACCAATGCCATGACATGCTCGCGTGTACCATCAATGGATGACTTGAAACGCCTTTTCCCCTGGTGTGGACTGAAGTTGCGCGTTATCTTGCGGGCAGCCAGTGCCCGTTCGCAATGATCACGCACATCCGAGTATTCATTCTCCTTGGAAAGGGGTGCAGCAACCCAGTAAAACTCGATCAGGTCTTTCAGTTGCCACTCGGCAAGTTCACGGTCAACGACTTTTCCCAGATTCTCTGCGATAGATTGCCATTCATCGAACAGAAAATCGTACAGCGTCTGTTCAGTGCTCTTCGCTAAGTCTGCAGGATCGCTTTGGACAATCGCCACCACTTTATTGGCTACCGAAAGCGCACTTCCCGCCTCCAACTCCTCCTGGCTTGCAGGAGCGGGGAAGATAAGCGCTTCGAGGCCTTCCTTTTCGGCAATCGTTCGCGCGATGGCCTTTGCCAGCTCGCTGAGCAATTGCGAGCCATACGCCAAGTCACGACTGCTCCGCGCCGCAGCGATGAATGTCTGCACTGGCCCAATTGTACAGACAAATAGCTTTTGGTTGTTCATGGGCGAACTCCTTGAGCGCTTTTCTCAGGCTTCGTGCCTATAGGTGCACCAACGTGTTCCACCAATACCGCAGCGCCCCACGAAACGACGGCGCCCGCAACTCGGGCTTTCCCCGCGGCTCCGCCCCTCCCAAAAACATCGGCGTCACCGTCTCCAGCGTGACCGTCAGTTGTCTCATCTCCGCCTCCTTGGCATATGTACCCAACCGATCCTATACCCGTCCGGGCAGAAAGAGGTATCCTCGATAGGGATGAAAAAACCCGGAAGAGTGTATGATCTTTGGGTTGCAATCGAGAGGAATACTTACCTGCCAGTATACCAAGATATAATGAATCGTTCAACCACCGAGATCGGAAATATGGCCTTCTGCAAGGATTAAACCGCCGATCGTCGAGATCGGGCGACTTTCCAATCAACTCCTCACAAAATCATCACTTTCTCCGATGTCGCTCCCCGTCTCCCCTGTTACAGTGCTGGTAGGCCTTGTACAAAGTGACGAAAATGCTCGCGAAGGAAATGGTACGTCAGCCTCTCATCAGCGCTCAACTCCCACATCTGCCGACAAACGGCCAGAATTCGGGTCTTATGCGTGTTCACCGTGCTCAGCGAGATCACCAGGCGCTCGGCGACCTGGACGGGCGACAGCCCGTCAGCGAATGCTCGCAGGACCTCTCGCTCACGTGCGGTCAGTTCCTGCCACACGCGTTCGCAACGGGTGTGATCTTGGGCCAGATCGGACATCCATGCGCTGACCTGCCCGCGCATCTGCGCCAGCTCTCGCAGCGCCGGGAACTGCGCCCCCCAGGGCAGCATTGGCACTCGCACCAGCCTCACACCGTCCTCCGGCCGGGCGTGCATGATCGCCCCGTCTCGCGCTCGTTCCAAAAACGCGGGCGGCGTGTAGATGTGCCAAACCTGATCCTGATGCCCAAAATGCACCATGGCCGCCGAGAGCGCTACCAAGGCCAGGATCCGGCGCCCGCCGGCAATGCACAGATGGATCGGCCGCTCGCTCATACTCTTCAGCCCGGCGATCAAATCGTGCATAGCCCGCCAGGCTGCATCGGCATCCACCTCCGACTGGATATCCTCCAGCCGACGGCCATCTGTTCGTACCGGGACCAGGCGATACCGACAGGGGCGTCCCCTATATCGCTCGCCGGCGAACTCCTCGCTCAACCGTGTCAGCGAACGCCGCAGACGATCGTCATCGGCCGAGAGATGCACAACGATCACCTCGCGCACGGATTCACCCCGCGCCAGCAACGCGTCCAGGGCAAAGGTGACGACCTGGGGTTGTCCGCCTAGGGTGGCGATCAGCGTGCTTGCCATGTCCAAGTCCTTCATGTGGCCTCCTTGCAGGAACCGGGTATGAATTCCTTCCGATGGTCTGCCGCCTCGTCTGTGATTACAATATGGCCGGATGGCCAGATAGTATAGTATGGAGGTGGTTATAGCAGGCATCCGCCCAATTCCCTTCTTTCGGCAACGCCGCGGCGGGCTCATGAGTCTCTCGTGAGTGGCGGGCGCGATGAAGGGAGCCCGAGACGGAACGTCTCGATGGGGTAACCTGATGGGAGGAGATCGGTTCATGGAGTCTTTGCCTGCTGTCATGATCGGCGGCCCACCGCATTCGGGAAAATCCACGTTAGCTTACCATCTATCGCAAGCCTTGCGCCAGCGCGATGTGGAACACTACGTCCTGCGCGCCGCGCCCGATGGCGAGGGGGATTGGTCGTATCAGACCGATACCAGGCTGGTGCGTGCGATCCGCGTGAAGGGCGAGTTCACGGAGATGTGGGTGGATCGCATTTGCCGTGATATCCGACAGCGCCATCTCCCCCTCCTGGTCGACGTGGGCGGGCTCCCCCGGGCCTCTCAGGAGATGATCTTCGATCATTGCACTCACGCCGTACTCCTCAGTTTGGATGACGGATCGCATGCCGCCTGGATAAGGCTGGCCGAGCGCCATCATTTGCTCCTCATCGCCGACCTTCGATCGATTTTGGACGGCGATGACGTGATCGAGGCCACCTATCCCATCTTGCGGGGGACCATCGCGGGGCTGGATCGCTTCCTCCCGCGCCTGGGGAGGACGTTTGAGGCGCTGGTGGACCGGATCGCCGAGCTGTTCGCATACGACCCGGCGGAGCTGCGCCGATTGCATCTGGCGCAGGCGCCTGTGGAAATCGTGGTGGAGATGGAGCGGCTGGCGAAGGCTGTGGGGGCGAACCCTCACAACTGGCGGCCCTCTGAGCTTCCGGCTGTGCTGGAGTATCTGCCCCCCAACACCCCGCTGGCCCTCTACGGTCGGGGCCCCGTCTGGCTGTACGCGGCCATCGCCTGTCACGTCGGCACGGCCGACCTGTTCCAGTTCGATCCCCGCCTGGGGTGGGTGATGGCGCCGACGCCGATCATCACCCCGCCGGTGCCGCAGGCGCCTCTCCAGGCCGTCACCTTTATCGAAGGGACGCATACCCGGATCGAGTTCATACTGCCCCATCACTATGTGGACTACCTGGAGCGGGAGGAGGTGACGGCGCCTCCGGTGCCGCAGGATCGAGGCGTGGTGCTCAGCGGGAAACTGCCCCATTGGCTGTGGACGGCATTGGCTCGCACGTACCGGCGGCTGCCATGGTTGGCCGTCTACTACCCACAGCAGGAGGGCTCGGCCATCGTCGTGTGCTCCCGGGACGGATCCCGCCCGCCCGGCACGGTGATCCCGCTTTCTGGGATGGCCGGCGGGGATCGTAAGGCGTCTGGTATAATGAGGCCGGCGCGCCGACGCTGGGGCCTGGACGGTCGAAGGTGCGTCGACGAAGGGGGACAGTCCCACTGAGCGAAGGAGGAGCGCGTCATGCGATGGCACCATGAGCCGCCGGAGTGGCGGGTGGAGGGGAGATCGATCACGGTCACCGCCGGGCCGAAGACCGACTTCTGGCGGAAGACCCACGACGGGGGGATCCGGGATCACGGCCATTTCTACTATCGGCCGGTCACGGGCGACTTCACGGCCGAGGTCAAGGTGACGGGGCAGTACGCTGATCTATACGACCAGGCCGGGCTGATGGTGCGCCTGGATGAGACGACCTGGATGAAATGCGGCATCGAGTTCGTGGACGGCGTGCAGCACGCCAGCGTCGTCGTCACCCGGGATTGGTCGGATTGGTCCGTCCTGCCGCTGGCCAACCCGCCTGCCATCTGGCTTCGCGTTGTGCGCCACGGGCCCACCGTGGAGGTGTTCTACTCGCTGGATGGCGGGGAATACACCATGATCCGCCAGGCGTTTTTAACGGAGGAGCCCGCCGTGGACGTGGGGGTGATGATCGCCGCACCCACGGGGAACGGCTTCACGGCGACGTTTGAGGGGTTCACGGTAAGTGGCGAATAGCGAATGGCGAATAGCGGAGGGCGAGTGGGCCTCTCGGGCGGGAGATCGTCCGACCCGGAGGCCCGCTCCCTTGCCTCCTGCATCCTGCATCTTGCATCCTGCATCCTGCATCCTGCATCCTGTATCCTGCATCTTGCATCTTGTATCCTGTATCCTGCATCTTGCCTCCTGCCTCCTGCTATATATCCACAAACTGCCGCTCGTAGAGCTCCCGGTAGATCCCACCCCGGGCCAATAACTCCGTGTGGGTCCCTCGCTCCACGATCCGACCGGCCTGTACGACGCAGATCAGGTCCGCGTTGCGGATGGTGCTCAGCCGGTGGGCGATGACGACGGCCGTCCGTCCGGCCAGCAGCCGCTCCAGCGCGTCCTGGATCAGCGTCTCGGTCACTGTGTCCACGCTGGACGTGGCCTCGTCCAGGATCAGGATGCGGGGGGCGGCCAGCACGGCCCGGGCGATGCAGATGAGCTGGCGCTGGCCCACGGAGAGGTTGACGCCGCCCTCCAGCACCTCCGTCTCGTAGCCGTCCGGCAGCGCCATGATGAACTCATGGGCGTTGGCCAGCCGGGCGGCCTCCTCCACCGCCTCGTCCGGCACGTCCGGGCGCCCGAACCGGATGTTGTCGGCCACCGTGCCGGAGAACAGGAACGGATCCTGAGGCACCAGGCCCATCTGCCGCCGCAGGGAGCGCTGGGTGACGTCCCGCACGTCGATCCCATCGATGAGCACCGCCCCCTCGGTGACCTCGTAGAAGCGGGCGATCAGGTTGGCGATGGACGTCTTGCCCGCGCCCGTCGGGCCCACCAGCGCCACCGTCTGTCCGGGCTCGATCGTCAGATTCACATCGTGCAACACGGGCGCGTCGCCCCGATAGGCGAAGTGGACGTGACGTAGCTCGATGCGCCCGGTGATGGGCGGCATCTCGACGGCATCGGGCCGGTCCTTCACCTCCGGCTCCGTGTCCAGCAGCTCCAGCACGCGCTCGCCCCCGGCCATGGCGGCCTGCAGCGTGGTATAGATCTGGCTCAGCTCCTGGATGGGCTGGAAGAAGCGGGTCACGTAGGCCAGGAAGGCCACCACCACGCCCAGGGTCAGGTCTTGTCGGGCCACGGCGAGCCCGCCGAACCACAGCACGATGCCCGTCGCCAGCATGCCCAGGAACTCGACGGAGGGGAGGAAGACGAAGGAGAGGGACATGGCGGCGATGTTGGCGTCCCGGTTAGCCCGGTTGACCTCGTCGAAGCGCTCCTGGGTGGCGTGTTCCTGGGCGAAGGCCTGGATCACCCGCATCGCGGCGATGTCTTCCGCCAGATCGCCCACGACGGCGGCGATCCGAGACCGGGTCAGACTGAAGGCCTTTCGAGCCCGGCGGGCGAAGACGAGCGTCGCCAGCGCCATGAGCGGCAGCACGCTGAAGGTGAGCAGCGCCAGTCGAGGACTCATGGAGAGCATCACCACGATGATGCCCCCC
>JAJRVX010000184.1:0-29340 GCA_024277095.1 Chloroflexota bacterium
GGGCCGATCCTGGTGACGATGCGCGTCGCGGCCGGCCTGGGGGCGGACACGGTGACCATCCTGCGTTATGCGAATTCCGGTGACTCGCCCTACGGAGACCGGGATCGAGTTGTTGGCTATGGCGCCGTGATGCTCTGGCGCTATGAGCCGCCCGATCTGACGGAGGGGCGGAAGGATGCTCTGTTGGCGATGGCGCGCTCGGCGATTGAGGGGTATCTGCAGACGGGCCGCGTTCCCGAGGATGGGACGGATGACCCGGTGCTCCATCGCCGGGCGGGCGCTTTCGTGACGTTGAAGAACCACGGCGAGCTACGGGGGTGCATCGGCCACATCCGGGCGGATACGCCGCTGTTTCGAGTGGTGCAACAAATGGCGGTGGCGGCGGCCACTCAGGATCCCCGGTTCCCTCCCTTGACCTTGGAGGATCTGAGTGGTGTGGATATTGAGATCTCCGTTCTCTCCCCCTTGCATCGGGTGACGAGCGTGGACCGGATTCGGGTGGGGGTGGATGGCCTGATGATCGTAAAGGATGGCCATCGGGGATTGCTCCTGCCGCAGGTGCCGGTTGATCAGGGATGGGATCAAGAGGCGTTCCTGGAGGGCTTGTGTCAGAAGGCTCTCCTTCCCAGAGGGTGCTGGAAGGAAGGAGCCAGCCTGTACACGTTCACGGCGATCGTATTTGGAGAAGGCGAGACGGGGTGATGCCTATATATTGTGGTTGCCGTGGGATTTTATTGTGTATATTGTGTTGTCACTCTTTTCGAGAACATGAAAGGGAGGAGGGGGATCCGCTCCTCCCTTTTCTGTCCGATGCGATCGCTTTTGGAATGGAAGGATGGCAGGTTACGTGCGGACGACAGAATCCAGTTCCCCATACGGGTTGATCTCGTAATCATCAGCGTGATCGTCGTTGATCCAGGTTTTGTCGTCCACGATATAGCGAAAGCGGTAGGTCCGACCCGCTGGTAGATCGATGCTGATGTGCCAATCCTCGTCGTCTCTCGTCTGCTCCAGGAGATGACTATGGGTGTTCCAGTCATTGAACTCGCCCGCCAGGGCGATGTGGTCCGCCCAGATATGCTGGGAGAGGCGGAAGGTCACCCGCACCATCCCATTGCCCAGATCCTTTTTCTCCAACATCGGGAGTCCCTCCTCCCAGGAAGGTCGTGCTCAGACTATCAGCACGGACACGGCAGTGTCGCGTAGCACTCGATCCACGGTACTGCCGACAAGCCATTCCAGCAACGCCGTGTGACGATAGCTTCCCATGACGATGAGATCGACCTGATTCTCGTCTGCGGTCTCCACGATCTCGACGGCTGGCTGGCCGTATCGGGCCAGGCAGTCGGCGGTGATGTGTTCCTGTACCTCCGTCAACCATCGTTCGATAGGGGTCGTATCCTCTTCCTTCACGGCCAGCGCGATCACCTCGGCTGACAGTGTGCGTTGCAACAAGGCCGCCCAGTTCAAGGCGTGACGGGCGCGCTCGCTGCCGTTATAGGCCAGCAGGATCCTCTGCACGGGGCGCTGCGTGTCCCCTCCCGCCAGGACGGGGCATCGGGCGTGGTGGGCGATCGCCCGAAAGTTGCGCCCCAGATAACCGGGGGCATCGGCGTAAGTGAGGCCCCGGCGTCCCAGGGCCAGGAGCTGTGCTTCCGTCGCCGCCTGGGTGATCAGCTCCGAAACGCCGCCGAACATCATCTCCGTGGTAGCGGGGATGTGGTTCTCCTGGCAGCGGGCCTCCAGCCACCGCAAAACCGTTTCCCCTCGCTCTCCGAACCACTTGATCAGCTCGGCGCGAGAGGCCGGCTCCTCGGAATGGCCCAGCTCTGCGCTGTAGCTGGCGTAGGCGTCCAGGGTAAGCGAATCGTCGATCACGTACAGGCCGTGGATCATCCTTCCCTGGCTTTGAGCGATTTGAATGGCGAGGAGTGCTGCCGATTGAGCCGTGGACGATCCATCGTAGGCGACCAGAATCGGGTGTTTCGCTTGGGTTTCCGCCATAAAAGTACCTCCTATGATCGGTGTCTTGCCGGGATATTCGCCTGGGGCGGGCTAGCTCTCGACCTCTTGCAGGGTGCGCAGATAGTTGATCACGTCCGCCCGGGTAAGCATGCCCTGGATCTTCCCGTCGGTCACGACCGGGAGCTGGTTGACCCCGTCACCGGCCATCTCTTTTGCGGCCTCCCACAGGTCCATATCGGGCCGGGTTTGCTTCCACTGGGCCACAGGGATCATGACCTCGGATGCTGTGGTGGTGGCCCATCGGTCGCGCGGGACCTCCTTGAGGCGGTGCAGGGTCAGCAGGCCGAGCGTTTGCCCATCCCGTTCGACGATGAAGCTCCTCTGCCCGCTGCCCAGGATGTGATCGTCCACCAGGCGTTGCAGGGTAAGATCGGCGCTGACGGAGGCGTAGCGACGGCTCATGGCGTCCGCCACCTTGTGCCCGGCCAGCAGCCTCTGGATCTTCTGCTGTTGCACCTGGGCCATGGCTGCGCTTTCCAGGAACCAGCCGATGAAGGCGATCCACAGACCGTTGCCCAGGTTGCCGGCGAAGATCTGCCATACGCCCACGAGGATGAACAGGAAGGCGATGGCTCGACCCAGATTGGCCGCCATGAGTGTGGCACGGCGCAGGTCCCGGGTGATGCCCCAGACGGCGGCCCGGAAGACTCGTCCCCCGTCCAACGGGAAGCCGGGGATCAGGTTGAACAGCGCCAGCATGGCGTTGATGTAGACCAGGTATTGAACGACCGCCAGCAATGGGGCGACCGCGGCGACGATGGGCTTCAGCAGGCTAAAGATCGCCGCCAGGGCGAGGCTCACGGCCGGCCCTGCGATGGCGATCCGAAACTCGGCCGTCGCGCTGGTGGGCTCTGCGCCGATCTCGGATACGCCACCGAAGATGAACAGGGTGATGCTGCGCACCGGGATCTTATAGCGCATGGCCACCACGGAGTGTCCCAGCTCATGGAGCAGTACGCTCACGAAGAGCATGATGGCCGTGATCGCTCCTGCCCCCCAGTATTCGATGGTGGGCCACCCTTTGAACGTCGCCGGGTAATAACCGACCGCTAGCGTCCAGGTGAGCAGGATGAAGACCAGGAACCAGGAGTAGTCCAGCTCGATCGGGATCCCCAGGATACGTCCCAGGGGGATCGCTTGACGTTTGATCATCTCGTGTACCTCCGTGTGTCTGTCGTTGTCAGATGGTTTTCCGCTTCGCCCGGATCGGCATCCGTGGCGCTCGTGGAGGTGGGATATGTCTCGCCGTCCTCAGAGCCTCCGCATTGCGCGTCTTCGCGGGACGCCACCGGTTATGCCCGGGCGATCAGAATCACGCTGGAGCGGCACGACACCCGGTAGGCCCCCTGCGAGTCGAGGAGAGGTTCCTCACCCTTCTCATACAGATCGTGGGGACAAGGCCGGGATGTATCCACAGCCAGATGCCAGCGGCCGCCCCGTGGCGGTGGAGGCAGGACGAAGCTTGCGGCATTCTCGTCCGCATTGAACATCAGATATAGGTCCTCCCCCTTCTCTCCCAGGATCAGGCAGGCCAGCCGCTTTTCTCGGGGGTCCGACCAGTTAGGCGGCTCCCCCGTCGGGCTGAACCAGCGGATATCGGCCTCCGTGTAGAATTCCTCCCGTCGCAAAACGGGATGCGCGCGGCGGAAGGCGATCATCCTCCGCGTGAAGCGGTAGATCTCCCGATGCCGCTGCAGGAATGACCAGTCGTACCAGCTGATTTCGTTGTCCTGGCAGTACGCGTTGTTGTTGCCTTGCTGGGTGCGCCGAAACTCGTCCCCGCCCAACAGCATCGGGACGCCGCGCGAGATGAACAGCGTGAGCAGGAAGTTCTTGATCTGTCGTCTGCGCACAGCATCGATCGTCGGATCGTCCGTTTCGCCCTCTACCCCGTAGTTCTCGCTGTAGTTCTCCTCGGCGCCGTCCCGGTTCCCCTCCCCGTTGCCCTCGTTGTGTTTCCGGCGGTAGCTCACCAGGTCGTTCAGGGTGAACCCGTCATGGCAGGTGATTAAGTTGATGCTGCACTCTGGCCCCTTGCCCGATTGCTGGTAGATGTCGGCGCTGCCGCAGATGCGGCTGGCGAAAAGGCCGATCATCCCCTCATCCCCTCGCCAGAAGCGCCGCACTTCATCTCGATAGCGTCCGTTCCACTCCGCCCAGCGGCGCTCGGAGAAGCTACCCACCTGGTAGGCGCCGGCCGCATCCCATGCCTCGGCGATGATCTTGGCGTCGCGCAGAATCGGGTCCTCCGCGATGCGCTCCAGGAGGGGGGCGTTGGCCTGTAAGTTCCCCTGTTCGTCTCGGCCCAGCACAGAGGCCAGGTCGAAGCGGAATCCGTCCACGTGCATCTCCGTGACCCAGTATCGCAATACACTCAGGATGAAATCTCGCACGACGGGGTGATTGCCGTTGATGGTGTTGCCCGTGCCGGTGTAGTCCTTGTAGAATCGCCGATCCCCTTCCAGCAGATAGAAGATGGCGTTATCCACGCCGCGCAGGCAGAGCGTGGGGCCCATCTCATTTCCCTCCGCCGTGTGATTGAGCACCACATCCAGGATGACCTCGATGCCGGCCCGGTGTAGGGCCTTCACCATCTCTTTGAACTCCAGCTTCTGCTGGCCCAATCCGCCGGCGCTGGCATAGGAGGCCTTGGGGGCTTGAAAGGCCACCGGGTTGTAGCCCCAGTAGTTTCGCAGTCGCTCGCCGGTGAATGGGTTGGTGCGTGATAGCTCGTGCTCGTTGAATTCCTGTACGGGCATCAGTTCCACGGCGGTGATGCCCAGATCCTGCAGATATGGGATCTTCTCGATCAGCCCCCGATACGTACCGGGATGGTTCACGCCGGAGCTGGGATGGATGGTGAACCCTCGCACGTGGGTCTCGTAGATCAACGTCTCCGACCACGGATGGCGTGGGGGGCGATCCTCCTCCCAGTCAAAGTGCTCGTGGGTGAACACGCACTTGGGCATGGCTCCCGCATCATCCACCCGGGAGGGCGACAGGTCCTGCCGTGGAGATGTGGGGTCATAGCCCAGGGCGGGCGTGAAGTCCCAATGGGCGATGTGCGTGATCGCGGTGGCGAAGGGGTCCAGGAGCAGCTTGTGGACGTTGAACCGATGCCCGCTCCGAGGATCGTAAGGCCCGTCCACCCGATACCCATACAGCTGCCCGGGACGGATCCCGCGCACCCAAACGTGCCAGATGTCCCCTGTGCGATGGCGAATGGGGTCCAGGTAGATCTCACGGCAGGGGGTGTCGTCCTCAGGGCGCTCGAAGAGTTCCAAGTAGACGCGAGTGGCGTGGCGGCTGAAGAGGGCGAAGTTCACCCCGTCTCCCAGCCGATGAGCCCCCAGAGGCAAGGGGATTCCCACCCGGACCTCGCCGGTTTCGGAGATCTCGTGCAGGTATTCGGAGAGGGCTCGTTCGTTCACTTTGTGTTTCCCCCAAGAGAATCGATCTCAGCTTATGACCCCAGTAACGCGATGAAATCCGTTGCCAGCGCGATGAGGATGGTGAGGATCGCCACCCAGTTCGCCCACCGTGGGTTTCGGGCCGGGCCGACGATTCGTTCGTCGTTGGAAAGCACCAGCAGCATGAGCATGAGGATAGGCAGGAGGACGCCGTCCAACACCTGGCTGTAGAAGAGAGCGTCCGCCGGGCGGAAGTCGGGCCACAGGGAGATCAGCCCCCCGCCGATCAGGCTGCCCGCCAGCACGATGTAGAAGCCGCGAGCATGCGCCACCCGGACGCCCAGGCCCTCCGGCCAGCCGAAGAGCTCGGCCACAGCGTAGGCGGTAGATCCTGCGAGTACAGGCAGGGCCAACAACCCGGCGCCTAGCAACCCCACGACGAAAGCTGCCTCTCCCCATCGCCCCAGGGGGGCCAGCGCCCTCGCCGCATCGGCCACGGTCCCGATTCGTCCGCCCCCGGCGTGAATCGTGGCCGCCGCGGCCACGATGATGAAGAAGGCGATCAGGTTGCTGTAGAGCATGCCCACCCAGGCGTTTGCATCTTCACGGGAGGCCTGGATGGTGATCCCCTGGTGTAGCTCTTCTACCTCCTCGCCCGCCTGCCAGAAGAGCATATAGGGGGAGATGGTGGTGCCCAACAGGCCCAGTGCTGCGACCAGCCAGACTCGCTGTGGCACGACGTGTGGGAGTAGGGTGGCCTGGATCACTGCCCCCCAGTCCGGCCGTGCGAGGATGGCCGCTATGATGTAGGTCAACAGGACGGCGGTCAGCGCCGTGAGGATCTTCTTCACCTGGCGGTACCCCTTGTGCAAGATCAGGAGCAGGACCAGCAGTATGCCGGGGATGAAGATCTCCCAACGGATGCCGGTGAGCATCGCCAGCACGGCGGCCACGCCGGCCGTATCCGCCGCGATGGTGGCGACGTTAGCGATCACCAGCAGCAGCACGACGAGGAAGCTCACGGCCCGTCCGTAACGTCTCTCGATGATGGCCGCCAGGCCGTCATTGGCAGCCAGGGCGATGCGAGCGGCCATGCTATTGGCGGCGGCCAGCATGGGTGTGGAGAGCACCAGGAGCCATAGCTGGCTCAGGCCGGTGTGGGCTCCCACTATCGTGTAGGTCAGCACGCCGGCCGGATCATCTCCCGCCCCGCCGGTGATGAGCGCCGGCAGTGCTCCACGGGCCAGGGTAGCCATTTGGGCTCTTCGCTCGTGCAATCGATGACGATTGGTCATGGTCTCTCCCCTTCACGGAAGTCTCGCTTTGCCCCTCCGGCCTTCCCCATAGCAGAGGCAACGGCGTCTCTCAGGGGCTGGCGGTTGGCTGGCCCCGGGCCGAGGCCAGCCGCTTGGCCTCGGCCCACCGCCGCCCAAGGATCAAGAGGCCGATCCCGCCCACGATGGACTGGGCGATGAAGAAATCGAGGCCGGGAAGCGGGAGTATGGCCATCAACGTGGGCAGCCCATCCCACAACCCGTGCAGAGCGGAGACGGTCAGATAGGCTCCCAACACCTTGCGGTTGATGCGAAAGCGTCCGCCTCTGCTTTCACGGAACAGGACGCCAGCCAGGATGGCCGTCCAGGTGCCGTGGCCCACCGGCGAGAACAGGCCACGCAGCAGGGTCACGATGACGGTGATGGAGAGGTTGCCCCCGCTGCGGAGGAAGGCGCTGAAGGCATACCCGCTACTCTCAAGCGCTGCGAACCCCATGCCGGCGGCGGCGCCGATGATGATCCCGTCCAGCTCCGAATCATGCCGCCGGCGCCGCGCGATCACTAGCACCCCCAGGATCTTGGCGAACTCCTCGATCAGGCCGACGGTGAAGGCTGTGAACAGGTCGAGGCGCCGGATGAAGAGGGGCTCCAGCAGCGCCGCCGCGAAGACCCCCAGGACCCCGCCGTAGAATAAGCTCATGGCCGTTGTCGGCAGGGTGATCCGGCTGAGGTGTCGGTGCTCGTAGAAGAAGGCCACGTAGGTCACGGGGACCATGAAGCTGCCCAGCATAACCACGGTCGGGAAGAGGTTGGGGTTCCCGGTCAGGCCCAGTACCAGGACGCCCAGGATGTAGAGCAGTAGCCCGGTCAGCAGCACACGCCACCATGCATTCGTGTGCCGAGGTAGGTGTTGCGTCGTTTGTCGCGACGATCCCTGGACCACGGTTCGGCTCCTCTCCTGCTGGTTCAAACGGATGTCAGGAGGCCCGCTTTCGGCTGGCCAGCCCGTTCCAATCGGCCTTTGCCCTTTCCCATGCCTCACGCACGTGCTTCTTGATCTTCTCCCACTCTCCCTGGTGGCTGTGGGCTTTTCGCCAGGCCCGTTCCAGGTCCTCCTCGACCTCCTCCCAGGTTTCGCCGGGATATTCGTCCGCCAGGGCGTGGTTCCAGCCGAAGCGCAGGGCTGGCTTGACCTCGTCGAAGGGATCTTCGTAGATCATCCCGCTGTATGGATCCGGATAGATGGATCGGAAGGCCTTTTCAGCCGCCTCATCCCAGTAGTCGTGTTTCATGGTCTTGCTCCCTCCTCTTTAGGAATATGTCTGAAGATGCTCCAGCCGGGTGTTTAAGGGCCTCCCTCCGTGACGCGTTCGCCTCGCTACTGCAGCCTTCCCTCATCGTTCCAGCAGGCTGGGTTGGTGCAGGTCGAAAATTCGATAGGCGGCCAGTTTGATCCGATCGTTCACCAGGAACCAGGCCAGCGCGTATCCCCAGACCACCAGCGCCCAGTGCCATCCGATGGGGGCCATGAAGATCCCGTAGGTGGCGATCAGCGTCGCCACGAGCTGCGTCCCCGCCACTGCGCCCAGCAGGATGGGGGCGGGTCGGATGGACCAGAAGGGGCGCCGGGTGCGGGTGACGAAGATGGTGAGGTGCCCGGCCACGGACAGCTTCAGATACATCAGGGACTGGATCGTCGGTCGGTCGAGGTGGAACATGCGCTCGCCCAGGTAGAAGAGGCCGAAGGAGGCGAACACCCCGGCGATGCCCAGGACCGTGGCGATCCCCAGCACGATGGGCATATTCCACGCCTCGGGTTGGTCGGAGTAGTGGACGTGATCGTAGGCGATGGACAGGATGGCGCCATCGTTCAGCAGCGCCAACAGGACGATCATCACCGCCGTGACCGGGTAGAAGTTGAAGACCAGGATGGATAAGGTCATGAACAGCAGGACCCGGATCGTCTCGGCGATGCGGTAGATGGCGTAACTGTTCATGCGTTGGAAGATCTTGCGGCTCTCCTTGACCGCATCGATGATGACGGAGAGCCCGGGCGTCAGCAACACGATGTCCGCCGCAGCCCGGGCGGCGTCTGTAGCGTCCGAGACGGCGATGCCGGCGTCCGCCTTTTTCAGCGCCGGCGCGTCGTTCACCCCATCGCCGGTCATGCCCACGATGTGCCCGTGCTGTTGTAACACATCCACGATGTGGTACTTGTGCTCAGGAAAGACCTGTGCAAACCCATCGGCCTGCTCGATGGCCTCGGAGAGCTGCCCGGTCTCGTGGAACCGAGCTTTTGCGAAGAGGCTGGCGTCCAGGATATTGGCGCCCAGGCCCAACTGCCGGGCGATCTCCTTGGCGATAGCGATCTGATCCCCGGTCACCATCTTCACCTTGATCCCCATCTTCTCAGCGGTCTCGATGGTGGCTTGTGAGTCCTTGCGAGGTGGGTCATACAGGGGCAACACGCCCAGGAATTGCCATTGGCCGCTCTCGTCCGTGCGGGCCACACCCAGGGAGCGGAACCCACGGGTGGCGAACTCGTTCACCGCCTGTTCGACCTGGAGCTTCACCCGGGCCGCGTTGGCGGATAGGGCCATGATCACCTGGGGCGCCCCCTTGGTCACCTGGAACGTCTTCCCGTCCGGCCCCTTCACGGTGGCCTCCGTTCGCTTGTGGACGGGATCGAAGGGGCGGAAGTGGATCACATGGTATTCGCTCAGTCGTTGTGAATCCTTTACGCCGCCGAGGACGGCCAGGTCGATGGTATCCTGATCCTCTGCCCGGGAGGCCAGCGCCGCGTAGAAGATCACCTGGTCCGGGCTTTCTCCTTCCACACAGTATGGGTCGCCCAGCGTCAGCTTGTTCTCCGTCAGCGTGCCGGTCTTGTCGGAGCACAGGATGTCGATACCGGCCAACTCCTCGATGGCGGCCAGGTGGCTGACGATGGCCTGCTTCCGGGCCAGCAGCCTGGCCCCGACGGCCATGGTGACCGATAGGACGGCGGGCATGGCCACGGGCACCGCGGCCACGGTCAACACCAGAGCGAACTCCAGCGTGGTGAGCATGTTGTCGCCCCGAAATAGGGCGACCGAGAGGATCAAGATCACCAGCGCCAGGGCCAGCACGATCAGGTAATCGCCGATCTTCAGGACGGCGCGCTGGAAGTGGCTAACGGTGTGGGCGGTTTCCACCAGGTGGGCTGTTTTGCCGAAGTAAGTATCCTTTCCGGTGGCGTAGACCAGGGCGTTGATCTCCCCCTGCTTGATGATCGAGCCGGAGTAGACGCTGTCCCCCGGCTTGTGCGTGACGGGAAGGGACTCGCCGGTGAGGGCGGACTGATCCACGGTGATCGGGTCGCCCTCTAGCAGGCGGACATCGGCGGGCACGATGTCGCCGATGCGCAGCCGGATGATGTCGCCGGGCACGAGCTCCGGCGCCGGGACCGTTGTCCACGTGCCATCTCGTTTCACCCGGGCCTTCAGCGCCAGCTTCTCCTTGAGCGCCGCGATGGCGTTCCCGGCCTGGTACTCCTCCCAGAAGCCCACGACGGCGTTCATCAACAGGAGGGCCAGGATGATGCCGAAGTCCTCCCAGTGATGCACCAGTGCGGACAGGATGGCGGCGATCTCGATCATCCAGGGGATCGGCCCCCAGAAGTAGGAAAGGAACTTCAGGACGGGGTTGCTCTTCTCCTCGGGAAGCTCGTTGTAGCCATATTGTGTAAGCCGGCGTTGTGCCTCCGCTTGGCTGAGGCCATCGGTTGAGGCATCGAGCCGTTTCAGTAGCTCCGTCAGTGGCAGGGCCGCGGCTTGGTCGCCGGCCATATGGGACATGTCGGCCGAGGATGCTGACGAGCCTTGCTTTTGTTTGCTCTTCTCCATCATCGCTCCTTCTCCTCATGAGCCGGTTGATGGGATATCGTGGATATGACCTCCCGTTTCGCCGGTGCGCCGGATGCGCCCCCAGGGTGATCCCTCATCTTCTGCGGATCGGGATCGTCGGCAGCGCTTCAATGCTTCGCTTATCCAACTTCAGGTAGACGGTGTCCTCCTCTATGCGGTCGATGGCCGAGACGGGGATGGTCACGTCCTTCTGCCCCGAAAGGTGGCCCTCCCGTAGCACGAGATGGGTGATATGGCCGTTCGCCGGATCGACCAGGAACTCATCGATGCGCCCCACGCGTCCGTCGGTGGCTTCCACGTGATCTCCTCGGTGCACGGCCAGCTCGCCCGGGGGGATGTGCTCGGTCTCCAGCCGCACGGTCAGATCCTCCGGGACGACATAGGGCCACATCAGACACGGCCCGCCTGTGCACTCGGGCGCCTCAGCCTGGATGAACTGCGTCTCGATGAAGGGATCCATGGCGGATAGCTCTTGAGTGGTACAACGCAGTCGTACCTGGTGAGGGGTGGACTCCACCACCTCGTCGATGCTGACCAGGCGCTCCGTATGCGGGAACCGCTTCTCCTTCACCACCAGGTGGGTGATCTCCCAATTGGTGGGGTTCACGATCACACTGGTCACATGGCCGCAAGGGCCATCAACGCAATGCACTTCCGCATTCACTGGGATATCCATCGTCGTGATCTCCTGTCGTGAAATGGATAACTACCTACCTCATGATAACCGTGCCGGGGTGACCCGTCTTTATGCCCGTATAAAGGCTGGCTTAAGAGAACTTAAAGAAGCTCCTGATCGTGTGGCCGGCAACAAAACACTCGCCCTACATATTGTTGCCTGCGTCGATACCATCGCAATATGTAGGGCGAGTGTTCGTGCGTGCGTGTGGAGGTCGGGCTGGCTTTGAGGATCCTTGGCTCTCTCAACGGCTGTCGCCGGCCTTCCCCCCTGTGTTCAGGTTCGCAGATTGCGCCAGCCTGTGCAGGACGGTGTCCACGGCCTCCGGGATCTCCGTGGTCGGATCGATGCCCTCTAGCGCCTTCAGCACCGGCGCCACCTCGTCCCGGTAGCCCATTTCGGATAGGGCGTGGAGCACGTGGTGGGTCCCGTCCCGTAGCCAGGCCGATTGGGGATGCTCCGCCAGGGCTTGCAGCAAGGGGGGGAGCCCGGCGGGCCCGATGGCGATCAGCCCCTCGGCGGCCAGCCAGCGGGTGCCGCCGTTCTCATCCTCCAGGGCCTTCACCAATGCCGATGCCGCCGTCGGGTCGGCGATCTCCTTCAAAGCTTTGGTGGCCTCCCAACGCATGTGGTCGTTGGGGGCCGAGATCGCCTCGATCAAAGGGGCTATCGCCGGCTTCCCCAATGCGACCAGGGCTTCCCGTGCTTCCTCACGCGCCCAGCCGTCATCATCGGCCAGGGTCCTGATCAACGTGTGTACGTCCTTCTTGCCTTCCTGACTCAATCGTTCAAACATGCTTCCTCCCTTGTCCCCTTCCCCGTGTCCAGGGTGTGTTCCGGCGTCCTCGTCCGTCGCATGATCGGCGCGAGGCGCAGCCTGCCTCTCCGGCCACATGTGGCCATTGTGGTCCTGCGGAACTCGCCTGCGTACATCAAGCTCTGGCCACCCCGGGCGGCAGGGCGCAGGTCCATCGCTTGGGATGCCACCAGGGCGCTCGACAGTATAGGTGGGTCGTTTGGGCCAGATGGTCGTGTTCCTTGTCCAGGAAACGACAGTGTGCGCACTTGTCCGGGATGGGCGGATTTGATGTGGTTTGCTGTTCGTTCTGCTCTGCCATGGTTCCCTCCGTAAGATTTCCCGGGGTGTTCCCCCGTTGTCCTGCGGGCCGATTGGGTCTTGCCCTCAAAGGTCGGTGATCAACAACACATAGGTTACGAACACTCCCAGGGCAAAGGCGGCCAGCACCAATAGCCCCAAGAGGATATCGTCACGCGGCTTGACCAGGGTGTCGCTGGTGTCGTGGCCCTGGACCCGGAAGAAGCCCCAGGCGATGAAGCTGAGCAACAGCCCTACCAGGATGCTGAGTAGAAGGGGTGCTGCATGCACAGATGGCATGGAATGAGTCCTTACAATGAATTCTTAAGCGAGCGGAGGAGCGTTATCTCGCTTATTAGCATGGCTCAGAAGAGTCCAAACGTCCTTATGAGAATCTGACGGGGACCTTAAGCGAACCTTAAGATTCTGTTAGCGCGAAGAAGCGGCAGGTGAGGGGACTTACTCGTGGGGGCGCATGCGGAGATGGCTATGCTGGGGTCCGATCATCATCAGGGGTATCCTTTGCTGGGCTGAGGGGCAGCCAGAGGGTGAAGCGGCTGCCCTGGCCGGGGGTGCTGTCCACCTCCAGTCGGCCGCCGTGGGCGGTGATCAGGTCCCGGGCGATGCTCAATCCCAATCCCATGCCTTGTGGGAAGCGGGCGTGGGTATGGCTGCGGTAGAAGGGGGTGAAGATATGTTCCAGTTCCTCCGGCGGGATGCCAGGTCCGGTGTCACTTACCCGGATCCATATGCTCCCATCCTCGACGCCGGAGTGAACGGCGATGGTGCCCCCGGGGGGTGTGTATTTGATGGCGTTGCTGAGCAGGTTCCCCAGCGCCTGGGCCAGCCGATCGGGATCGGCCTCCACGACGGGCAGACCGGCTGGCGTTCGGTCCTCCCAGCGGAGCCCTTTCTCCTGGGCGGCCGCCTTCCAGGGGGATAGCGCCTGGGGAAGCCACTCGCTCAGGGCGATCGGGCGGCGGTCCAGCTCCAGGGTGCCCACCACCTGATCATGGAGCAGGGCCAGATCGTCCAGCAGGCGTTGCAGGTGATTCAGTTCGCTCTCCATGCCGGTTAGCAAATCATGCCGCAGGGACGGGTCCTGATCTGCGCCCCTGAGCAGCGCCTGGATGGCCGAGTGGAGAGCGCCCAGTGGGCGTCCCAGCTCGTGTATGAGGTTGGACAGCAGCCGGTGGCGGATCTCCTCCAGGGTGTGCAGACGCTCTACCAGCGTGTTGAAGGCGTGAACCAGCAGGCGGATCTCCTGTGGCCCCTGTTCGGGGAGAGGGGTGGTCCGCTGTCCGGCGGCCAGCTGGTAGACGGCCTGGGTCACGCTCCTCAGGGGGCGCTCCAGGTTTAGGGCTAGGATCCACCCGATGATGGCGCCCAGGAGGAGCCCTGCCGCCAGCACCATGACGACGAGGGAACGCATGCGCAGGAATCGCTCGTAGACGGAGGCCAGGTGGTAGGTCAGGCGTATGGCCCCGACGACCTGTTGATCTGGGCCGGGGACGGGGACCAGGACGTCGGCTATCTCCGCACGAAGGTGGCGACTGTATGAGGTCCGCACGTTGATCTCGCCCGACAGGACGTCGGACAGGCCGGGCAGGTCGATGGGGTGCCCGAGGGATTCCGTATCGGCAGGATCGCTGGAGGCCAACAGGCGTCCGCTTCGGTCCAGCAGCATCAGCCGTGCCTTCACCCGGGAGCTGATGCGATCTACGAACTTCTGCGCCTCTGTCGGGTCATCCCAGAGGTTCGGCTGCGCGGCGGCCAGCTCGGCGATCAGGACCGCCTGGCCGGCCAGTTCGCCGGAGAGGTTGGCCAGGACGATCTGCGTCTCCAGGGTGTAGATGAGCGCGATGCCCATGATGGGGATGAGGACGAGCAGGGGAAGCACGTGGCTGAGGATGAACCGCTGGCGTAATGTGCGTAGCATCAGGCCTCCTGCGGTTCCAATTTATAGCCCACTCCCCGTATCGTGAGGATGCGACGAGGGCGGTTGGGCGTCTCCTCGAGCTTCTCCCGCAGCCAGCGAATGTGCACGTAGACCACCTGGGATTCCCCCGCGTACTCGGACCCCCACACACGAGCCAGAAGGTCGTCTACGGAGACCACGTGGCCGGCCTCCAGCGCCAGGGTGTACAGCAGATCGAACTCACGGGGGGAGAGATCGACGGGGCGGCCCGCCACCGTGACCGTGTGGGCGGCCGGATCGATCTCCAGGTCCCCAACCACGAGCGGCGCCGGCTCCCGGGGCGGGGATTCCGATGAGCGGGCCCGACGCAGGACGGCTTTGATGCGCGCCAGGAGCACATCCAGATCGAAGGGCTTGGTGATGTAGTCGTCCGCCCCCAGCTCCAGGCCCAGCACTTCATCCAGCTCACGCCGGCGTGCGGTGAGGAAGATCACCGGGATGCCGAGGTGCTCCTGGAAATGCCGTAGGGCCTCCAGGCCGTCCATGCCCGGAAGCCCGATGTCCAGAAGGACCAGGTCCGGAGGGATGCGATGGGCGAGGGCCAGCGCGTCCTCCGCGGTGGCGGCTGCGCTGACCTGATAACCGGCCTGCTCCAGGTTGAAGGCCAGGCTTTGGCGCAGGAGCGCGTCGTCATCTACCAACAGGATATGGGCAGGTGGCATGGTCTTCTCCGGGCATGTGTGAGCGGGGAATGCCGGTGGATCAAGTATACCATGATCCCGGCGAACCCCCAATAGCGATCGCTTGGGCGTATATCCTGTCCGGGTGAGATACGGCGAGTAGGCTTGGGGGGACACGCTCCCTCAGCGGAAAGCCCCTCGTTTCGACTTCCCGATCGGTGTTGACGACCGACCTGATCCCATGCATCATTAGGGCGAGGGGCGGGTGGGTGAGCGATGGGCTGGCTATCACGTCTCTCTCGTGATCCCACCACCTTGTGGGGAGGATAGGGCGGTATGCGTGGTGCTCTGGCTGTCGTTGGCTTTACGTCGACCGTTGCCCAGATCGTGCTGATGCGGGAGCTCTTCGCCACCTTCTACGGCAATGAGCTGCTCTTTGGGATCGTGCTCATGGCCTGGCTGGCGTGGGGGGCGGTCGGGGCATGGGGGCTGGCCCGATGGGCGGCGCGCCGCCGGGGGGGGATCGGGGCGTTTGCGGCGGGGATGGCGTTCGCTGCGGTGTTGTTCCCGGCGCAGATCGCATGGGTGCGTGATGTTCGGGCCTTGCTCGGGGTCACGCCGGGCGCCTTCGTGGAGTTCGGCCCGATGGTGGCCGCCGTGGTCCTGATCGTGGCTCCCCTGTGCCTGCTGACGGGCTCGCTGTTCACGTTGGGCGCGCGATGGATTATCGAGCGGGGCGGATCGGCGGGCCGATCCTATGCCTGGGAGAGCATCGGTTCGGTCACCGGCGGGGCGCTCTTTAGCTTCCTCTTCATCCGCTGGCTCGACCCCTTTCAGACCGCTTTGCTCGTCGGCGCCGTCAACCTGACCGTGGCGATGACTCTGCTCGCCTCTCGTCTCCCCGGCCCCTCCCATCCATTGCGCCGCCTTATCCCGTTGGCCGTCCTCGCCGTCTTGATCGTCGTGGCGCTCTTCCTGGGGCCCGTGCTGCACGATGCCACCCTACGTTGGCAATGGCCCGATCTGGCCTTCGCTGCGGATTCCCCTTATGGCCGCCTCATCATCCAGGCTCGGGACGGGCAGCGGATCTTCTTCCAGAATGGCCTGTTGTCCTTTGAAACCCAGAGCACGTTCCCGGAGGAGGTCATCCATTTCCCCCTGCTCGCCCATCCCAATCCTCGGAGCGTTCTGCTCATCGGGGGTGGGGTGGCCGGAGACCTGCGCGAGGCCCTCAAGCATCCCATCGACGAGGCGGTCTACGTAGAGTTGGATCCGCTGTTGATCGAGGCCGCTCGGAGATATCTGCCCTCTGAGGACGCCGCCGTTCTGGAGGATCCCCGGGTGACCCTGGCCCTGACCGACGGCCGGCTGTATGTGAAGACCACTCCTCGGGCCTTTGACGTGGTGATCCTGGATCTGCCCGAGCCGTCCACCGGCACTCTGAACCGCTTCTATACGCTCGAGTTCTTTGAGGAGGTGCGCCGGATCCTGGCCCCGGGCGGCATCTTCGCCCTGGGGCTTCCCTCGGCGGAGAACTATTGGAGCCCGGAGCTGGCCCGGCGCAATGGGAGCATCTTTTGGACGTTGCGGGCGGTCTTCCCGGAGGTGGTGGTGTTGCCTGGCGAGCACAATTTCTTCCTCGCCTCGGGGGCCCCGCTGCCGACGGATCCGGGCCTTCTGGCCTCCCGGCTGGCCGCTCGTGGGATCGAGACGCGCTGGGTGACGCCGGCCTACATCGAGTACATCTTCACCACCGATCGATTCCTGCAGGTGCGGCGGGAGTTAGAGTCGACGCAGGGGGTGCGGATCAACAGGGATCTGATTCCGATCTGTTATTATTACGATCTGGCGTTGTGGCTTTCCCTGTTTTATCCGAGCTTGCGCGGGATCTTCGAGAGCGCGGGGGTGGTCAATCTGGGATGGGTGATCATCCCCCTGGCGTTGGTCGTGGGGGTGACCCGTTGGCGGCGCGGGTGGGCGGTCCCGATCGCCGTGGCCGGCGTCGGGCTGGTGGAGATGGTATTGGAGGTGGTGATCCTGTTCGCCTTCCAGGTGCTGCACGGCTACGTGTACGCCGAGATCAGCCTGATCGTGATGGCGTTCATGGCCGGACTGGCACTCGGGGCCGAGGCGGGGCACCGGCTGGTATTGCGATGGCGCTCCACGGAGGCGGAGGAGAGGGCTTTCAGACGGGCGTTTATGATGACCCAGCTGGCCATGGCCGTTTACGGCGGCGTTCTCCTGGGGCTCCTCTCCTGGATGCCCCCTGTGCCCGTCCTCTTCCCACTGCTGGCTTTGTGGGCGGGCGGGATTGGGGGGATCGCCTTCCCGCTCGCCGTGGCGCTCACGCGAGGGGAGGCCGGCCGCGCGGTGGGCGTGTTATACGGGGCTGATCTGTTGGGCGGATGCCTGGGCGCGCTGTTGGGGGTGGTGCTCTTCGTGCCGGTGCTCGGCATTCCCCGCACTTGCGTTGTGATTATATGGATAGCGCTGGCCGGTTGGGCGGCCTTGTGGTGAGAGGCTGACAGGTCATGTTGGAGATGCCCGGCTCGCTTGACAGCTTTCGAGGGGTTGTCTAGGATGGGGGAGAGTTCCCGCCGGATTCTTTCACGCAAAGGAGGTCTATGGATGGAGTACCGGACATTGGGGCGAACGGGGGTGCAGGTTTCCTGCCTGTGTATGGGCACGATGTCGTTTGGGGCGGAGGCGGATGAGGAGACCTCGGCGGCGATGTTCCATCGCTGTCGTGAGCTCGGCATCAACTTCTTCGATACGGCGAACGTGTACGCTGGCGGCCGCTCCGAGGAGATCCTGGGCCGGCTGATCCGGGATTGCCGTGAGGAGATCGTGCTGGCGTCGAAGGTGTATTTCCCGGTCGGCGAGGATGTGAACGCCAGAGGACTTTCCCGGCGCCACATCATGTTGGCCGTCGAGGCGAGTTTGAAGCGGCTGGGAACCGATTGGATCGACGTGTATTACGTGCATCATGATGATCCGGGGACGCCCATGGAGGAGACGCTGCGGGCGTTGGATGACCTGGTGCGCCAGGGGAAGATTTTGTATCCGGCGGTGAGCAATTGGGCTGCGTGGCAGATCGCCAAAGCGCTGGGCATCTCCGAGCGGGAGGGGCTGGCGAAGTTCGTGTGCATCCAACCCATGTACAATCTGGTCAAGCGCCAGGCGGAGGTGGAGATCCTGCCGCTGGCCCAATCGGAGCAGTTGGGTGTGGTGCCCTATAGCCCGCTGGGCGGCGGCCTGTTGACCGGCAAGTATGGCACGAAGCAGCGCCCGAAGCAGGGCCGGTTGGTGGAAAATCCCATGTACCAGAAGCGGTACGGCGACCCGATCTATTACGAGATCGCCGAGCGCTTCGTGGCGCACGCTCGGGAGCGGGGCGTGCACCCGGTTTCGCTGGCGGTCGCCTGGGTGATGTCACATCCGGCCGTCACGGCGCCCATTATCGGCGCCCGCAACCTGGAGCAGCTGGAGCCGTCGCTGAAGGCGCTGGAGGTGCCCATGACGCCCGAATGGCGGGCGGAGATCTCCGCCCTCTCCATCGAGCCTCCTCCGGCCACGGACCGCACTGAGGAGAAGAGTCAGGCGTCCTGATCGGGTGAACAGCGAGAAGAGGGCGTTGGGCCTTGCGAAACGAACGGTAGGGGACGCACAACCGTGCGTCTCCTACCGTGTTTTCGTGCCTTTTGAAGGGGAGAATTCTGGCGTGTTGTCGTGTATCACCATCGTTCGTATTTCACCAGCTCAGACAACGGCTTACGCTCCTTGGGCCGTGGGGAGTCGGCCGGATATCCCAGCGGCGTGAGCGCGATGGGTTCCACGTCGTCGGGCAGGCCCAGCACCTCTCGAGCTGCGTCGGGATCGAACGCTGCGATCCAACAGGTTCCCAGCCCGACGTTTGCGGCGGCCAGCACCAGGTGATCCATGACGATGGCGACATCTACATCGGTATAGCGTTTGCCATCCCTGCGCACCCACCCCTCGGCGGGCACGGCGCAGGCGCAGATGACCAGCGGCGCCTGCACGAACCAGTCTCGATCGTAGATGCGCTTGAGTTCCGCCTCCCGGCCGGATGTGTGGATCACGATGAGGCGGAAGGGCTGCCGGTTGGCCGCCGTCGGTGCCAGTCGGGCGGCCTCCAGGACCTGTTGCAGCTTCTCTTCCTCCACCGGGTCAGGCTTGTAGGCTCGCACGCTGTAGCGCTTGGCGATCAGTTCCGTGAATTCCACGATGCTTCCTCCTCCTCGTTGCTCGTGTCCGGTGCTATCCCGAATCCTCCGCTGCGTTTGCCAGATATGCCTCGATATCGGCCAGGGTGCCGTGAAATGGCCCCGGGCGCTCCATCTTCAGCGACGTGACGGCCGCCGCGAAGCGAAGCGCCTCGCCCGGGGGCGCCGACAGCCGCTTGGCGACGTAGGTGGCGAAGCAGGTATCCCCTCGCCCCGTGCGGCCCTCCAGCGAGCGGGGCCGGAAGGGGGCCTCGTAGAATTCGCCATCGGCGTAGAGCAAGGCCCCATCGGCACGGGTGAGGAGCAGCTCTCGGGGCCCGTATCGGGCCAGCTCCACCAGTGCCTGCCGGGGATCATCCTGTCCCGTGAGCACCTCTGCCTCGGCTTGATCCAGCTTGAGCACATCGACCAATGCCAACCCTCGCTCCTTTTCCGGCCAGTCGATGGAGACCAGATCGTCGCCTCGGGGCACGCGCACGAACCCCTGGACGTCCAGGGCCACGGTGCCACGGCCGACGAGCTTTTCGAGCAGATCCAGGCTCACCTCTCCGGCGATGATGGGGCCGACCAGCCACACCTGGGCCTTCACGTCGGGGATATCCTCCGGGCGGAAGGGGCCGGCGAACCCCAGCGGACGGCAGAGCCGTCGGTCCATGTCGGGGGTCAGGTATGTGTTTTCGATGCCGGATGTCTCCGGCGCCGGTGTGGCATAGACCTCCACGCCGGCCTCTCGTACCTCCTCCAGCCGGGAGAAGTCATCCGGATGCAGGCGGGTGATGATGGCGACCCGATAGCCCAGCCGGGCCAGGGCGACGGCGCCGTAATAGACGGAGCCCCCGGATGATATCTGCACCTGGGACCCAACGACGATCTTGTCCTTGGCGAAGTGACCGATGAATACCACGTCGTAGCTCATGCGCATCTCCTATCGCATGGTTCGCAGCGTCTGGACGTACATCTGGATGGCCCGCTCGATCTCCGCATGGGCGCGCTGGAGCCCCTCCCATCCCAGCGGCTTGACCTCGACCTGCTCCAGGTCCTTGTAGACGCTGAAGAAGTGCGCTACCTCGTCCAGGAAGTGGGAGGGGAGATCTTCGAGCGAATGATAGCCGTCGAACAGAGGATCCGTGTGGGGTACGGCCAGGATCTTGTCATCCAGCTTGCCGCGATCCTCCAGATGAAAGATGCCCAGCGGTCGGGCCTCGATGACGCAGCCGGAGAAGGTTGGCTCGTTGGTCATCACCAGGACATCCAGCGGATCGCCGTCGTCGTGCAGCGTGCGGGGGATGAAGCCATAGTCCCCTGGGTAGTGAAGGGACGAATATAGCACCCGATCCAGCTTGATGAATCCGCCTTGTTCGTCGTATTCATACTTATTTCGTGAGCGCCGGGGGATCTCCACGACGACGTAGATCACATTGGGCACGTCCGGCCCTGGCGGTAGCTCTCGCCATAGGTTCATAACGGGCATAGTGCGGTATCTCCCTTCGCTCCGCTAATGACGGTGTATTCACGCTCGTCTTTCGGGGGATGTGGCGCCGCGTCGCCCTGGAGCGCGCCCCGTGTTGGGGCGTTTGCCTCCGACAGGCGATGGGGCCGATCATGGGCATTATACAATGAACGCTTCCGCTTGCGAAGATCAGAACTCGATCTTGCGGCGGTGGAGGGCGACGCTCTCGGCCAGCCCGATGGCCATGAGCATGGTGATGAGGGAGCTCCCGCCGTAGCTGACGAACGGTAAAGGGATGCCGGTCACCGGCATCAGCCGGAGGTTCATGCCGATATTCACCACGCTTTGAAAGAAGATCAGCGTGGCGACTCCCACGGCGATGGACCGGCCCAGCGGATCACGGGCGCGCTCCGCGATGCGGATCAGGCGGAGCAGCAGGACGAGGAAGAGGAACATCAGGAGGGTGGCGCCCACGAAGCCAAGCTCCTCGGCGATCACGGAGAAGATGAAGTCGGTGTGGCGCACCATGAGGAAGTGTAGCTGGCTTTGCGTTCCCTGTCCGTACCCCTTTCCGAGCCATCCCCCTGAGCCGATGCTGATCAGTGCCTGATAGACGTTGTAGCTTCCGGCTGGATCGCTCTCCGGGTACAGGAAGAGGAGGACCCGGTCCCGCATATAGTCCTCCAGGGACATCCACACGACCGGGACGGCAGCGATCCCCATGGCCCCCAGGGCTGCCACGTGGAACAGGCGCATCCCGCTCATCAGGATCATGATGCTCCCGATGGCGGCCACCGAGATGGCCGTGCCCAGATCTGGCTCCAGATAGATGAGGACGACGGGGGGTGCCAGCAAGAGCAGCGCCAGGATCACGTAGAGGAGCCGTCTCATCTGTGCCTCGTGGTCGGCCAGGAAACGCGCCATGACCAGGATGATGAGGACCTTGCTGAACTCCGACGGCTGCAGGGGGATGATCCCCAGGTCGATCCAGCGCTGTGCTCCTCCCATGGTCACCCCGATGGCGTCCACGGCCAACAGGAGGCCAACCAGCACCAGGTAGATGGGTTTCTGCAGGCTGCACAGGATCCGGTAGTCGATCAGGGCCAACGTCAGCATGATGCCCAGTCCGGCGATGCCGTAGATGAGCTGGCGGCGTGGGAGGTCCTGCAGGTTGGTCGAGTTCATGGTGGTGGATCGGATCATGGCCACGCCGTAGGTCATCAGCAACAACACGACCACCAGCAGGATGAAGTCGAAGTCACGCCACATTCGCCTTTCGTTCATGGCCTGCGCCCTCCTGCCGGCGCTTGCGGCGTGGCCTCTGGCTCGACGGGACCACCGGGGACCGAAGGGTAGAAGTAAGCACGCAGGATCTCGGCTGCCACCGGGGCTGCGATCTCGGAGCCCTCACCGCCGTCCTCGACGAACACGACTACGGCGATCTCAGGGTCCTGATATGGGGCAAAGGCCGTGAACCAGGCGTGGGTGGGCAGGTTCCCCTTCTCATCTCGCTCGCCGGGGAACTCGGCCGTGCCCGTCTTCCCGGCCACCTCCAGCCCGGGGACGTCGCCCAGGTGGCCCGTCCCGCCTGGCCAATGCACGGCGCCATACATCCCCTGTCGCACGATCTCCAGGTTTTCCGGGGAGATGGGGAGTTGTCGGATCAGGTACGGCTGGAACTCACGCACGACTCGCCCGTCGGCGTCGGTGATCTGGTACACGAGCTGTGGCCGGTACAGATAGCCTCCGTTGGCGACCGCCGCCGTCGCGTTCAGGATCTGCAGGGGGGTGGCCAGCACGAACCCCTGGCCGATGGCCATGTTGTACGTATCGCCCGTGACCCATGTCTCGGCCAGGGTGATGCGTTTCCAGCGGGCGTCTGGCACCAGCCCCGGGTTCTCGGCCGGCAGGTCGATGCCCGACAGCTCTCCCAGGCCGAACTCCCGGGTGTAGTAGGCGAGCAGGGGTTCGCCCAGGCCACGGAACTCCTTGTATCCCCCGGCTACGACGTAGAAGAATACATCGCAGGAGACGGCCAGAGCAGCGGTGACGTTGACGTCTCCATGGCCCCGCCCGTACTTGTAGATCCAGCAGTAGAAGGGCTGGGCCTGCGAGGGATCGTCCGGGAAGTATTGGTTGGGGAGCCACAGGATCCCCTCGTCATGCACCTTCGTTTTCGGGGTGATGATCCCCTCCTCCAGGGCGGCGGCGGCGGGGATGATCTTGAACGTGGACCCGGGCGGGTAGAGCCCGCTGATGGCGTGGTTCACCAGGGGGCGGGCGGGATCGTTCAACAGCGCCGTGTAGTCCTCCACGCTGATGCCCCGGGCGAACAGGTTGTTATCGTACGAGGGGAGGCTGACCATCCCCAGGATCTCCCCCGTCTTGGGGTTCATGGCGATGGCGACCCCCGATCTGGATCCGGCTTTCTCCAGCCCCTTGCGCAACGCGGCCTCCATGGCCGTCTGCAACGCCAGGTCGATGGTCAGCGTCAGGTTGTGCCCAGGCACCGGTGGGGAGACCTCGGCGACCGTACGGATCTCCCGGCCGAAGACGTCCACCTCGATGTATCGGCTGCCGGCTCGTCCGCGGAGCTCGGACTCATAGGTGTACTCCAGCCCGGCCAGCCCTACCAGATCGTTGGGGTTGTACCCCTTTTCCTTGTAGGCTTCCGCCTCCGCTTCTGGGATGGGCCCCATGTATCCCAGGATATGGGCGGTCAGCGACCCGGCGATGTACTCTCGGACCGGCTCGACGATGAGGTGCACGCCCGGGAGCACGTGGCGCATCTCCTCGATCTGGAAGGCCAGATCCCGGTCCACCTGCGTGGCGACGGGGATTGGGCGATAGGCGCTGCCCCATCGGGCGCGCTCCACGTATTCGTGCATCTCCTGTTCGCTGAGCAGCAGCCGAAAGCGGGGGAGCGCGTTGCCGATGGGGGGGATCTGCTGCTTCTCGCGAGTGGGCTTGGCCGGCGCGCCCAGCATCTCCGCCAGGCGGTGGATCACGGCGGAGGCCTCCTCTTCGTCATCGGGCAGGTCGGCAGGGACGATGGCGACGGCGAAGGAGGGGCGGTTGCGCACCAGCATGTGGCCGTTGCGATCGTATATCACGCCGCGGGGGCCGGGCACCGTCACCTGGCGGAACCGATTGCGGTCGGCCAGGACGCGATACATGGCGCCCTGATCGATTTGCAGCCGCCATAGCTGTCCCGCCATCACCAGGAACGCCGTGATGATGGCGACCCGATAGAGGACCAGACGCAGCAGCGGCGCTGAGCGCTCCCGGTTCATGGCCTCACCACTCCAATTGCTCTCGCCCGGTCACCCGGTGGAGCCATCGCATGATGGGGAATACGATAGGCGTGAGCAGGCTGGTGTAGAGTGCCGTCGGGATGATGATGCGCCACAGCGCGGCCGTGGTGGCGGCCGGGTGGTTCCCAAGGCGCAGAAAGGACAGATAGAGCGTGCCGTGCAGCAAGCTGGCTCCGGCGATCATGAGGATCACCAGTACGATGTGCTCCTGGAAGAGGCCGGATTCCAGCAGGCTGACCAGGAAGGCGGTGATGACGAGGGTGAGCGGGGAGAGGCCGAACGGCCCGCCGGAGAGCAGGTCGATCCAGATGCCGCCGATGAAAGCCCAGGTTAATCCCTCCGTCATGCCGCGCAGGAGGGCCCAGCTCATCACAGTGAGCAGGACCAGGTCCGGATGGACGTTCAACAGGGGGAAGCGCGGCAGCAGGGTGGACTGCAATATGGCCAGGATGCCCAGCAGGGGGATGAACAACAAAGGCGTCATGGGTAGCCTCGGGTCCAGCTATCGGTTGGGAAGCTCTTCGATCCCCTCGATGGGGACGAAGTTGGTGATCACCAGCACCTGCTCGATCTGGTTGAAGTCCACGGACGGGCGCACGACGGCCTTCTGGAACATCTCATAATCGCGCTGATGCACGGCCGTGATCTGTCCGATGACCAGATTGCGTGGGAAGTGGCCGCCCAACCCTGAGGTGATCACGATCTCGCCGGGGGTCACGACGGCATCCTGGGGGATGTAATTCATGATCAGCCCGCCCCCCGCCTGTCCTTCCACCAGCCCGGTCAGGCGTGAGCTCTGGATCAGCGCGTTCACCGCGCTGGCCGGATCGGTAAGCAGCAGGACCTGGCTGGTCGTGTTGTTCACCCGGCTGATGCGTCCCACCAGGCCTCGCTCGGTGACGACGGGCATACCCTCCCGGATGCCGTGCTCCCGGCCCAGATTGATTAACAGGTAGTTGGATAGGTTCGTGGGATCGCGGCCGATCACCCGGGCGACGATCTCCGCCCCACGGAACTCCAGGAAAGGGTGCTTCTGAGCGAAATGCAGAAGCTTCCGCAGGTTTGCGTTTTCCGCCTCCAGCTCCTTGAGCTGTACGTTTTCGATGATCAGTTGATTGACGCGAGCTTCCAGCTCTGCGTTGCGTTGGCGCAGGGTCCGCAGGTCGCGCACGGTTGCCACGATGACGCCGATTTGATCCGCCGCGTCGCTGATCCCCTCTTGCGCCGGAGCCAGCCCTTGGAGGACGATGTCCTGAGCTGGCTCCAGATACCCTGTAGCATATAGTCCCATGGTAAGGAGGCAGAGGATGACGAACCCGCCCAACCAGGCTAGGCGATTTCGAGGTTTCTTGACATAAACACTCTTTTCCGTCCAGGCCAACGGTTGTTGGAGGGGACGATTGCGCATCATGAGCTCTTTTCACTCCCGGCGGCGTCGCCGTCGGAGAGTTTCACGTGCCGCCGTTCGAGCGGCCGGCGTGATATCGAGGAGCCCTGTTCCTCTGCTAGTGGATGGTGCTCCCTCGCTGCAAACTGGTCAGCGTCTCTCGGTAATATTCCGGACGTTCCAGGATCATCCCGGCCCCACGGGCCACGCAGGTCAGCGGATCCTCGGCCACGTAGACCCGCATCTTCGTCTCCTCGCTCAGCCGGACGTCCAGGTTGCGGAGCAGGGCGCCACCGCCCGCCAGGACGATGCCATGCTCCATGAGGTCGGCCACCAGCTCGGGGGGCGTCTCGTCGATGGTCTCTCGCACGGTGTCCACGATCACGGAGACGGAGTTGCTCAGCGCCTCCCGGATCTCCACACTGGAGACGTCGATCGCCTCTGGGAGCCCGGTGACCAGGTTTCGCCCCCGCAGCGTGATGATCTCCTCCTGTTCCAGCGGGTAGGCGGAGCCGACGGCGATCTTCGCCTGCTCGGCCATGCGCTGCCCGATGAGGAGGTTGTACTTCTGGCGGGCGTAGTCGATGATGTCCTGGTCCATCTCATCCCCGGCGACGCGAATGGACCGGGCGACCACGATGCCGCCCAGGGCGATGACGGCCACCTCGGTGGTGCCACCGCCGATGTCCACGATCATGCTGCCGATGGACTCCGTGACCGGGAGCCCGGCGCCGATGGCGGCGGCCATGGGCTCCTCCACCAGCCCGGCCTCACGCGCCCCGGCGCTGATGGCCGCGTCGTGCACGGCGCGCTTCTCCACCTCCGTGACGCCGCTGGGAATGCCGATCACCACCCGCGGCCGTGGGATGCTCAGCAGATTTTGATCGTGGACTTTGTGGATGAAATAGTGGAGCATCTGCTCCGTGACGTCGAAGTCGGAGATCACGCCGTCCTGCAAAGGGCGGATCGCCACGATGTGCGCCGGCGTGCGTCCGACCATCTCTTTCGCTTCGGCCCCAATGGCGACCACGCGGTTCTTTTTGCGGGTGTCGATGGCCACCACCGAGGGTTCGTTGATGATGATCCCCTGTCCTTTGACATGAACCAGCGTGTTTGCGGTTCCCAAGTCAATGCCGATGTCCAGTGAGAACAACCCGAGCAGCCAGTTAAGCGGGTTAAACACGCGTTTCCTCTTCCTTAAGCATGATCACCCCCGGTGATAGTGGGGCGCGGACACACAGGGCGGATAGCAACCGGCCGCGTGCCATCTGAGATTATACCATATGACTGTGAGGCCCAAAAAGACGTGGGGGTGACGCGCAGGCGCTGATCGCCCCACGCATCGCCCGTTTGGTGGTAGTGTATCTTTTTCGGTGAAAATACAGCAGGGGGCTTTGAGGGGCGCAGCCCCTCAAAAGAGACTTCCCGGTTTCCGCCCCTCACCTGCCTCGCCCGGCCTTGCCCACCCGAATCAGGCCGGGCAAGGACAGGTGCGAAGCGGAAGGAGAGGATGTTTTGGCGGAAGGAGGTCCCTCCGCACCTCCCCTGTGGGCTTGCGATGGGCCTCGCGGAATTCCCACCATTTTGGATACACTACCCCGTTTGGTGGCGTATTCCGAGGGGGTGCTGTTGCTGTGGTATAATGGCAACATGGATGTCGTGCGGAGGGTCCTGGAGACAATCGAGCGAGAATCGTTGATGGCCCCCGGCGATACCGTGGTCGTCGGCGTGTCCGGGGGGCCGGATTCGCTCTGTCTGCTGCACGTCCTGCGCTCGCTGGCGCCGAATCTGGGGATTCGCCTGGTGGTCGCCCATCTGCATCATGGGCTGCGCGGTGCCGAGGCGGACGCCGACGCAGAGTTCGTGCGCCGGATCGCCGCCGAGTGGGACCTTCCGTGCGAGATCGGCCACGCAGATGTGCCCGCCCTGTCTCAGCGCTACCGGATCGCCGTGGAGGAGACGGCCCGCCGCGCCCGATATGCCTTCCTGGGGCGGGTTGCCCGGCGGATGGGCGCCCCAGTGGTGGCTGTAGCGCACAACGCGGATGACCAGACGGAGACGGTGCTCATGCACTTCCTTCGCGGGGCCGGGATCTCCGGCCTGCGCGGCATGCTGTACAGGACCCGCTGGGGGGAGTATCGCCTGCTGGAGCCGCTGGAGCGGGCGTTAGGGGGACGACCTACCTCCCCGGTGGAGGACGAATATCCCCGCTGGCTGGTGCGTCCGTTGTTGGATGTCCCCCGGGCAGACGTGGAGGCCTATTGTGCTGCTCATGGGCTTACGCCGCGCTTCGATCGCTCCAATCTGGACACCACCTACTACCGCAATCGGCTGCGCCACGAGTTGTTGCCGCTGTTGGAGACCTACAACCCGGGTGTGCGTCAGGTCATCCGGCGCTCAGCGGCGGTGATGGCGGACGACTACGAGATATTACGTGCTGCCCTGGATGATGCATGGGCGCGCGTGGAACGGCCATCGCCGGCGGGCGGCATCGCGTTCGACCTGGGGGAGTGGCGCGCCCTACCTCGAGGGCTACAGCGGGCCACGCTGCGGGAGGCGGTACACCGCCTGCGCCGGACGTTGCGGAATATCAACTTCGTGCATATCGAGCAGGCGCTGCGCGTGGCTCGATCCGGCGAGACCGGCGATCGGGCGACGTTGCCCCGGGGGCTGATGTTGCGGGTGGACTATGACCGCATTGAGATCGCCGATGAGGGGGCCACCCCACGGCTGCCCGGTCCCCAGGTGCGGGAGCCCCGCCCGCTGACCTGTCCGGGGATCACACCGCTGGATGAGGGCTGGGAGATCGAAGCTCGGCGCCTCCCCGTCGAGGAGCTGCCATCCGGATGGCGGGAGAACCCGGATCCCTGGCAGGCGTGGCTGGATGTGGACGCGCTAGGGGAATCGCCCGTGGTGCGCCCACGGCGCCCGGGCGATCGATTCCAGCCGCTGGGGATGGGAGGCAAATGGGTGAAGCTGAACGAGTTCATGATCAACGTCAAGTTGCCGGCTGCTCTGCGGCCGGGGTGGCCGTTGGTGGAGGGGGCGCAGGGCATCGCCTGGGTGGTGGGCTACCGGGTGGATGAGCGGGCGAAGATTCGCCCATCGACGCGGCATGTGGTGCATTTGGTCTGCCGGGAGGCCGGGGCGTGAGTTCTCCCGCTGCGGGTGATGGAAGGCTGCCCCGGGTCGTGCTGAAGCCCGGGAAGGAGCGCCCGGTGCACTTCCGGCATCCCTGGCTGTTCTCCGGTGCCATCCACAGCATCGATGACGCGGCCCAGGATGGCGAAGTGGTGGAAGTGGTCGGCGCGCGTGGGGACCGGCTGGCGCGAGGGTTCCTCAATCGCCGCTCGCAGATCGTCGTCCGGCTGCTGACCTGGGATCCGGAGGAGGAGGTCGATCGGGCGTTCTGGCGGCGGCGGCTGGAGCGGTCGATTCGAGGCCGTGCGGACCTGGCCGCCGACCCTCAGACGGACGCCTACCGTCTGGTCTTCAGCGAGAGCGACGGGGTCCCCGGCCTGGTGGTGGATCACTACGCGGGCTGGCTGGTGGTTCAGTTCTCCTCTCGGGGCGTTGAAACGGTGCGGGATACGCTGGTGGCGTTGTTGGAGGAGCTGCTTCGGCCGGCGGGGATCTACGAGCGGGCCGATCCGACCGCCCGGCGCCGGGAGGGATTGGAGCCATCCGAGGGGGTGCTCGTCGGTCAGGAGCCGCCGGAGCTGGTCGAGATTCGAGAGGCGGGATACCGGTTTCTCGTCGATCTGCGTCGTGGGCAGAAGACCGGCTTCTATCTGGATCAGCGGGAGAATCGGGGTGTTGTGGGCGGGATCTGTCGTGGCGCCCGGGTCCTCAACGCCTTCTCCTACACGGGGGCGTTCGCCGTCTATGCCCTGGCAGCCGGTGCGACCTTCGTGGTGAATATCGATACCTCCTATGAGGCCCTGGAGCTGGCCGAGCGGAA
>JAJRVX010000185.1:0-15791 GCA_024277095.1 Chloroflexota bacterium
AGTTGATACCAATGGGGCGACCGGCCGGTCGCCCCTACTGCGGCATCGGTAGAGCTATCGCAGGAGATGCGCGGCCAAACTGTCCGGTAGCTAGTAGGGCGATTCATGCAGCGCCCCTGCCCCGGCAGCCCTCATGAGGGAGGCGATCAGCCCCTCTTCGCCTCCAAAACTCGAAAATCATCCAATAAATAGTACTACAGTACCCCGCGAAAAGACCTTAAAATTTCGGCTAGGGCGACACAAAACCCTTGCCGGGTCAACTAAATCATGTTATAATGCTGGTGGGACAAAGTGGTGCGGTATGGGAGGGTTGTTGCCCAAAGTGGAGGGCGCAACCCTCTCTGCTACTCGGGACACGGCAGAACAAATGTTTCTCGGACAGTACACCCACAACCTCGACGAGAAGGGCCGCCTGACCATCCCCGCCAAGTACCGCGAAGACCTGGCGGATGGGATGGTTGCCACCCGCGGCCACCAGGGTCAGATCGTCCTCTATCCTCTAACCGAGTGGCGTGCGCTGTCCGAGCGCATCGATGCGCTGCCGAAGCTGGACACACGAGCCAGTAATATCCGTCGCCTCCTGTACGCTTTTGCAGAAGATTTGAGTATGGACCGGCAGGGGCGGATCATCGTGCCGCCCCGCCTGCGGCAGTACGCCCACATCGACTCGGAGGTCATCATCGTCGGCTTGAACACGTACATCGAGCTGTGGGCGCCCGATGCGTGGCGTGAGATCGAGTCCCAGTTCGAGGACGGCTCCTTCTCCAGGGACTACTTCGCGGCGCTGGAAATCTGATCTGCGATGTCCGAAGACGCTGCCGAGACGGCCGACCATCAGCCGGTGATGCTGGCCGAGGCGCTCCAGGGGCTGGCCCTGCGCCCCGGGGACGACGCCATCGACGGGACCGTGGGGGGCGGGGGGCATGCGGCGGCCATTCTGCAGGCGATCGCCCCGAATGGACGCCTCCTGGGGCTGGATGCGGACCCGGCCGCCATCGACCGCTGTCGGCGGCGGTTCCAGGCCGAGCTTGCGGCCGGCCGTGTGGTGCTCGTGCATGCAAACTTCGCCCAGCTGCATGAGGTCGCCCTGGCACATGGCTTCACCGCCGTCGGAGGGATCCTGTTGGACCTGGGGCTCTCCTCCTTTCAGTTGGCGGACGAGCGTCGTGGCTTCAGCTTCCGGGCTGCCGGCCCGCTGGATATGCGGTTCGACCCGACCCAGGATACATCGGCCGGCGATCTGGTCAACCGGCTGCCGGAGGAGGAGCTCGCCGATTTGATCTATCGCTACGGCGAGGAGCGTCGGTCCCGCCGCATCGCCAGGGCCATCGTGCGGGCCCGCCCGATCCGGGACGCCGCCCACCTGGCGGAGGTGATCCAGGCCGCCGTCGGCGGTCGACGGGACCGCATCCATCCGGCGACGCGCACCTTTCAGGCGCTTCGGATCGCCGTGAACCGGGAGCTGGAGGCGCTCACGTCCGTGTTGCCGCAGGCGGTCAGCCTGCTTCGGCCGGGTGGAAGACTGGTCGTCATCTCCTTTCATTCGCTGGAAGATCGGATTGTCAAGCAATTCTTTCGGCGGGAATCGCAAGACTGCATCTGTCCGCCGGACATACCGGAGTGCGTCTGCGGCCATAAGGCCACGCTACGGGTCATCACCCGGCGCCCGCAGCGGCCGAGCACCGAGGAGGTGGCCCGGAACCCCAGGAGCCGCAGCGCCCGGTTGCGCGTCGCCGAGCGTCTGCCCGATTCGCCTGGGTGACCGGGGCGACTGCCGAGTGAGGCGAGCGGTTTCGATCGCAGGCCAGTAGGAGCGAAGCCATGTTACAGCGTGCAGCCAACTCGTTCCCAACGACGACCTGGTGGGCAGGGTCTCGCCGCCGTACGATCTCCGAGGACTTTTACTTTTTCATCCGATTCCTCGCTATCCTGGCCATCCTGTGTACGGCGATCGCCTTCTACGTCCAGTCCGCCAGCGAGATCAAGGCCACCCAAATGGAGATTCGCAATCTCCAGGAGGAGTACAACCGCATCCAGCGGGAGAACGCCGAGATCATCCGGCAGATAGGGATGTACACGGACGTAGACTACATCGAAAAGCGCGCCCGGGAGCTGGGATACCAGCCTCCTCAAAGCCGGATGGTCGTTCGCATGAACGTCACAACGGACGCGCCTGAGGCCACCGTCCGGGCGGTGCCCACCCCCGCGGCTCCGGAACGGGCGCCGTGGTGGGAGGTGGCGCTGAATCGAATCACCGAGCGCTTGCATCCGACCGTGTACGCCCAGGCAAGACGCTGAGGGGCCTGCATGATCGTCGACGAATCGTCCTCGCGTGCCCAGGGTCGCGTCCTGGCCACCGCGGTCGGCCTGGCCTTTTTGCTGTTCGTGCTCGTCCTTCAGCTCGTGCGCCTTCAAGTCCTGGAGCGCCACACGTTGTTGGAGGCGGCGCGGCAGGGCAACTCCGCTTCCGCGGCCGTCGTCCGCCGGGCTCGCGGCAATATCGTCGATCAGGCTGGCCGTCTCCTGGCCACCGACATCTTTTTATGGGAGGTGGACGTGTCGCCTGGCCTGATCTCAGACGAGGAGGCGCTGGCCCAGACGCTCTCTCCGCTGATCGGGCTGACATCGGAGGAGATCCTGGAGCGGATCCGGTCCGCTCCCTCAGATGCCCCCTATGTCGTGCTCGCCAAGGGGATCGAAGAGCCCCAAGGCGAAAAGATCGCTGACCGCAAGCGCGCGGCGGAGGATAGCAAGCGCGAAGAGGAACGGCGTCTCTGGTTGCCTGTGAGCGTCACTCCTTACCCGAGGCGTTATTATCCCCAGGGCAGTCTGGCCGTTCATGCGCTGGGGTTCGTGAATATCGACGGCCTGGCGTTCTTCGGTGTAGAGGGATTTTACCAGGAATTCCTCACCGGCGCCAGCGTCATGCGCAGCGGAAAGGTCGATGATGTGTCCCTTCCGGCGGATTTCTCCCTGTACATTCCGTCGGCGGTGGGACGTGATCTGGTCCTGACGCTGGATGTGGGCGTTCAGCACCTGGTGGAGAAGGAACTCCGCCGGGCGGTGGAGTACTACGGCGCTCAGGCTGGCACGATCATCGTCATGAATCCCAAGACGGGCGAAGTGCTGGCCATGGCCAATGAACCGGCGTTTGATCCCAACCGTTATAGTGAGAGCGAGGACCAGCAGCAGATCAACCGGGCCATCAGCTGGCCGTACGAGCCAGGCTCCGTCGTGAAAGTGATCACCCTGGCCGCCGGCCTCGATTCCGGGAAGATCTCCCCGGATCAGACCTTCCAGGACGAGGGCGTCCTCCGGGTTGGAGATCGAGAGATCCACAATTCCGATTACCGTGCTCATGGGACCGTCACGCTGACGGATATCCTGGCGCTATCCCTGAACGTTGGGGCCGCGAAGATCAGCATGGAGATGGGCGCGGAGACGTTTTATAACTACATCAAGCGGTTTGGCTTTGGGCGGGTGACCGAGATCGATCTGGCCGGTGAGGTATCGGGCCTCATCAAGACGCCGGACAGCTCCATGTGGAGCCCGTCGGATCTGGTGACCAACGCTTACGGGCAGGGCATGACGGTCACGCCCATCCAGTTGATCACCGCCGTCTCGGCCATCGCCAATGATGGGGTAGCCATGCACCCCCGTGTGGTGCGCATGGTCGTCGACCATGGGCGGGTGATCCCCACCCACCCGCGTCCTTACCAACGGGCCATCTCCGTGGAGACCGCCCGATATATGAGGCAGCTCATGGCCGAGGCCACGGCCCGTGGAATTGACGCGAACTTGGTCCCGGGGTATAAGGTAGCTGGTAAGACGGGTACAGCCCAGATCCCTACCTCGACAGGCTACAGTGATGATGAGGTCATCACCACATACGTGGCCTTCCTGCCCGCGGACGACCCACAGGTCATCATCCTCGTCACGTTGGACCGCCCCACGCGCTCCATGTGGGCGAGCCAGGTAGCTGTGCCCGTGTTCCAGAACATCGCGAATCGGCTGGTCCGTATGTTGCACATACCGCCGGACTATACCCCATAGGGTGAGGGGCGATGTGAGCCAGCTCACTTTAGCAGATGTTTGGACGGCGCTCTGTCAGCGACCCGCTCCCAGGGCGCTCAACGCCAAGATCGTCTCGGACGTCGTGATCGACTCCCGCCTGGCCCAGGCGGGCAGTCTGTTCGTCGCGCTGCGCGGCGAGCGCGCCGATGGGCACGACTTCGTGCGCGATGCGCTGGCGGCGGGCGCCATCGGCGCCATCGTGCAGCGCGTGCCGGAGGGATTGGAGCGCTTGGTGAGCGTCGTGGACACCCAGGCGGGCGGATGGCAGCATCGATGGCAGCACCGGATCAAGAAGTCGGCCAACTCTCAGGCGGTGTTGTTCCTCGTCCCGGACAGCCTGGCCGGTCTCCAGCAACTGGCGGCGGCGTGGCGGTCCCGGTTCTCGCCGCGGGTGATCGGCGTTACCGGCAGCGTGGGCAAGACCTCCACCAAGGAGCTCATCGCCCGCGTGCTCAAACGGCGCTATCGCGTGCTCAAGAGCGCGGGCAACTACAACAACGAGATCGGCCTTCCGCTGACGCTGCTGTCGTTGAAGCCCGAACACGAGCGCGTCGTTCTGGAGATGGGCATGTACGCCGTGGGGGAGATCGCCCAGCTGTGCGCCATCAGCTGCCCCCACGTCGGCGTGGTTACCAACGTGGGGCCCAGCCATCTGGAGCGGCTGGGGACTATCGATCGCGTCGCCCAGGCCAAGGCGGAGCTCGTGCAGGCGCTTCCCGTGGCGCCCGAGGGCGTGGCCGTGCTCAATCATGACGATCCGTGGGTGCGCGCCATGGCGGATCAGACCCGGGCAAGGGTCTTCTTCTACGGCCTGACGCCGGAGTGCGATCTGTGGGCGGACGAGATCGAGAGCGCCGGGTTGCAGGGCATCCGGTTCCGGTTCCATCACGGCGACGAGATCTTGCATGTAAAGGTGCCGCTGTTGGGGCGACACAGCGTGCACACCGCCCTGCGAGCCGCGGCCGTCGGCCTGGTTGAGGGCATGAGCTGGGACGAGATCATCGCGGGGCTGCAGGATGTGTCCGGTCAGCTCCGGCTGGTGGTGGTGCCGGGGCTGCGGGGGGCCACGATCATCGACGACACGTACAACGCCAGCCCGGCCTCCACCATCGCGGCGCTCAACCTGCTGGCCGATCTGACGCCGGAGGATCGCGGGCGACGTATCGCCGTGCTGGGGGACATGTTGGAGCTGGGCAGCTATGAGCGGGAGGGGCATATCATCGTCGGCCGGCGGGCGGCCGATGTGGTCCAAAAGCTGATCACGGTAGGCCCCCGGGCTCGCCTGATCGGGCAGGAGGCGATCGCTTCCGGCCTGTCCCCATCCGACGTGGTGATCGTTGCGAGTAATGAGGAGGCGCTGGCGACGTTGCGAGGGCTGGTCCGTCGGGGGGACATCATCCTGGTCAAGGGCTCGCGCGCGCAGCAGATGGAGCAGATCGTGAACGCGCTCAGCCGACGGGGTAACGGTTGATGGCCTATTCGCTGACCCTGGGGACGATCTCCTTCTTTCTCGCCGTGATCTGGGGACGGCCGCTCATCAACCTGCTACAGCGATATGGCATCGGCAAGCAGATTCGCATCGAGGGACCGAGCAGTCATCAGGTCAAGACCGGGACACCGACCACCGGCGGATTGATGATCGTGATCCCCGTCGTGCTCATCACCGGCGCATTGAACGTGGCGAACCTGTTGGGGTTCAACTACATCGGGCAGTCTACGCTGCTCCTGATGGGATGCATGGTGATGTTCGGGCTGCTGGGGTTCATTGACGATCTGGAGGGGGTGCGCGGCCGAAGGGCCCGGGGAGAGGGGCTGATGGCTCGATCCAAGGCCTGGTGGCAGGTCGTGTTCGCCACGGTCATCGCCCTGGTGCTCTACTTCGGGCCGCCGGAGCTGGACTATGTAGGCATCCCCACCGTGCGGGAGTTCGTGCATGTGGGCCCGCTCATCCTGCCCATCGCGGTGTTCATCATCGTCGGCACCTCCAACGCGATCAACCTGAGCGATGGGCTCGACGCGCTGGCGGGAAGCGTATCGGCCATCGCTTTCGTAGCTTATGGCGTCATCGCGTATCTTCAGGGGCAGGCGTGGCTGGTCGCCTTCACCTTCACGGTCGTGGGGGCCCTGTTGGCCTTTCTGTGGTACAACGCGCATCCGGCGGAGCTTTTCATGGGCGATACGGGCTCGCTGGCTCTGGGGGCCACGCTGGCCGTCGTGGCGCTGATGACCGGTCAGTGGCTGTTGCTGCCCATCATCGCCTTCATCCCGGTGGCCGAGGCGATGTCGGTGATCCTGCAGGTGGCCTATTTCAAGTACACGAAGCATCGCTATGGCGAGGGACGTCGCCTGTTCAAGATGGCGCCGCTCCATCATCATTTCGAGTTGCTCGGCTGGTCGGAGACCCAGGTAGTGCAGCGGTTTTGGCTGGTCTCCATTCTGTGTGCCATGTTGGGGATCGCCTTGGCGCTGCTATGAGGCAGTGCATATGGGGAAGGCCGTGACGACCTGGGCAGGGAGATCGGTGGTCATCCTGGGGTTGGCCCGCCAGGGTATGGCGCTGGCTCGCTTTTTCGTCGCGCAGGGCGCCCGGGTAACCGTCAGCGACAGGCTGCCCGCCTCCGAGTTGCGAGAGGCGATGGCGGCCCTGGAGGGTTTGCCGATCCGGTATGCGTTGGGCGGACATCCGGAACAACTGCTGGATGACTGCGATCTGCTCTGCCTGAGCGGCGGGGTTCCTACCGATCTGCCCATCGTCCGGGCTGCCCGGGCGCGCGGCATCCCGCTGAGCAACGATACCCAGCTCACTCTGGAGCGATCGCCGGCCCCGGTGATCGGGATCACCGGATCGGCGGGGAAGACGACCACCACCGCGCTGGTGGGGGAGATCCTGAAGGCCGCGGGGATCACCGCCCACGTGGGGGGCAACATCGGCCTGCCGCTAATTGACCGGCTGGAGGGGGTTGCCGCCACGGATTGGCTGGTGCTGGAGCTGTCCAGCTTCCAGCTGGAGTTGTGCACGCGCAGCCCCCACATCGCCGCCGTGTTAAACGTCACACCGAATCACCTGGATCGCCACCCGTCCATGAGCCACTACACGGCCGCCAAGGCCCATATCTTGCGATGGCAGGGGGCGGGGGATGTGGCCGTTCTCGCCGCGGACGATGCCGTGACCGGCCCCTGGTGGCGGACCGGGCAGGTGCAGATCCCGGCCGGCCGCGGCCAGCCGGCCGTCGAGTTCCCGCTGACCGCGCGCCGCGTGGGGTTCAGCGCCCGTCGGGAGGTGCCTGAAGGGGCTTTCGTGCGCGATGGCCGGGTGATCCTGCGGCGGGAGGGGGATGAGGAGCCGGTGGTGCCGTTGGCGGGCATCCGACTGCGCGGCGAGCACAACGTGTGGAACGTGTTGGCCGCGTGCGCCATCGCCGGGGCCGTTGGGGTGCCTGTGGCGGCCATGGCGGAGGCGGTGCGGGCCTTTCGGGGGGTGGAGCATCGCCTGGAGGTGGTGCGGGAGTGGAACGGCGTGCTCTGGGTCAACGATTCCATCGCGACGGCGCCGGAGCGCGCCATCGCGGCGTTGCGTTCGTTCGAGCAGCCTCTGGTGCTTCTGGCTGGAGGACGGGATAAGAAACTGCCCTGGGATGTGTTCGCTCGGGAGGTGCGGCGACGCGTGCGTCATCTCATTTGCTTCGGCGAGGCCGGTCCCATGATCGCGGATGTGGTCCGGCGTGAGACGGAGGGGATGGCGAACGGTCGGCTGGAGGGGGTCTCCATCTGCGAGGATCTGGCTTCGGCGGTGCGTGCGGCAGCTCGTACGGCGCGGCCGGGTGAGGTGGTCCTGCTCGCGCCGGGCGGGACCAGCTTCGACGCCTATCGAGATTTCGCCGAGCGAGGTGAGCACTTTCGCCATCTCGTTCGGGCGCTGTGAGGGTGCTCTATGCGTGGAGAAAGCGACACCCTGCATCGGGTTGACCTCTTCCTCCTGGCGATCATCATCAGCCTGCTGGCGTTCGGGGTGATCTCTGTGTATAGCGCCAGCTACGCGGCGTCGCAGGAGAGGTGGGGGGAGCCGACGCGTCTCCTCATCCGACAGGTCCGGTGGGCGTTGTTGGGGGTCATGGCCATGGGGGTCGTCGCGGCCATCGACTATACCGTGTGGCGTCAGTTCGCGATCCCGATCATGATCGTGGCGCTCATCCTGTTGGTGCTGGTCTTGATCATGCCCACCGAGCGCTTCGGCGCCCGTCGGGCCCTCTTCAACGGCAGCGTTCAGCCGAGCGAGCTGGCCAAGCTCGCCGTGGTGATCTACATCGCCGCCTGGCTGGCCAGCCGGGAGAAGACGTTGCGGGATATCCGTCTGGGTTTGATCCCCTTCTCCGTGCTGTTGGGGATCATCACGATGTTGATCGTGTCGGAGCCGGATTTCAGCACCTCGATTTTGGTGGTCGCCACGGCCATGACCATGTTCTTCATCGCCGGCGCCGATCTGAAGCAGGTGGGGATCGCGGTGATCGTGTTGGGGTTGACCTTTGCCTTGCTGATCAGTCAATCCGAGCACGCGCTCGCCCGTGTGCAGCAGCACATCGAGTTCTTGCGGGATCCCACGAAGGGCGGCAGCGACCATGTCCGCCTGGCCGTCCTGCTGCTGGCTCAGGGGGGGATCGTGGGGGACGGGCCGGGGGCCACCCAGCTGGATCCGAGCGTGTATCTCCCCCTCGGGTGGAGCGACGCGATCCTGGCCGTGGTGGGGCGTGATGCGGGATTGATCGGCACGTTGCTGGTCGTGGGGCTGTTCGCCGGGCTGATGTATCGGGGGTTCCGCATCGCGCTGCATGCGGATGATAACTTCGGCACGCTGTTGGCTTCCGGGGTCACCTTCTGGCTGGTGTTCCAGGCGATCATCAACATCGGCGTGGTGACGGCGGTGATCCCGTTCACCGGCATGCCGTTGCCGTTCATCAGCTACGGCGGCTCTTCGATGGTCGCGGCGATGACGGGGATCGGATTGCTATTGAGCGTGTCTCGTGGCACGCGTCAGGAGGAAAAGGGCATTGCGCGTGTTGCTTTCGGGCGGAGGAACTGGCGGCCACGTGTATCCAGGTCTGGCCGTCGCCCGCGCGCTGGTGGAAGCCGAAGGAGGCATGGGGGCCAACCCCGCAAGCCTCACGTCCGGGCGCCATAGCGTCCTGTACGTGGGCAGCCCCGATGGTGTGGAGAAGGGGCTGGTGCAGCGGGCGGGCCTGCCTTTTGCCGCGGTGGAGAGCGGCCAGTTGCGTGGGCGGGCGCCTTGGGCCATGGCCGCCAGCGTCTGGCGCATCCAGCGAGGGGTGCGCCAGGCGGCGCGTTTGATGCGGGAATTCCGCCCGGACGTGGTGTTCATCACCGGCGCCTATGTGGCTGTGCCCGTTGCCATCGCCGCTCGCCAGGCGGGGGTTCCCTTGTTGATCTATCTGCCGGACCTGGTGCCCGGGCTGGCCGTGCGCTGGCTCAGCCGCCTGGCGCAGCACGTGGCCGTCACCTTTGAGCCCACCGCGGGGTACTTCCCCGACAAGGCGGTGGTGACGGGATATCCCGTTCGGGCGGAGCTGGTGGCGACGGCCGCCGACCGGGCTGGCGCCAGACGGCGGCTCGGTCTGCGGGAGGATATGCCCGTCCTGTTGGTGATGGGGGGAAGTCACGGAGCCCGCAGCATCAATCGGGCGGTGTGTGCGGGGCTGGTCGCGCTTTTGGAGAGGGCGCAAGTGGTCCATGTCACCGGCCGGTTGGACTGGCCCTGGGTGGAGCGTGAGGGGAAGACCCTGCCTCCTGAGCTGCGTCGCAGATATCACCTCTTCCCCTACCTCCATGAAGAACTGGCCGACGCGCTGGCGGCCGCGGACCTGTTGGTGAACCGGGCCGGCGCGTCGAACCTGGGGGAGTTGCCGGTGATGGGATTGCCCGCGGTGCTGGTGCCGTATCCCCATGCCGGGCGTCATCAGCATGCCAACGCCGAGTTCCTGGTTCGGCATGGCGCGGCCCGGTTGGTGGAGGACGAGGCGCTCCCGCACCAGTTGGTGCCGACGGTGTTGTCCTTGCTGGAGGATGAGGTTACGCGGAGGCGCATGTCGGAGGCCGCCCGGGCGTTGGCGTGCCCGAATGCGGCGCAGCGGATCGTCCGCTTGATGGCGGACATGTCGAGGGACGGATCGTGAGCAATACGGGAGCCACCATCGCCCTGGGAGCGATCCTGCTGGTCTTCGGCTGGATCGGCTTCAAGCGCGGCCTTCGAGCCGAGATCAGCACGTTGATGCTGATCATCAGCTCTCGCGTGCTGATCAGCCGGTGGGGTGATCAGATCGTGTGGTGGACCAACAACCTGTACCGGGGGATTTTGTTCGTCCTGAAGGGGGGACTGAGCGCCCAGGACCCGGGGCAGGTTTTCGTCACGATCCGTCAGGCGCCCCCCTTGATCTCGGCGGACTTCAAACCGGCCTATCTTGTGGGCCTCTCGGTGCTCGCCATCATCCTGGCTTATGCGATCAGCCGTCTGCCGTTGTTCCGAGCGAGATCGTCCCTTCTGGGTGCCCTGGTGGGGATGATCAATGGGTATGTCGTAGTTCAGTTCTTCCTGCGCCTGCTGCCCCGGGAGCTACCGGAGCCGCTTGCCCTGGTGGCCGGGCGTTCCTCTGTCACCGGGAGCGATCAGATCCGGGCCGCCACGGCCCCGATACGGGGGCTCGTGGGTGAGTATGGCAGCTATCTCGCCCTGGCTGTGATCGGTGGGATCCTATTCCTGGTGGTGAACTCCATCCGACCCGAGAAGGGGGGTGGGTCGTGATAAGGACACACGTATGAGCCCGATCGAAGTTTTGTGGATCACCTTGACCATCGTCTTCGGCTTCATCGGGGCAGCCCGGGGATACCCGCGAGAGCTGGGCGTGACCACGGTGATGCTGGTCGCCATCCTGATCCTGCAGGAGTTCGGGACCCCCCTTATCAAGATCCTGGATGAGCAGGTGGGGCCGGTCCTGGGGATTCGCATCCTGCAGCAGCCGGAGGGCGATCTCGCGCAGTTCTTCATCTACACAGGTCTCTTTCTGTTCGTCGTCTTCGCATCCTACGCGGGAGAGACGTTGACGTTCAAGGGAAAGCCGACCAAGGGGCGCATCGGCGTGCTCATCAGCATCGCCAATGGGCTGGTCAACGGCTATCTGATCAATGGGACGTTGTGGTATTTCCTGGATCGCTATGATTATCCGCTCCAGCGGTGGAATCTGTTCCAGCCGCCGTTGACGCCGTTGGCGCAAGAGATGGTGAAATATCTCCCCCAGCGTGTGTTGGACTCCACCACGCTCATCGGCCTGATCGGGATCTTGATGTTTTTGAGGATTCGAAGATGAGGGACAGAATGATGATTCCATTGGCTTCCGCCGATGTGGCCCGACAGGTTCTCGCCCGCTGGGGTGCACACATTCACCTCATCGGCATCGGCGGGGCCGGGTTATCGGCCATCGCGACGGTGCTGCTGGAGCGGGGCTATCGCGTCTCCGGCAGCGATCTGCACAAGACGTCGATTACAGCAGGACTGGCGGCCGCGGGAGCGGCCGTTCACATTGGGCACAGAGCCGGACAGGAGCGAGGGGCCGATCTGGTCTTGGTCTCCTCCGCCGTGCCGCCGGAGAACCCGGAGCTGCAGTCCGCCCTGAAGGCGGGCATCCCGGTGGTGAAGCGGGCGCAGTTTCTGCCCGCCCTCATGCACGGTCGCGTCGGCGTCGCCATCGCCGGAACGCACGGCAAGACGACCACGACCGCCATGACGGCGATCACGCTGTGGGCCGCGGGGCTCGATCCGGATTTCATCATCGGGGGGACGATCCCCGGGCTGGAGCGCAACGCCCGGGCCGGAAGCGGAGGCATCTTCGTCATCGAGGCGGATGAATACGACCGGATGTTCCTGGGGTTGAGTCCGCAGGTCATCGTCATCACGAACGTGGAGTGGGACCATGTGGATTGCTATCCCTCGCCCCAGGATCTCGTGCAGGCCTTTCGGGCGTTTCTGGAACGGTTGCCGGAGGATGGGCTGCTGGTGGCGTGTGCGGAGGACCCGACGGCACGAGAGCTGGCGGCGGAGCGGGCGCGTGCCGGGCGTCCCGTGGCGACCTATGGGTTCCGCTCGGACGCTCACTGGCGGGCCGACGGCTTGGCGGTCAATGAACGGGGAGGCGTGAGCTGCCGGGTGTGGCATGATGGGAAGGAGGTCGCCGGGCTTCGCCTGCGAATCCCCGGGAATCATAACGTGCTCAACGCGTTGGCCGCCCTGGCCGTGGCCGATCGCTTCGGGATTCATCCAAAAAATGCTGCTTCAAACCTTAATAATTTTGCAGGAGTGCGCCGTCGGTTCGAATTCAAGGGGATGGCCCATGGTATAATAATCATCGACGATTACGCCCATCATCCCAGCGAGGTGCGAACCACTCTCGCTGCCGCCCGACAACGATACCCCGATCGGGCGATCTGGGCCGTGTTTCAACCCCATACGTATAGCCGCACACGGGCGCTTCTGGAGGCGTTCGCGGATTGCTTCGCAGAGGCGGACCACGTCCTGGTGACGGACATCTATGCGGCACGTGAGCGAGATACGCTGGGGGTACACTCCTCTCAGCTGGCGGAGCTGGCGGGTCGCAGACACCCGGATGTCCGCTACGTCGGTGGGCTGGACGATGCGGTTGCGATCCTGGTAGCGGAGTTGCGGCCTGGCGATGTCCTGTTGACGCTAGGGGCGGGTGACGGATACCAGGTGGGCGAGCGTGTGCTGGCCGCCCTGCAACGGTTAACCTCTCCCAATGTACCCACATCCTAAAGAGGTCGTTCAGGGGGTTGGGCCATGAGTGTGGCGGTCGCATCGAAGCTTGCAGCGTTGCAGCGGGCTCTGGAGTCTGCGGGATTGCAGCCGCAGCGGGATGTGCCTCTGCATCTGCACACCTCCTTCCGCATTGGCGGGCCTGCTGACCTCATGGTGGTGGCCCACACGGCCGATGATCTGGCGCACGCGGTGAACGCGGCCGAGCGGATCGGCGTGCCATGGTGGATCTTGGGAGGGGGGAGCAACATCCTGGTCAGCGACGCGGGCGTGCGGGGGCTTACCATCCTCAATCGCTGCCAGCGCATCGAGGTACAGGCGGGGTATCGCATCCGGGCCGAGTCCGGCGTCCTCCTGGCGGGGCTGGCGCGAAAGGCCGTGCAGGCGGGGCTGGCGGGCCTGGAGTGGGCCGTCAGCGTGCCCGGGACGGTGGGCGGCGCGGTGGTGGGGAACGCTGGCGCTCATGGCGGCTGCATCGCGGATCGATTGCTTTCGGCTGACATCCTCCACCCATCCGGTGAGCGCATCACCTATCCCTCCTCGGAGCTTGGGCTCACCTACCGCAGTAGCCGCCTCAAGACCGGAGATCTGCCCGGCGTCGTCCTCAGCGCGACCTTTCAACTGGAACCGGAGGCGACGGAGACGCTCAGAACGCGGGCGGACACCTATCTGGCCTATCGACGGCGCACCCAGCCGACCGAGGCCAGCATCGGCAGCATCTTTCGCAATCCGCCGGGCGATTATGCGGGGCGCCTGATTGAGGCAGCCGGGCTGAAGGGGGCCCGAGAGGGACAGGCTCAGGTGTCCCTGGTACATGCCAACTTCATCGTGAACCTGGGGGATGCCACCGCGGACGACGTTTTACGGCTGATCCGGCGGGTGCAGCGGGTGGTGCGAGGACAGTTCGGCATTCAGCTACAGCCGGAGGTCCTGTTCGTGGGGGAGTGGGAGCCGGCTCCCGCCTAGACGGTGGGCGGCGAGGCGGTTGAGGATAACGACGGATCGGGATCAGACGAGAGATGAAGAAGCTACGGGTAGGTGTGCTTTTCGGCGGCCGTTCGGGCGAGCATGAAGTCAGCCTGGCGTCCGCGCGCTCGGTGATGAACGCGATGGACCCGGATCGCTATGAGATCGTGCCCATCGGCATTACCCGCTCCGGCTACTGGATCACGTCGGAGTGGTCCCTGGAGATGCTGAAGGCGGCGGTGGGCAGCGAGATCAGCGCCGCCGAGGTGGAGGCCCGGCTGGAGGCGTACGGGAATCCGCTCCCGGACGTCGCCGCGCTGGCCGATCTGGATGTGATCTTCCCGGTGCTGCATGGCCCCTATGGGGAGGATGGCACCATACAGGGGTTGCTGGAGCTGATCGATGTGCCCTACGTCGGGTGTAGCGTGGTGGGCTCGGCGGTGGGGATGGATAAGGCGATGATGAAGGCCATCTTCGCCGCGCATGGACTGCCCCAGGTGCGCTATCGCGTCCTGCTGCGGCGGCGTTGGGAGACGGCGCCAGAGCAGGTGATCGACGAGCTCGAGGCGGCGTTGGCCTATCCGATGTTCGTGAAGCCGGCCAATCTGGGGTCGAGCGTTGGGATCACCAAGGCGCGTAATCGGGACGAGTTGGCCGCCGGGCTGCAGGAGGCCGCCCGGTATGACCGCAAGCTCATCGTGGAGGAGGGCGTGGATCGCGCTCGGGAGATCGAGTGCAGCGTGCTGGGCAATGATGCCCCGGAGGCGTCGCTGCCGGGCGAGGTGGTGCCCAGCCGGGAGTTCTACGACTACGCGGCCAAATATCTGGACGACGCCTCTGAGCTGTTGATCCCGGCGCCCCTCTCCAAGGAGCAGACGCGTCTGATCCAGGAGCTGGCTGTGGCGGCCTTTCAGGCGCTGGACGGCGCGGGGATGGCTCGCGTGGACTTCCTGCTCTCACGGGAGGACGGCCGCATCTACGTGAATGAGGTGAACACGATCCCCGGGTTCACGAGCATCAGCATGTATCCCAAGCTGTGGGAGGCCAGCGGCCTGGCCTACCCTGAGCTGATCCATCGGCTCATCGATCTGGCGTTGGAGCGGCATGCGGATCGCTCGCGGTGTGAGAGCGTGGCGGCCGTGGTTTGAGCGGCTTTGGGGAGGGGTATGGACCCTCGTGAAGATATATGAGCAAAAGACGACGTCGCCGCCGATCTTCGATGGTGCTTATCCGTCCCATTGGGGGTAGACCTCGGGGCCGGCTGACCCGCACGCTGGCGCGGCGGTTGGGGATTCGGCGCCTGATCGTGGAGAGTCGGCGTGCCGGGCGGGTGGTGAGCCTGCTTCTGTTCGTCGGCCTGGTCGCGGCCCTGGTCGGGTGTTTCTCGAACTATTCGTTCTTCGTGTACGGCGCGGAGGTGTACGGGAATCGGCTCCTATCGGACGCCGTGCTGTACGAGGCCAGCGGGATCGATGGGTACAGCATCTTTTGGATCGAGCCGGAGGCCGTGGAGGCGTCGCTCAAAGCTTTGCCCTATGTGGAAGACGCCCGGGTGCGTTGTTGGTTGCCCAACCGGGTGGAGATCTACGTCATAGAGCGAGAGCCCATCCTCTTGTGGCGTGCTCGAGGAGAGGTCCTCTGGGTGGGGGAGGACGGGAGGACCATGCAGCCGACCATCGATCTCCCCGACCTGATCCGGGTGGAGGACGAGCAGGGAGATGCGGCAGGGCCTGAGGGTGGGATGAACCCGGACATCGTCTTGGGGATACAACGCATCCACCAGCTTTTGCCCGAAGTGGACCTGTTCTATTACAATCACACCCATGGCTTGCAGTTCGTCACTCCCGATGGGGTTCAGGTCTACCTGGGCGATGGGCAGGATATGGCGTATAAGGTCCGGGTATTCGAGGCCATCAAA
>JAJRVX010000186.1:0-20695 GCA_024277095.1 Chloroflexota bacterium
GCGGGCTCATCGCCCGCACCGGGACGACGCCGGAGCATGGTCCCTATGCATGCGAGTTCGCTCCGCTGGGCGGCGGCGATTACTTCATCGAGCCGGAAGGACTGGGGATCCGGGCCAAGGTGCGCCTGGACAGCGGCCGCGTGCTCATGGTCACCTTCTCCGAGGCGGAAGAGGAGGAGCCCTCCCCAACACCCCAGGAGAGCGTGATCCAGGGTCGCGTCAGCGGTGGGGCGGGACGCACCATCGTCCTGAGCTGGGATGGGGGGGAATTGGAGACCACCGTAGGCGAGGATGAGATGTACCGGTTCGAGGGATTGGGGCCGGGCATCTATCAGGTAGCGGTGGCAGACAGCGACCGGGTCCGGACCGGCATCGTCCTGGATGGGCGAAACCGGGTAACCGTGGATTTCACGTTGACGGCGCCTCCGGAGGCCGTCAGCGTCGTGCGCGGCCGGGTGATCAACGGGGCGGGGCGCCGCCTGCGCCTGGAGGGGCCGGGCGGCCCCTACGAGACCACGGTCGATGACCAGGAGAAGTTCCGGTTCGATCACCTGGCGGCCGGAACCTATCGCCTGGTAGTGGTGGACAGCAGCGTGACCCGGGACGGCATCATCCTGGACGGGCGAAACGAATGGGTGATTGAGCTGGCGCTGCCGGCCTCCGGCTGGACGTTCACAACGCGAGATGGGGGGCCGGGACCCGGGTTCTCCGTGGTGCGATGCTCGGTGGAGGGGAAGCGAGATCTGCCCGTGCGCCTGTGGACCGATGGCTGGGTGGGGATCACCCAACGCACCGGCAGTAAAGCGGAATACGGCCCCTATGCATGTGAGTTCGCCCCTCTCGGCGCGGGGACCTACTACGTGGAGCCCGAGGGGCTGGGCGTCCGGGCCACCGTAGAGGTGCCCGCCAGCCGCGTGATGTGGGTGGAGTTCCAGCAGGAGGAGCCGCTCCCGCCGGGGATCATCATGGGGCGCGTCGTGCGAGGCGCCGGGCGCCAGGTGCGCCTGGAGGGCCCCGACGAGCCCCGCACGACCACCGTGGACGCGAACGAGCGATTCCGCTTCGAGGGGCTCCCGCCCGGAGAGTACAGCCTCTGGGTCGTGGGCACGGACGTGCGCCAGACGGGCATCCAGGTGACCGGCGAACAGCCGGTGGAAGTGGAGCTGGTCCTGCCAGCCTCGCCGCAACCGCCGGCCAAGACCATTGATCACTACGTACTCGTCGGCGATCTATCGGCGGGCCAGGAGGAGCTGGCGGCCGCCATGCGCTACGCGGCGCGATTCCAGCCGGAGACAGGCACCGATGTGGAGCAAGCGATGGCCGCCCGCCACGTCACCATCCTGGGGGACGATCGCGCTGTATCCGCGGAGATCGAGCAATCGCTGCGGGAGGCGGACTGCGAGGTGGATCGAGTTGAAGGGGAGATCGCCGCCGAGCTGAGGAGACGCGTGGAGGCAGGGCATCCATGGTAGACGAGAGCCCGGCAACCGCCCCCGGAGCCCCCCAACAGGCCCGGGCGGATGGCTGGCGAGTGGGCATCCTGCACCACCCGCGCAAGCCGGAGTCGCAAACTCTCGCCTCGGAGATGGCTGCCGTCATCCGCGGCCGTGGAGGCCACCCGTGGCTGGCCTCCGCCTGGGACGAGCCCTCCGTGACCTCGCTACTGCCCGGGGCGAACCTGGTCATCACCCTCGGCGGCGATGGTACGATGCTGCGAGCAGCGCGCATGGGCGCCCGCTTCGACGTCCCCATCCTGGGCGTGAAGATGGGACGCCTCAGCTTCCTGGCCGAGATCGAGCCCACCGGCTGGCAAGAGCCACTGGAGCGCGTCCTGGACGGCCAGTTTTGGATGGAAGAGCACATGATGCTGGATGTGACCGTCCATCACAGGGCCGCGATTCAGCCCCATCATCACCACTACGAGGCGCTGAACGACGTCGTGGTGAGCCGCGGGAAGCTGGCGCGCATCGTCCGCATCCCCACGTACGTGGACGGCGAGTACCTGACCACCTACGCGGCCGATGGCGTGATCGTATCCACGGCCACAGGATCCACCGGCTACGCGCTGGCATGCGGCGGGCCCATCCTGCCGCCGGAGTTGAAGAACATCCTGCTCATCCCCATCGCGCCGCACCTCAGCCTGGATCGGGCGATCGTGCTCTCCCAAGGAGCCACCGTCAAGCTGGATGTAAACAGCGACCATGAGACTATCCTGACCATCGACGGCCAGTTTCGGGTCGACCTGAGCAATGGCGATCGCGTGGAGGTGACCTCCAGCCCCCACGTCGCCCACTTCGTGCGCCTACGAGATCGAAAATACTTCTATCGGGAGCTGATGGACCGACTGCGATGGCAACTGTAAGCCTGGAGGACTTGATCAGGGAGGGCGACGCGGCCGCGCGTGCCGGTGCCCGGGAGGAGGCCCGCCGCCTGTTCGAGCAGGCGACGGAGATGGCCCCGGAGAGCGTGGAAGCCTGGCTGGGTCTGGCGGGCGCCGTGGATGACGTCGAGCGAAAACGGGCCTGTTTTCAACGGGTACTGGCCCTGGATCCGGACAACGCCCAGGCGCAGGCGGGGCTCGCCTGGCTGGATCGACAAAAGGAGCCGGAGGATGACCACCAACACACGGTGGAACCGGCGGCCGAACCGGAGGTCATGTACTGCGTCAATCACCCCAACCGGGAGACGCTGCTGCGATGCAACAAATGCGGCCGGCCCGTCTGCATCGACTGTGTGCGGCTGACGGATGTGGGATATCGGTGCCTGGACTGCATCAACCAGGTGCAGTCCTCGTTTTACACCGCCGGCGCGGCCGACTACCCCATCGCGGGGGTGGTGGGCTTCCTGGTGGCCGCCATCGCCACACCGATCGCCGGCTGGGTGGCGGGGATGTTTGGGTTCTGGGGGATCTGGATCGCGCTGTTCCTGGGGCCAGCGGCGGGGGGATCCCTCGCCGAGATCATCCGCAAGGCGGTGGCACGCAGGCGCGGCCGTTACCTCTGGCTGGTCGCCTGCATCGGGACGGCGCTGGGGGCCATCGTCGGCAGCATCGCCCTTCTGCTGGTGCTGGGCATATTCCCATTGTTCAACATCTCCACGCTGCTCTTCCTGGCGTTGGCACTCAGCACCGTCTACGCGCGGTTGCGCTGACAGATCAGAGTGTGTCTGAGAAATGCTGTTGCCTCTGCTGTGGGGAGGCTCGGAGGAGCGGAGCCCCTCCGGGAAAAGCCCTTCTTTTGCCTTCGACCTGCCAGGCCTCGGCCCAAGTCCTTCGGGAAGGGCCGAGAAAGGCAGGTGCAGGCCGGAAAAGTGGGATTTCCGTGGAGGGGAGGTCCCCTCCACACCTCCCCCTGTGGAGCTGATAGCCGAGGGAGCCCCTCAGATATCTTTTCGGTTAAATGCTTAGACACGCTCTTAGAGTGGAAGAAGGGTACCTCGGATTGGGACGCGTGAAGCGGTTGATATGCTGGTAGAGCTGAATATCCGAAATTTCGCCATTATCGAAAACCTGTCCCTGCGGTTTGACCGCGGCCTGAACGTATTGACGGGCGAGACCGGCGCGGGAAAGTCCATCATCATCGACGCGGTCAGCCTGCTGTTGGGCGGACGCGCCTCCACGGATTTCGTCCGGGCCGGTGCCGATCGGGCGGAGATCGAGGGACACTTCCTGCTCGGACCGCGGGCGGAGGCGATCCACCCGATCCTGGAGGCGGAGGGCCTGGAGGGGGAGGACGACCTGCTGATCCTGGCCCGAGAGGTGCGCCGCAACGGTCGCAACATCTGCCGCGTCAACGGCCGGGCGGTGGCGCTCTCGCTGTTGCGGGACATCGGCCAGCATCTGGTCGATATCCACGGCCAGGGCGAGCATCTCAGCCTGCTGCGCGTGCGGGAGCACGTGAACCTCCTCGATCGCTACGCGGGCCTGGAGGCAGAGCGATCGCGGATGGCCCGCCTGGTGAGCGACCTCCGCCGGGTGAGGGCTGAGCTGGCCGACCTGCGACGCGACGAGCGGGAGCTGGCCCGGCGCATCGATCTCCTCACTTATCAGGTACAGGAGATCACCGCCGCTCGATTGGAGCCGGGTGAGGAGGAGGCGCTGGAATCGGAGCGCCGTCGGCTGGCGAACGCGGAGCGGCTGATGCTGCTGGCCACCGAGGTGGCCCAGGCGCTGGAGGAGGGCGCCGACGAACAGATGTCGGCCATCGACCTGCTGGGCCAGGCGACGCAGGCGCTCACCCAGCTGGCTCGCATCGACCCCGACATGGAAGCCGTCCGACAGCAGATCGAGGACCTCTCCTACCAGCTGGCGGATCTGGCCCGGGACGTGCGACGCTACCAGGACGGGATCGAGTTCAACCCGCAGCGCCTGGCCCAGATCGAGGAGCGGTTGGACCTGATCTACAACCTCAAACGCAAGTACGGGGATTCCATTGAGGAGATCCTGGCCTTCGCCGAGCGGGCCCAGGCCGAGCTGGACACGATCACGCATTCGGAGGAGCGGATCGCCGAGTTGGAGGGGGAAGAGGAACGCCTGCTCCACGAGATCGGAGAGCTGGGAGAGCGACTGTCCGCCGCGCGGCGGGAGGCAGGCCAGCGGCTGGCTCAAGAGGTAGAGCGCGAGCTCGCCGACCTGCGCATGGAGCACGCCCGCTTCGGCGTGGACCTGCGGTGGCGAGAGGACCCGCAGGGCGCCTATGTGGGGGATCGCCGCGTGGCCTTCGATGCGACCGGCCTGGACCAGGTGGAGTTCCTGATCTCGGCGAACCCCGGGGAGCCACTGCGACCGCTGGTCCGGGTGGCCTCCGGCGGCGAGACGGCCCGGCTGATGCTGGCGCTGAAGACGGTCCTGAGCCGGGCGGACGAGACCCCCACCCTGATCTTCGACGAGATCGATGTGGGCATCGGCGGCCGGGTGGGGGCCGTGGTCGGCCGCAAACTCTGGGAGCTGACCCGCACCGACGCCCCGGAGAGGAGCGGGCATCAGGTGCTCTGCGTCACCCACCTACCGCAACTGGCGGCCTACGGGGACACCCACTATCACGTGAGCAAGGCGGTGGAGGGGGACCGCACCGTTACCCACGTCCGCCGGTTGGAGGGCGACGAGCGCGTGGCCGAACTGGCGGCGATGCTGGGGGCGTCCACCGCGCCGGGACGGGAGAGCGCGACCGCTATGCTGGCCGAGGCCGAGGCGATCAAGACGGAGGGTCGGGAATCGTCCGCTCAGCCACTGGGTATCCGCTAACAACGCTCCCTGTTGAGCAGGGAGGTGGCCAGCAGGAGGAGGGGGAACACCGATGCATGACTGGTTATCCTCGCTGATGCCGGGCGGGATCGCGTTCATCCTCGCCGTACAGCGGTGGGCGAACCCCTTCCTGGATCAGCTTTTCCTCACGGCCACCTATCTGGGGGTGGACCTCTTCCTGGTGCCGCTTGTGGCCTTCGTCTTCTGGTGCGTGGATCGGCGAATCGGGCAGAACCTGGCCTATCTGCTGCTGACGTGTGACTATTTCAACGCCTTCCTGAAGAACACGCTCCGCCTGCCCCGCCCGGCCGCCGAAGGGCTGCGCATCCTGCGCCCGGAGGAATCACCGGGGTTCCCCAGCGCCCATGCGCAGGAAGCAGTGGTCGTGTGGGGATATCTGGCCGATCAGATCCGGCGGCCCATCGCCTGGGCGCTGGCCGGGGCGATCATCCTGTTGGTCTCCTTCTCACGCATCTACCTGGGCGTCCATTTTCCCCACGATGTCATCGGTGGGCTGATCCTCGGCCTGATCTTCCTGATCGCCTACCAGCGCCTGGCCCCGATCTTGATCCGACGGCTGCAAGAGCTACCGATTCGATACCAGATCGCCCTGGCCGTCCTGGTCCCCAGCGTCCTCTGGCTGGTACACCCCGCGGAGCAGCTCACCCGGGAAGGCGGATCCGTGCTCCTGTATCCCTCCGCCGCGGCCGCCAGGGATATGGGGTTCCTGATGGGCATCAGCCTGGGGCTGATCGCGGAGCGGCGCCACGTGCGGTTCCAGGTATGGGGCCCATGGTGGCAGCGAGCGGCGAGATTCCTCCTGGGCGGGCTCGTCGTCGTCCTGTTCTGGCAGGGGCCCAAGCTGATCCTGCCCGCGAATCTGGACGCGACACTGGACTCCGCCCTGCGATTCGCACGATACATCCTGGCCGGGATGGCCGCGATCTGGTGGGCCCCCTGGCTCTTCGTCCGCCTGAGACTGGCGCAGCATGAATAGGGAGGGAACCGTTGCGATCTTTGCGCACCGTCGCCCGTAGCATTCGAGACTTCTACGACGAGATGTTCCTCTTCGTCCCGCTCAGCGTGGTCTGGTGGTTGCCGGTGATCCTGGTTACGGTGCTGGTCATCCCGCTGGCGCGAAGCCTGGAATGGTGGCTGATCCTGCCGCTGCTCGTGATCGCCGTCATCCCCGTGGCTCCGCTCACGGCCGGGCTTTGCTATGTGGGATATCGCATCGCCCACGAACTCCGGGTGGACTTCGGCTTCTTCAAAGAGGCCGTGAGGGAGTATTTCCTTCCCAGTCTGAGGCTGGGCATCCTGGATCTGGTGATCGTGGTCACCGTCGTCATCAACCTCTTCTTTTACTCACGATTCGCCAGCTGGCTTCGGCTGATCACCATCATCTGGATTTACGTGTTGATCCTGTGGGCGGTCGCCCAGCTGTACCTCTTCCCACTGCTCTTCGAGCAACGGGAGCCCAAGGCGCTCTCGGCGGTGCGCAACGCCGCGATCCTGGCGCTGGCACAGCCGCTGTTCACACTGGGGGTCTTCCTCCTGGCCTTGATCCTGACGATCCTCTGCGCGATCCTGCCGGTGCTGCTGATCCTGGTCTGGCCGGGGTTGATGGCGCTCATCGCCACGCGGGCGCTGGCGTCGGTCCTGGAACAGGCGCGGGCGTCCATGGCCCAAGATGAGGACGGGGAGGGCAACGCCTAGCGCCTCCCTGACGAGGGCCGTTTATGGCTCCTCCATTGCAAAATGCCATCACATACGGAGAGCTCGAACTCCCCCAACAAAGCGGCAGGAACACATACGCCCCATCCCCCCGGGCGGCGCGAGTGGCTGCGCAGTAAAAGGGATCGCCTGCGCCGCCATCTACCCCACACGTTCATCGCCCTGCGGCATCGCGACTTTCGCCTCTTCTGGAGCGCCCGGCTGATCACCCTGGTCGGCAACTGGATGCAGCGCGTGGCGCAGGGCTGGCTGGTCCTGCAGTTGACCGACTCCCCCTTCCTGCTGGGCGTGGTGAGCTTCTCCGGCGCCATCCCCGTCATGCTGTTGGGCCTGTTCGCCGGGGTGACGGCGGACCGCGTGGACCGACGCCGCCTGCTGCTGGCCACCCAGAGCTCGGCCATGCTGCTGGCCCTGACCCTCGCCGCCCTCACGGCCAGCGGGCACATTCAGGTCACCCACATCATCGCGATCGTCGTGCTGATGGGCGTGGTGAACGCCTACGACGGGCCCGCCCGCCAGGCGATCGTCGTGGACATGGTGGGCAAAGACGACCTGATGAACGCCGTCGCGCTCAACTCCTCCGCCTTCAACATGGCCCGCATCATCGGCCCCCCGCTGGCCGGCCTCCTCATCGCCCGCGTCGGCATCGCCGGATGCTTCCTCCTGAACGGGCTCGGCTTCCTGCCGGTGATCGCCGCCCTGGCCTCTCTGCGCCTGGACACCAGGCCGCACGCTCCCCGGCGCACATCGCCCCTGTCCGATCTACGTGAGGGGCTGGCCTACATCGCGCACGATCGCGTGATCTTCACGATCCTGTCCCTGTTCGGCGCCAGCGGCCTCTTCGCCATCCCCTACATCACGCTGCTGCCCGTGTTCGCCCGTGACGTCCTGGATGTAGGGCCGGAAGGGCTGGGGCTGATGACGGGGGCCATCGGCGTCGGAGCGCTGACCAGCGGCTTGTTGCTGGCCTCGCTGCAGGGCTATCGCAGCCGGGGATGGCTGTTCACGGTGGGCAACCTCGGCCTGCCCCTCGTCCTCCTGGTCTTCGCCCAGCTGCACTGGTTCCCCCTGGCGCTGGTCGCCCTCGCCTGCGCGGGGTTCGCCATGATCATGCAGAACACCACCGGGAACACGCTTATCCAGAGCCTGGTGCCAGATGAGCTACGCGGCCGGGTGTTGAGCACGTGGATGTGGGCGGGCATGGGGCTCACACAGTTGGGTGGGCTCCAGGCGGGCGCCATCGCCGACCGATGGGGAGCGCCGACGGCGGTCACGGTGGGAGCGCTGGCCTGCCTCGCCATGGGCCTGTGGGCGCTGTGGCGACGGCCCGAGGTGCGTCATACGGCGTAGGAAGCCGCTCTCCGAAATAGAAACGCCCATAATAGAAGACTTCGCTTTCCCGACTGCCGTATTGTAGGGGGCACGGCGGCGCCGTGCCCCCTATCCCGGTTCAGCTCCGCACCTCCCCTTTCAGGTGCGACCGCCCGTGGAGGGAAAAAGCGATATGAGCGAATAGAAAAAGGGATGGCCTTCCCCGCGCATATCTGAGGCGGCCACCCCTTCAAGGGCCCTATCGTCCTCTAAGCAGGGCAAAGAGGATCAGGGCCTGGAGTTATCGATCGTTCACGGCCCTTTCCCGGAGGATCGGCTCGACGGCCTGCCACACGCGCGGCTGGATGTACCGGGTCAGGCCCAGCCGGAGAGCCCATCCGGGCTCGTATCCGCCTTCGTCGAACGCCTCCGGTTCGGGCAGGTAGGCCATCCAGCCATTGGCGTAGCCGACCAACATCGGCGTGCCGTACCCGTACGCGCGCAGCCGGGCCTTCACGGTCACGGCCGTCTGACTGAAGACTTCGCCGGGCTCCCCAAACAGCAGCGCGTCGCCCACGCCCAGCAGCATGATCTCCGCCGGGATGTTCCGCTGGTCCGAGATCGTGGGACGCTCCGTGATGAGGGAGAGCGCCAGCTCGTCCAGCTCCACCTGGGGCTCATCGGGCCCGGCCGCGACGTTTACCACCACCTGCTCCGACCAGAGGGGCTTGGAGGGAACGGTCGTCCGAATCCCCCGGGCCACGTGCAATGCCTCGTCGGCGAAGGCCTCCCCCAGCTCGGCCACCTCCTCGAAGGTGCCGCCCCCGCGATCGCCGATGTTCCACTGCTCCGGATCGTCGGGCGGGCCGTAGTAGGAGCTGACCTCGCCGATGGCCACCACGGTATGGCCGCTCCGCAGACGCCGACGGACTCCCTCCACCAACGGGTTCACATCGCCGGAGCCACCCTGAAGGAACATACAGGTCGTGCCCTCGCCCAGCGCCTCCTCCAGCTTGGCGCAGGCGTATCCCGGCCAATCGGCGCTAATCAGCAGGTTGTCATACCCCAGCACCACCGCGTGGCACCCGAAGTTCGTCACCAGCCCCAGCGGTCGCCCCTCCGCATCGTCCACCCGGATCACGGCGACGCCGGGATCTACCGGGCGGTCGAGCCAGCGCCGGTTGACGGAGTATCCGTAGAGCATCCCGTACCCGGCACCGATGCGCGCCGGCTGAAGCGCATCGCAGGCCGCCTCCACGGCATCGGCCACCAGCTCGACCAGCGGCCGATCCCAGTTGTCCGCCTCCCGATCGTGGGGGCCGGAATGCGTGTGGGTGGTGGCAATGAACACGTGTGAGGGTGGAATGCCCACCCGCCGCTGAACCGCCTCCCGGATCTCCCGGACGCTATCCATGTTCAGATAGCAGAGCTCATTGGAGACGATGGCCCAACGCCCTCCCGCATCCTCCAGGACGAGCGCCCGCGAGGACAGACGATCGTGCACGCCCGTCGCATCGCCGGGGCGATTGCTATAGCCCACGAGCTTACAACCGACCTTGGGCGTGATGTCTGCCCGACCAAAGCCCGCACGGAATGCACTCATCTCAATCCTCCCTCAGCGAGGCAAGAGGCTACCCCCATCAGCACCCCGGGCGAGGCGCCCCTTCCTCGTTCGCGCGGTGATGTTCGGCAATCTCCTCAAGACAAAAGCTCGCCCACATTCTCCTTGATCTTGGCCACAGCATCCAGGATGGCCTGAATGCCCGATCGATCTGCCAGCAGCACCTGGTGAGGGATCGTGATCTGCTCCTCGGCGCAGAAACGCTCGGCGACGGGGAGATGGAGGTGTTCGTAATCCGGCCAGGGCTTGGAGGCCGGGTGAAGCAGCGGCTCCACACGCTCCCGCTTGAAGGCCGGCTGTTTGTAAAGCGGCACCCCATACCCCGCGCCGCAAGGCACCCCCTCCGCGTTGAGCGCCTCGACGAACCGGTCCCGATGCAGCCCATCGAAGTGCTCGCGGTTATACCGGATGACGAAGAAGTAGTATCCCCGCTGCGTGATCCGCTCGTCCCGCCTCAAAGGCTCCACACCACCGATCTCCCTGAGCCCCTGGGCCAGGAACTCGCCGTTTTCATGCTTCCTGGCCACCATCTCGGGCAGATGGCGCATCTGAGAGTGCAGCAGCGCGCCCTGGAGCTCGCTCAGCCGGTAATTGGAAGCCAGGACGTGGTGCTCATAGCCCGGCCGTCCGACCACCCGGCCGATGTTGTGCAGCAGTGAAGCCCGCTCCGCGATCTCCTCATCATCGGTCAGAACGATCCCTCCCTCGCCTGCCGTCAGCGCCTTGGTCTCCTGGAAGGAGAAAGCGCCCATATGTCCCAGAGTGCCCACCTTCCGCCCCTTCCATTCGGTCCCCTGGGCGTGGGCGCAATCCTCGATCAGCACCAGATCATGCCGGCGCACGATCGGCAGGATGGCATCGAAGTCGATGGGATACCCCCCATAGTGCACCGCCACAATGCCCCGGGTGCGCTCCGTAATGGCCGCCTCGATCCCCGCGGGGGAGATGGAGAGCGTCTCCGGGTCCGAATCGACGAAAACGGGCACCGCGCCGACCCGCACGATGGCGGAGGCGCTGGCAATAAACGTGACGGCCGGGACCAGCACCTCATCCCCGGGGCGGATGCCGCAGGCCAACAGCGCCAGCTCCAGAGCCACGGTGCCGTTGCTCACGGCGATGCCGTACCGGGCATCCTGATACTCCGCATAGGCCTTCTCGAAGGCCTCCACGCGAGAGCCCGGGTAGAGTCGACACCAATGCCGATCCTCCAGTACATCCAGGACCGCCTTCTTGTCCTCCTCGTCGTACATCGGCCAAGATGGCACCTGTAGCCGCTCCGCGGCCTTCGGGCCGCCGTGGATCGCCAGCTTCGCCACTTGTCCCCTCCTCTCGACGCTACATCGATGACCCTCTGACTTACGCAGAGGCCTTTCCCTCACGCGACCTCGCGCTGGAGTTCATCCAAATTCGCCTTCAGCTTGGCCACAGCCTCGATGAAATCGTCCAGGTCCTCGCGAGCGCCCAGCAGGACCCGCTGGTCGAAGTGAATCCACTTCCCCTTTGACGCCTCCGCCACCGGGCAACGCACCCGGCTGTAGTCCACCTGCTTGGCCGCCTCGGAGAGGAAACGCCCCTCTACGAAAAGCGGGTGCTCATACAACAGCCGCCCCGAATGCCCCGTAGCAGGGATGCCCTCCGCCTGCAGAGCAGCCCCAAAGAGCTCGGCCGGGACCTCACCGAACGCCTCGCGCTCGTATCGCAGCCTGGGGTACAGGAAGCTCTGCCGCGTCACCCGGGGGTCCTTCTTGGGGAAGCGAAGCCCGCCGATCGCGGCGAACTCCCGCTCGAGATACGCGACCGCCTTCGCCTTCCGCTCGATCAACGCATCCAGTCGCTCAAGCTGCACGAGCAGGACCGCGGCCTGGAAGGCGCTCATGCGAAAGTTCCATCCCTGAACTTTGTACAAGCCACCCTCTTCCCCGATCCCTCGACCATCATTGTGGTACATGTAGCACAGCGCGTACAGATCAGGATCGTTGGTGATGGTCATGCCCCCCTCGCCGCAGGTGATCTGCTTGGCCTGCTGAAAGCTGAAGGCGGCGAGGTGCGAGAGGGATGCCACCTTGGTGCCCTTCCACTCGGAACCGTGGGCATGGCAGGCATCGGCCACGACCATCAGGCCGTGCCTGTCGGCGATCTCGTTGAGCCGATCCATGTCACAGGGGTAGCCGCCTAGATGAAGGGGGGAGATGGCCCTCGTCCGCTCCGTGATGGCCGCCTCCACCGCTTCCGGGTCCAGGTTGAGGGTCTCCGGGTCCACGTCGGCGAAAACAGGCACTGCTCCCAAATGAAGGATGGGCGTGGCACCGGCGATGAAGGTGATCGGCGACAGGATGACCTCGTCCCCTGGCCCCACCCCCGCGGCGGCGAAGGCGACTTGCAAGCCACCGGTCCCACTTCCCGTGGCGATCCCATAGCGAGCATCGTGATAGGCGGCGAAACGCTCCTCAAGCTGTCTGACCTTCCACTCCTTGGGACAGTCCCGGTATAGGTAGGGCGCGCTGGTCCATTTGCGGCTTTCCACCACATCCTTGAGCGCCTCGATCTCCCGCTCATCGTACACCGGCCAGGGCGGATAAGGCTTCGCGCGCACCGGCGTCCCACCATGGATCGCAAGCGTGTTCATGGGTGATCACCCCCTCTCCAGGGAACAACATGGGAGCCTGGCCCTTCAAATGTAAAGTGCGAAGGCGAGAAAAGCAAGGGCAGATGCACGCCTCCTCACTACCCCTTCATGCCGGAGAGCACCACGCCCTGGATGAAATACTTTTGCAGCGCGAGGAAGACGATGATCACAGGCAACGAGGCCACCGTGGACACGGCCATGATGTAAGTCCAGTACGGCTCGCGCAGCGGCTGCTGGAAAAAGGCCATACCCACGGGAAGGGTCATCAACTCGGTGCGTGTGATGACGATCATGGGCCAAAACAGGTTGTTCCAGCTCCCCATGAAGGTGAGGATGGAGAGGGTGGCGAGGGCGGGTTGCATCAGCGGCAGCGTGATCTTGAAGAAGATCCCCGGCTCGCTACAGCCGTCGATGCGCGCCGCATCGAGCAGTTCGTCCGGAAGCGTCAGGCAGAACTGCCGCATCAGGAACACGCCAAAGGCGCTGATGGCGCCGGGGATGATCAGACCCGCATAGGAATTCGTCCACCCCAGCCGGTAGACGACGACGAAGAGGGGGATGAGGATGACCTGGAAGGGGATCATCATGGTGCTCAGGATGATCAGGAAACACAGCTGACGTCCGGGAAAGGAGAACTTGGCCAGGCCGTATCCCGCCAGCGCGCTGAAGAAGATGGTCGTCAGGACGACGATCAGCGCCACGACGGCGCTGTTCAGGAAGAATCGGCCGAAGGGGGCCACGTGGAAGGCCTTTATGTAGTTGTCCAGCCCCTGGAACTCATGCGGGATCCAATGGATGGGGAGGGCAAATACCTCGCTCTCATCCTTAAAGCTCGTGCTGACCATGTAATACACCGGGACGCTGGTCAACAGGGCCCCGATCAGGATCACGGCATGCAGCAAAAGGCGCGAGAAGAGCCTGCGACTCACAGACCATACCCTCTGCACCGGAACAACGGACATATCCCAAACTCCCGTCAAATTGTGCCTAAAAAGCGGAGCGATGCCGCGCCCCCTACATGTACGACGTCTCCTCCGCGCGCATCAACCGCATCTGCGTCAGAGTGAGCGTGATGATCACGACGAACATGAAGATCGACATGGCCGCCGCCTGGCCCATCTTGAAATAGCGGAAGCCATAGTTGTAGACGAGCAATGCGATGGTGGATGTGGCGTCGTTAGGCCCCCCTTCGGTCATCACGAATTGGAGGGAGAAGCTCTGGAACGAGTTGATCATGGAGATCACCATCACGAAGATGGTGGTCGGCTTCAAGAGGGGGAGGGTGATATGCCAGAAGGACTGCCACCGGTTCGCCCCGTCGATGGCCGCCGCGTCGTAAAAATCGGACGGGATGCCGGCCAGGCCCGCCAACCAGATTAACATAAAAAACCCAATGCCGGCCCAGTTATCAACGATCATGAGGGCCACGGGGGCCAGTTTGGGATCGGCCAGCCAGAAGATCTCGCTCTTCCCCACCATGGGCTCGACGAAGGCGTTCACCAAGCCGAGCGGGTCGAACAGCAGCTTCCACACCAGGGAGACCACCACGCCCGACAGCAGGGCGGGGATGAAGTACAGGACCTTGTAGACCTCCCGGAACTTGAACTCCCCCTTGAACAGCAACGCCAGGGCCAGGGAGAGCACCCACTTGGGCACCGTCGTGCCCAGGACGAAAAGCGTCGTCACCTTCACCCCATTGATAAAGCGGGCGTCGCTGGCCAACCCGATGAAATTATCCAGGCCGATGAACCGGGGAGGCTTCAGAAGCGTGTACCGGGTCAGGCTCAGGTAGAACCCGTTCACCATGGGATAGAGATTAAACACAAGGAAAAAGATCATAGCTGGCGCGACGAAAAGCGCCCCGTAGAGATCCCGTCGGAAAAACAGCCGCTTTCGAAGACCCCAGTGCCTTGCCAGATTGTCCGCCACGCCTTTCCGGGGCGTCGCGGCCCGTCCCTTCGAGATCGGGACTTCCTGACTGTCCATTCGTTTCGCTCCTTTGGTCAGGTAGCCCTCCTCGCCCTCAGAGCGCGTCTGAAAATTTACCGGTGGCTCATCTCCTGAAAGTGCGCCACTGGTAAGGCGCTGCATGCTGCGCCCCTACCGCCAGCACGCATTTTACAGATGAGCCTTTACCGGTAAGGTGTCCGAGGGGCCCCCTCAGTTACCAGCTCCACAGGGGGAGGTGTGGAAGGGAGGTCCCCTCCACGGAAATCCCACTTTTCCGGCCTGTACCAGCCTTTCTCGGCCCTTCCCGAAGGGCTTGGGCCGAGGCCAGGCAGGTCGAAGGCGGGAGAAGGGCTTTTTCCGGATGGGCTTCGCCCCCCCGGCCTCCCCATCGCAGGGGTAACGGCAATTCTCAGACACTCTCTCAACGCGATCGCGGCCTACGGCGGAGCTGAGCCGGATTTCACCGGCTCAGCTCCATGTCGGGTAGCACCACACAAAAACGCGAGACGACAGGAAAGGATGCTACCGTCGCCATCGATCCGCCCTCCAAGGGTCACGGTCAGGTGCAGCGCTACCATGCCATCCCAGCCGCAGCCCCCGCCAGAGGCCGGGATCAGATCCCGGCGGCCGCCCAGGCCTCGTCCAGGATCTTGTCGATCTCCTCCTTGCCCTGGGCCAGGGCCTCCACCACGTCCATCCCCTCCACACACGCCCGGTCGCGCACCCGGGCCAGGGCGTCGGCCACCTCCAGGAACCCCGGGATACGAGGAGAGTACATGCTCACCTTCATCTCGTTCAGGAAGACGTCTAGATAGGGGGTTTCCTGGAACACACGGGAGGCTTCCACCTTCTTCTGCGGCTGTAACAGCCCCGTCTTGTCCAGATACTCCACCGGGTGCGAATCGAGGAACCAGGCCAGCTTCCAGGCGGCCCGCTTCACCTCGTCCGGCGACTGGGAGTTCACCATGTGGAAGTACGCGTAGATATCGAACCCATTGTTGTTCACCGCGTCCTTCCACCGGGGGACCGGATGCACGGTGTATTCGATCCCGGCGTCCAGGATCCCCGGGCGCGCCCAGGAGCCCAGATGCCCCACCGTCGCCACCGTTCCCGTCTGGAAAACCGCCTGATCGTTCTGATACTGCGGTCCGCCGCGACCCTCCTCCACCCAGTCCTTCCAGTACTGAAGGACCTTGGCCGCCTCCGGGGTGTTGATGGTGCAGGTCCTGCCATCCTCGCTGACCTCAGAGCCTCCGAGCTGGCGTAGCATCGCCCCCCACTGGAGGAACATCCAGACAGAGGCCGCCCACCCGAACACCCATCCCCGCTGGATCAGCTTGCCATCCTTGTCTCGCTTCGTGAGCTGCTCCGCCACCGGGATCAGCTCCTCCCACGTCTTCGGGAAGTCGGTCTTCGGGTCGAGGCCGGCCTCCTCCCACAGCTTGTTGGTGAGGTGCGCCGCGTAGATGCTGAGCTCGTTCGGGATCCCATACAGTTTACCCTCGAACGTAGCCCCCTGCAAGGTGTTCTGCGGCTCGATGTAAAGGTCCATGAACTCCGACTCGTCCATGTCCAGGGCGACGAAGTCCACCGGGACGATGGCCCCCTGCGCGTACGCGGTGCCGACATATGCATTCCAGTCCGCCCAGAGATCGGGCCCGGCACCCGCGGCGATGGCGGTCAGCCACTTGTTCGAGAAGTCCCCCGGGTTCTCGTACACCACGGTGATGAGAGGGTTCTGCTCCATGAACTGCTCGATGTAGACCTTGTCCAGCTCCACTCGAGGCATGAACGCATGCCCCCAATACGTCACCTGCACCGGCTGTTCTGGGGCCGGTTGCGGCGCTGCCTCTTCCTCCTTGGGCGCGGCGGGAGGAGCAGCGGGGGCAACGGGCTGACACGCCGCCAGGATGGCCCCGGTGACGCCGCCAGCGGAGAAGCGCAGAAAATCGCGTCGGCTGATCTTCTTGACGAACATCTCAAACCTCCTCCGTAAAAACTTGCGGGGGGATCGGAGGGGGACCTTCCCATGGAAGGCGCAAACCACAAGATCTGGTGGGCGCTCGCCTCCCACCCTATCTCGATCGTCTCCGCATCCTGCTATGCGGCCCGCCCATCCGCGGAATGCGCGCCGACGATAGGAGCCCGGTAGCCCCCTATGCGGCCGCACGATTCCGGAAGATAGGCCATGCGGTTTTGTTCCGATCCACCCTTGCGTCCAATACTGAAAAGCCCCAGAGGATCCTTCCTGTCGCTTGACAACCGGAGGCTCTCATGAGATGGCGTGGCAGTTCGTGGGTCCAGTCAGGGGGCTCGGCTGAGTTCTCGCCAGAACAACCCTCGGCGTGCGGATCAAGTTGTCAGCGACCACACCTTACGTATATAATTATAAAAGGGAACTCAGCGCTCGCTCGGGGCGAAAAGAGGCCATAAAGCGGACATGTGGATCAACGAGCAGTTCATATACCATCTGCGGGACGCCCTCAACCACCTTTACAACCCTCATCACCTGCGCCATAACCCCCTCGCCTCCCTTTTGGGGGTGGCGGATCGCCCCGACGCGTCCTCCGCCCTGCGCCGCATCCTGATGGAGGCCATCGAGTCCCTGCGCCCGGATGCCGAGGTGCTGCCGCAATCCCGCGCCTGGCGGATCTATGACCTCCTCCTGTACCGCTACGTGCAGCAGTTCAGCCAGCAGGAGGTGGCGGACCAATTGGGGTTGAGCGTTCGCCATCTGCGGCGCGAGCAGCAGGCCGCGCTGGAGGCGCTGGCCTGCCGGCTGTGGGAGCAGTACCGACTGGCGGAGGAGCAGGCCGAGGAGGCCGTCCCCACGGAAGCGTCGTCGGCCGAATCCGCCGTGAACGAGGAGTTAACCTGGCTGAAGGACGCTCAGCCGGAGAAGCCGACGCCTTTAGGCCCAACGCTCTCCGCGGTGTTGGATCTGGCGCGTCCGCTGGCAACCCGGCATCAGGTCCATCTGGAGAGCGCCCCCGCCGACGCGCTGCCCGACCTGCCGGTGCACGCCGTCGTCCTGCGCCAGCTTCTCCTCAGCCTCCTCAGCGTGGCCATTCATCGGACCCCAGGAGGCCGGGTGCGCATCTCGGTTCGGCCGGTGCGCCAGGAGGTCGAGATCCAGGTGTCCTGTACGAACGCCCAACCCGACCCGGCACCGCCCCTGAACGACGACGCGGTCAGCCTGGATATCGCCCGGCAGCTCGTGGGATTGTGCGGCGGGCAGCTGACGCTCACCGACCAGGAGGAGGCCTTCACGGCCGCCCTCACGCTTCCCGCCCTGGGGCAGTTCCCCGTGCTGGTCATCGACGACAACGCGGACACCCTGCAACTGCTGCAGCGATATACGTCCGGCACCCGGTATCGCCTGATCAGCACACGAGACCCGGAACAAGCCCTGCCCCTGGTGAGAGAGTTCTCCCCTCAGATCATCGTTCTGGACGTGATGATGCCCCAGGTGGACGGCTGGGAGATCCTGGAGCGGCTGCGACAGCATCCTCTCACCAGCCATATCCCCATCATCGTATGCACCATCCTGGCCCAGGAGGAGTTAGCGCTCTCCCTGGGTGCCAGCGCGTTCATGCGCAAACCCGTCACCCGGCAGGCCTTTCTGGCTGCCCTCGACCGTCAGATCGCGTGGATGGGGACAGAACCTCGCTGACGGCCTGGATGCAGGTCACGAGATCCCGTACGGAGAGCCCGCCGCTGCGGGTGATGGTCAGCGTATTGCTCACGATGGGCTCCCCGGTGGGATCCCTGGCCGAGATGACGACGACCGGGATCTGACGCAGGACGGGATCCCGGCTCTTCTCCCGAAGCACATCAAACCCGTTCATCCCCGGCATGACCAGATCCAGGATCATCACGTCGGGCTGCCGCTCACGCAGGAGATCGAGCGCTCGCCGTCCAGAGGGCGCCCGAAGCACCCGATAGCCGCGTCGGGCGGAGGAGAGCATGCGGGCGAAGAGCTGCAACGCCTCCGGCTCGTCATCCACCAGGAGCACGGTCCGCACCTGCCTCCCCAAATCCTCCAGCACGGAAAGCAGGGCGTCGCGGGTCACCGGCTTGATCAGGTAACGCACGACGCCGAGCTGCTGCGCCGCCTCGTCCTCCCCTGGCACCCAGCAGACCACCGCCGGCGTCCCATAGGGCAGGTGGGCCAGCCTCCCCATCCAGGAAGGCATCTGTTTCAGCGCGGAATCGTTCACGATCAACGCCTGGGCCGGAGAGCGGCTCAGCTCGCGCAGGGCCTCGTCCATATCCCGAACGGAGACGAACTCGACGCCTTCCATATAGCGACCGAGCAGCCGCTGCAACGTCTCCCCCCGCTCCAAGAGGACGAATCGGGGAGCGGGCTTCGGCGGCGGCGCCTTGGACCGTCGGGTGCGCGGCTCATACTGATGATAGAAGCTAAACCACCGGGCGGCCTCGTTGCCGACGAGCACGGCCGGGGCGGGCAGGCTCAGCGGCAGGCTGAAATAGACCGTGGTGCCCACGCCCACCTCGCTCTCCAGCCACATCCTCCCCTTGTGCATCTCCACAAACCGCTTGCTGATGCTCAACCCCAGGCCGCTCCCCCCGTGACGGCGGCGTATGGAGCCATCCAGCTGCTGGAAGGGCTCAAAGAGCCTCTCCTGGTCCTCCAGGGCGATGCCCGGACCGGTATCGGCCACGCTGACCACGATGTCCTCCCCCTCGCGCCAGGCCCGCACCTGCACGCCCCCCTTCTCGGTGAAACGCCCGGCGTTGCTGAGCAGGTTGAGCATCACCTGACGGATCCGCATGCTATCACAGAAGAGTGCGGGTAGGTCTGGAGGCACCTCGATCTCCAGGGAGAGCCCTTTGGACTCGAACAGGGGTTGCACGGCCGAGACCGCCGCCTCGATGATCTCCTGTATGGAGGCCCACTCCTTGCTGAGGGCCATGCGCCCGGCCTCGATCTGGCTGAGGTCCAGCACGTCGTCCACCAGGCTGGCCAGATGCTGGCTATTGCGCTGGATGGCGGCGATATCGGCCAGGAGGGCAGGCGGCAGCTCGGCGCCATAGACCTGCGGCGCCTGCGTGATCATTTCGCTGAAGCCGATGATCATGTTCAGCGGGGTGCGCAGCTCGTGGCTCACGTTGGCGACGAACTCCTCCTTGACCCGACGCGCCTCCTCAGCAGCCTGGGCCATCGCCTTGAGCCGATCGGACAGCCGGGCGAGCTCCTGATTGGCCTGATAGAGATCCTCCTGGACCTGCTTGAGCTCCATCCGCTGTTCACGAGCCTCCTCCAAAAGCCGCCGCGCCCGCTCATAGCTGACCCACGGCCACTCGATCGCCCGCTGGACGGGCTGAGAGGAGATCCAGACCAAGGCCAACGTGCCCCACGTGGCCACCAACGCCGCGATCTGGGTTCCACCCCTCAAAGGGGAGGGGGGCAAAGGCAGGAGGAGCTGGGCCTTTCCCAGCATGATCAGGCTCAGGAAAGCGGCGACGAGGGCGCCGGATCGGAGGCCCAGGAGAAGGGTGGCCAGCCCGGCCGGCAAGGCCAGCAGCAGGACGACGCTCTCGAGAGGATACCATTGCAGGGCCAGCAAATTCACCGCCGCGCATCCCGCCACGAGCCACCAGGCTCCCACCCAATGGAAGAGGTAAGTCAGCCGCCAGGCCAGCAGGGAGATCGCCATCGTCAGCCCACCCAGGACGGCGCCATGGAGCGGATCCCGAAACGATCCGGCCCCCAGGACCAGCAGGGCGCCGACGGGACATAGGGAGAGGGCGATCCAGCGACAGGCTTCCCGGCGCACCTCCTCCAGGGTAGCCTGATAATGCCGAGAGGCGGAAGACAGGGTGACAGACGGAACCATAAGGAACACTCCATCGGACCTGGTAAAGGGTCAAGGAACACACGTTGGGAGCGGCTGGGGACGAATCATGCGCCCCAAAGCAGGCGAAGCTTCCGCGCCTCACCTGCGGCGGGCCTCACGCGGACGAGGGGATGGAAGGATGACCAGGAAGCCTTGACAACGCCACGCGAGGGTCGATGAAGCCGTGCCCCGCCGGCGCTTACACGATAGACGATTCCCACCCGGAAACGCAAAAGGCGGACGCTCAGTCCGCCTTCTCAGATGATTCCTTGGCTTTCTCGCCAGATTTCGACTCCTCCTTGCCGTTTGTCCTCCCGTTATCACTCTTACGGCTATCCGTGATATACCAA
>JAJRVX010000187.1:0-2687 GCA_024277095.1 Chloroflexota bacterium
CCTGCGCCCGAAACCGATGATCCACCCCGATGAGGATCACGCGGTCGAAACCCATGTAGTAGGCCAATTGCAGCGCCACGTAAGTGACTGTCGCCCCCACCCAGTAGTCCCTGCTCGGATCCGTGCTGAAGCGAGGCGGGTCCGGTTCGACGGGACCACCGATGTAGATCAGCTCAGCCTCGCGCGCGTAGTATCTCCTGTGGCCCCACGGCACAAAGGTCGTCGATGGCAGGTTCGCGATATCCTGTCCCCACTGATCGGATACGTAGCGGTTGACGACCACATGATACGTGGCCGGAGCTCCCATGCGGTCGCCCAGGAGATAGCCGCGATTCAAGCTGAAGGTCACCTCCCGCGCGAGAGGGCGGAGGTCCATCCCGTTCAGGCTCGGGCCATTGCCGATGATGAAACACCGCTGGTTCAGGTGCTTACCCCGCAGCCCCCGCAGCCTCCGGCGGCTTCGCCCAGCCCTCGGATCCATGCGCCATCGCATCCTGCGCAGCGCGCGCACTAGCAGGGGGATGCCAAAGCTCTGCAGCGTCCCTTTCTCACTCAGTCTCATCCTCACTCAGGCCGATGATCCAGGTCCATGCTGTGATTCTATCCGTCCGGACGGGAAAACGCTAACCATCCTTCGACAAGAGCGACAAGAGCCGCCCGGTCACCCTATCCCAGGTCAAGGTTTCCAGGACGCGCCGCCTCCCGGCCTCACCCAGCCGTCTGGCGAATTCCCGATCGGTAAGCAGCCGGATGAGCGCCGAGGCGAGAGCGGACGTGTCTAGCGGGTCCACGAGAAGCCCGGTCTCGCCATCGACGACGGCGTCCTCCACCCCACCGGAGCGGCCGGCCACAATTGGCTTGCCACATGCGCTCGCCTCCAGGTAGGTAATGCCGAAGCCCTCGACCTCGTTCTCGTCCGGGATCATCCGGGACACCATGGCATACACATCGCAGAGATTGTAGAGACTCCCTTTGAGCCCCTCCTCTACGCGGCCGAGGAATCGGACGTGGTCCCCCACCCCCATCTGAGCGACCATGCCCTCCAGCTCCTGGGCCATCGGGCCCTCGCCTGCCACAACCCAGATGACATCTGGCACCGCCGCGATGACGCCGGGCAGCGCGCGCAGGATCTGGTCGTGTCCCTTCCTCCTCACAAGCCGGGCGAGCGTCAGGATTACGGGCCGAGATCCCAACCCGAGCTCGCGACGGAGCTGCTCCGGCGCCATGTCAGCCCGGAGGCGCTCGGGGGAGACCCCATTCGGGATGAATTGAAGGTGAGACACATCGGGCCAAGTTTCACGAATGAGCCCCTCCGTAAAGCGGCTCACGGCCACCACTGCGCGAGCATCCGTCATCACCTTCCCCCCTATCCAGCGGAGAAAAGGGCGTCGCCTGCACTGGAGCACCTCGTTGCCATGGGCCACAACCGCGTACGGAAAACGCAGGATCTTGGCCAGAGCCCACGTAACGGTTCCGACGCCATACCAGTCTGTGGCGAGCACCAGGGCGGGCCGGAAGGCGAGCCACGCCTTCGCTAGGGCCAGCGCCCGATACAGCAGGTTCTTCACCTTGCTCCTGACCCTTGGGAATCGCATCACCCTGAAGGGAAGCCAGCTGTCCCGCTCCAGATCGGAGGGGTCAACCGAGCCCGCGACGACGACCACAGGCAGCCCCCTCTGCCAGAGCTCGTTCGCCGTCTCAAAGGCATAGACCGCGATCCCTCCCCCCTGGCTCGGGAAGGTCACGGAAAAGAGGGCTATGGGCCGGCGGTTGCCAGGAGAAGTCCCACAGATCCGGGCAGGATCGGCTCCGCCTTCCCGGAGAGGCCCTCGAGCGGCCGTGCCCAAACCCCTGGCCGCGTCAGCATCACGGGCCATCAACAAACACTCCTTGCGCCGGGCATGGGAGCCCCCAGCTCGGAGGTCCTGCGCGAAGCGTCCGACTCCAACACGACCTGTATTCCTCCTGTGGCCGCTACGATGGCGGCCCGCCTGCAAACGGGGAGCTCCGGGCCTTGAAACGGCGTTGGAACCACAACCTGGCCTTCAGCCGCCAGGGCAAGAGGGGTTCAAGGAGCTTCCGCAACACGAACTTGGCGTAGATCGCTGAAAGGACCCCACCCCCCAGCTTGCGGTGCACGCGGATCATCTCTGGCCAGCACCGTTCGGCCGCGGCGAGTGTCTTCGCGCCCTGGTGCAGGCGGAAGGCCGCCCAGGTACTGGGGATGTAGACGATGGGCGAAAGGGCCGCGATGCGGACCCACAGGTCGTAATCCATGGCGAAATAGAAGGCGGGGTCCAGGGGACCCACCAGGCGCCACAATGAGGCGCGAAAGAAGGCGGCCTGTTGCGGGATGTGGACAAAGCCCCGGCGCAAGCGTCGATAATCCGTCTGCGCGGCCGGGAAGCGGCCGACGACCTCGCCGCGCTCGTCTATGTAGTCGGCATCCCCATAGACCATCCCTGCCTCGGGATGCCTTTGCAGGAACGCAACCGCCTGGCGCACGGCCCCTGGCCGGTACAGGTCATCGGAGTTGAGCCAGGCGAGGATCTCGCCACGCGCCTTGGCAAAGCCCTTGTTGATGGCCTCTGTCTGGCCGGCGTCGGGCTCTGAGGTCCAGTGGCTGAGGCGGTCAGCGTAGCGCTCGATGATCTCCACGCTGCCATCGGTGGAACCGCCGTCGATTA
>JAJRVX010000188.1:0-8591 GCA_024277095.1 Chloroflexota bacterium
CGCCGCCGGGGAGCCGTTCGTCCTGTTGGACGCGGTGGCCGAAGAGTGGGATGCCTCGGAGACGCTGGCCCGGGTGCCCGAGCGGGCGGTCGTCGTGGCCCAAGTGAGCCACGCGACCCGATCGGCGGACATCGCGTTCCTGCGGCGGTTGCGTCAGGAGCGGCCGGGCGTGCGCTCGTTGCTGGTAGGGCCCGCGGCCGCGGCGGAGGTCTGGCTGGCCGAGGATGTGGCGGACGCCGCCCTGATGGGCGAGCCGGAGATGGCGTTGCCCGCCGCGATCCGGGCCGTCGCGAATGGCGGACGGGGGCAGCTGTCGCCCTCCGGGTTAGGGGTCCCTGGCTACGGGAGGGACGATCGCCTGATCGACCTGGATGGCTTGCCCTTTCCGGCCTGGGATGTGGTCCCGTGGCAGCGCTATCGGTTTCTCAGCGTGTTCAGCAGCCGGGGGTGTCCCGACGGCTGTTCCTATTGCCCGTATGTGCTGGGCATGGGGGATCGGCTTCGAGAGCGATCGGTGGAGCGCGTGTTGGAGGAGTTACGGTGGCTGGCGGAGCGCTTCGATCCGCCCCGCGTCGTGTTTCGTGACCCGGTGTTCGCCAGGGATCGGAGGCGGGTGTTGGCGCTATGCGAGGGGATCCGTCGCATGGGGATCTCGCTGGCGTGGGAGTGCGAATCCCGCCCGGAGCACTTCGATCCTCCGCTGCTGGCGGAGATGCGGGCGGCCGGCTGTATAACGGTGAAGATCGGCGTGGAGAGCGCGGATCCGGATCTCCTGATCGCGACGAGACGGGTGGCGGATCGGGGCGAGGCCGAGCGATATGTCCGGCGCTCGCTAGATGTGGCGAAGGCCGCGGTGGAGGCGGGCCTCACCTGTCGGGTCTTCGTGATGACCGGGCTGCCGGGCGAGACGGAGGCGACCGTGCGCCGCACGGCCGGGTTCGTGCGACGCCTGCCGGAGGCGGTACGGGTGCACGTGAAGCCGTTTATCTGGTATCCGGGATTGGATCTGGCGCCGGGCCTGGGCGTGCGGGATGATTGGCTGGACATGTTGGGGCGAGCCGTCGAGGCGCGAGGCGCCGGCTTGTGGGCGCGACTGCGGAGTCGGCTTCGATGAGCGTGTTGGTGACGGGGGCGACGGGCTTCATCGGGCGGCATCTGGCTCGCCTGCTGCTCGCCCGCGGCGAGTCGGTGCGGGTCCTGGCCCGACGTCCGGAGTCGGCGGCCTTTCTGGCGGAGGAGGGGGCGGAGATCATCGTGGGCGATCTGGTCCGGCCGGAGTCGGCGGCCGCGGCCGTGGCTGGTTGTCGGGTGGTGTATCACCTTGCCGCCGCGTATTCCACCCGCCCGGAGGATATCGACCGGATGTATCGGGTGAACGTGCGGGGGACGCTCAACCTGCTGCTGGCGGCCCGGGACGCGGGCGTGGAGCGGATCGTGCACACCAGCACGGTCGGCGCCATCGGCCGCCCACCGGATGGCTCTGTCCCCGACGAATCGGTCCCGTTCAATTTATGGGACGCCTCTCATTACGTGCGCTCCAAGTTCTTCGGCGAGTTGATCGCGCGAACGATGGCCGACGTGGGCCTGCCGGTGATGATCGTGCATCCCACGGCCTGCGTGGGGCCGGAGGACGTGGCTCCCAGCGCCACGGGGCGTCGCCTGTTGGCGTTCCTGCGCGGCCGATGGCTGCCCTATCCGGAGGGCGGCGTGAACTTCGTGCCGGTAGCGGATGTCGTTCAGGGCATGGTGGCCGCGGCCGAGCGCGGACGTGTGGGGGGACGCTATATCCTCGGGCACGCGGAGGGGAACCTGGACGAGCGGGCGTACCTGGCCCTGATGGAGCGGATCAGCGGGCGGTCTGCCCCGGCGCGGCCGCGGACTGGCCTTTGGGCGCGGCTGCGCGGCCGGACGGACCGGCCCCGTCACCTGCCGCAGGCGCTGACGGCCGATCCGACGCGGGCCATCCGTGAGCTGGGGATGCCGCAATCTGATCTGGAGCGCGCGTTTTCTCAGGCGATCGCCTGGTTCCGCTCCCATGGGTATGTGGAGAGGAAACGTGGTTCGTGAGCGCTGGATCGAGTTCTGGCTGGCGCGGGCGGGGCTGGACTGGCGCGGCCGTCTGGCGGCGCGGCTGGCGGCCTGGCCGCTGCCGCCGTACAAGGAGCGGCGCGTCCTGGCCCGCATGAACGCTCGCGGGTACATCTCCCCCCGTGCTGAGATCGTTTGTACGGACCTGGCGCTGGGGTCTCACTGCTTCATCGATGATCGGGTCGTGATCTATCAGCATCCCGGCGGAGGCGGGGTGCGACTGGGCGATCGGGTGCATCTCTATCGGGACACCATCATCGAAACCGGCGAGGGTGGGGCCGTGGTCTTCGGGGAGGGCACACATGTGCAGCCCGGGTGCCATTTCACCGCGTTCGTGGGCGCGATCCGGCTGGGGGCAGGCGTGCAGGTGGCGCCCCGATGCGCCTTCTATCCATACGAACATGGCCTGGCGGCCGATCGGCCGATCCAGCGGCAGCCGTTGTACTCCCGCGGCGATATCATCATCGAGGATGGCGCCTGGTTGGGGGTGGGGGTGATCGTCCTGGATGGGGTGACCATCGGGGCGGGGGCTGTGGTGGGGGCGGGCGCGGTGGTGACCCGGGATGTGCCGTCGGGGGCCATCGTTGCCGGCGTGCCCGCTCGCGTCATCGGCGATCGGGAGACGTGGCGGCCACCGGACTTGAGATGATCGGGGATGCGCTGGGCGGTTTGGCGGCTTGGCAGGCCGGGGCGTTTGGGTGCCCCGGCTTTCGTTTGCCTGGGCGGAGATTCCCCAATCGGATGGCGCTCCATCTGTGGCGGCCGGGAGTCGTCACTGTTGTTGCCATCCGCTCGCGTGTTTGGGGGCTCGGCGGAGTTGACATCTCCCGTATCTGCAGTATGCTTTATATGACGATTTTGTCATCCTGTGCATCCGGTGCGTTCATAGAATCTTCATTTTCAGGCGCGATGCTTGGGTCGGGAGGGTGGGGAGCTTTGCCTGCATCGGCTCTCGTGGAGTCTTCCTCGAGGGTGTTGCCTCCCGGATAAACGGTGGGGGTCCCACATCGGCCGGAAAGGCGGGTGTGGGACTTACCCCTGCCGAATTTTCGTATGTCTCCGGGAGCGTGGCGGCATCCGGGGGGAGGCCCGCCGGTATCGAGAGCGATGTCATGACCGGGGTGCGTGAACGCTGACGAGAAGGATAGCCCCCGGCTGGGAGGATGGCTGTGAACAGACGACATACGGCGGCCCTGGCGGTATCGGCGTTCCTGGGGGTGATGCTCTTGTGGGCCGGGTGGACGGCTCCGATCAGCGCTGCCCCGACCTGGCAGACGGCCCCGACGGACACGCCGACCCCAACCCCTACGGCGACTCCGACGGATACGCCCACGGTGACGCCGACCGCGACCCCTACCGATACGCCGACTCCGACCTCAACGCCTACAGCGACTCCGACGGGCACACCGACCCCGACACCCACGCCGACTCCGACGGCTACGCCCACGCCTACCCCCACACCTACGGCGACCCCGGAGCCGGGGGCCATCGCGGGCGTGGTGTTTGACGACGTCAACGGGGATTACTTCTATCAGGCGGGCGAGCCGCCGCTGGCCGGGGCGGTTATCGTCCTGTCCCAGGGGGGGGTGCCCATCGACTCCAGGGTGACCGGGAGCGATGGCGCGTACGCTTTCTCCGGCTTGCAGCCTGGCCCCTATGTGGTGCAGGAGCTGACCGCGCCGCCGGGCTACTTCGCCCGTGTGCCCGTGGTGCCTGTGACCGTGAGCTCCCTGGTGACGACGACTGTGGATTTCCCCAACGGCACGGCGACGCCTACCCCGACGTCCACCCCCACGGCGACGTCCACGCCCACCCCGACGGAGACGCCGACGGCGACGCCTACCTCCACGCCGACGCCCACGTTCACGCCAACGCCGACCGCCACTCCCACCGAGACGCCGACGCCCACGGCCACGTCGACCCCGACCCCAACGCCCACCCCGACGCCGGCCTGGGAGCTGAAGTTCACGGTGCCCAAGGGCCCTCCGGCGCCGAAGGTGTGGAGCATCTACTTTCCCAGCCCGACGGTGGGCTATGCCGTCGGTGGGCCGGAATGGACGGCCACCTCCGGCCAGGCGTTCATCTATAAGACCACCGATGGGGGCGAGACCTGGACGGAGCTGACGAATCATCCGGTCACGGCCGAGCGGGGATTCCTGTCCGACGTGCATTGTAAGGACGTGGATACGTGTTGGGCGGTGGGACGGTGGGCGACGATCCTGCGCACCGTCAACGGTGGGGATTCCTGGCTGAAATCGCCGCGGCCCAGCGATCGGGATGGCAACCCCTATGGTGGGTTCCTGTACTCCGTGCACTGGACCGGGACGGGGAACGTCGTCCTGTCGGGTGCCACGCTGAACTTTATCCTGCGCAGCACCGACGGCATCACCTTTAACCCCGTGCCCGTCAGCAACAACTTCGTGGTGCGGGACATCGAGTGCCCGACGCCCAACGTCTGCTACGCGACGGCCAAGGGCCGGCTGTACTACTCTTTCAACAACGGCGTCACCTGGGGCCGCAAGATCTGGCCCTCTCAGTTCAACGTGAGCCGGTACGCATATGACATCAGCTTCGTGGACAACAACAACGGGTGGATCGTGACCACCCTGGAGGACCCGGCTCCCGGCGAGCCGCCCAGCACGATCCTGAAGATCTCCAACGCCATGCTAAGCGTCCCGGTGTTCGAGCAGCAGGCCGCCGTTCCTGTGACGTTGGAGCGGATCGAGATGGTGAGTCCCACCCTCGGGTACGCGGTGGGATGGCAGGGGAGCGTCTACCGCACGACTGATGGCCAAACGTGGCATCCGATCGAGGGACCGCCGACGACGGCCAACCTGGTCTCCCTGTTCGTCTTCGGCGAGAACGACTTCTGGGTGGGCGACGACCAGGGGCACATCTGGCATTACACCGGCGCGCCGGGTGAGCCGCCGACGCCCACCATGACGCCCACGCCCACGCCGACCGGCCCGACGCCGACGCCCACCGTCACGCCGACGCCGACGGCCACGCCGACGTTCAGCACGCGCTCCATCATCAGCTATCAGGCGCTCACGGCGCCGGTGGTCAACGGGGATATCAGCGACTGGCCGGATACGGGATCCGTGCTCCTCGATCCCACCACGGCCGCCTTTGTGGCGCCGCGCTCGACGCCGAAGCCGGGCGACTTCACCGCGACGCTGCGATCGGCATGGGATGCGGAACACCTCTACTTCGCCATCCACGTGCTGGACGATGTGCTGGTGACGGACAGCGACAACATGTGGTGGGATGACTCCATCGAGATGGGGATCGATGGCCTGCACGATCACCTGCCCGGCGGGGCGGATGACCATCAGTTCACCTTCGTGATCGACGGCCGCGTGGGGCGGTTCGGCTCGCCGATCACGGGGATCGCGTTCTCCACCCGCCGGACCACCGATGGATATAACATGGAGATCGCCATCCCACGCACGTTGATGAACCTGGACCCGTTCGCCATCGGGCGGGTCCTCGGGTTCACGTGGGCGTTACGGGATGATGACGGCGGACGCTCCCAGGGCGAGTGGCAGAACCACATGGTGTGGGAGGGCACCCAGACGTCGCGCAGCTCTCCCGATTGGGGGCAGTTGGTCCTGGACGCGCAGGCGGTTCAGTGGCAGCCCACGCACACGCCCACGCCGACGCCGCTGACGCCGATTCCCACCGATACGCCGACGCCGACTCGCACGCCGACGCCCACACCTACGCCCACCAGCACGCCGACGAGCACGCCCACGCCCACGCCTACGCCCACACCGCCCATGGGACGGGTAGCCGGCGTCGTATGGCATGACGTGGATCGCGACGGGGTTCGGGATGCGGGGGAGCCCGGCCAGCCGGACGTGCGCCTCGAACTCTACTTCGCGGGCACGCGGGTCGCCACGGAAACGTCGGGGCCGGATGGGAGCTACCTGTTTGCGGACGTGGCGCCGAATCGGACGTATCTGCTGGTCGCTGTGGCGCCCGATGGATACGCGTTCTCCACGGCCTCCCAGGCGCTCCTGTACGTCCCGGCGGGCGGCGAGACCGGATGGGACTTCGGTGTGTACGTGACGGTGACCCTGACCCCCACGCCGACCCGAACTCCCACGCCGACCGCCACGCCGCAGCCCGCGGAGATCCACGGCGTGGTGTGGGATGATCAGGACGGGGATGGCGTCCGTGGCGCGGGGGAGCCCGGGCTTCCGGGCAGTCGTCTCCTGCTGCTGAACGCTCAGGGATCGGTAGTGCAGGCGCAGGACGCGGACGCGCAGGGGCGCTACACCTTCGCCCAGGTCCCGCCTGGGACCTATCGGCTGCGGGCGGCGGGGCCCGCCGGCTACTACAGCACCACGGACTTCAACCCGCTGGTGAACGCGGCGCCGGGCAGCTCGCTCGAGGTGAACTTCGGCCGGCGGGATGGGCTGGATGTCTACCTGCCCATGGTGATCGTGGAGTGATCTGATCGGTCACGCGTGTGAGGTTTGACCCGACCCTGGTGGGAACGTATAATGGAAGCGAGTGATCCGATGCGGCGGCTGTCCGGCTGCCGCATCGCTCTATTTACACCCTGACGCTGTGGAGTGAGGATGTTCGCCCTGCCGGGGAAGCGCCATGGCTGGCCCAGGCCGTTGTATGGCATCTTGTTCGCCGCGTTGGTCCTGCGGCTGTTCGGCATCAACTTCGGGTTGCCGCTCATCTATCACGTGGACGAGCGAGAGGTGGTGGAGAAGGCGGTGGGGTTCGTGGTCACCGGCGATCTGAACCCTCGTAAGTTCACCCATCCATCCTCTACGCTGATGTACCTGGATGGCCTCCTGTATGCCGTGGTCTACCTGGTCGGCCGGGCGGCCGGCGCCTGGGCAGGGCGGGCGGACTATCTGGCTGCGTTCCAGGCCGACCCCACGCTGTGGTACCTGATTGCCCGGCTGGTGACGCTGGTCTGTGGCGTGGGAACCATCCCTCTGGCGTATGGGGTCGGGCGCCACGTGGGGGGCGTGCGGTTGGGCCTGATCACCGCTCTGTTCCTCGCCGTCAGTCAGCTTCACAACATCACCAGCCAGCATGCCACGTCGGATGTGCCGGCCACCTTCTTCGCCGTGTGGGGGACATGGCTGGCCCTGCGCATGGCCCAGGACGGGGTCGGCCGCAACTGGCTGTGGGCGGGGGCCTGCCTCGGCTTCGGCGTCGCCACCAAGTACCCGGTGGCGCTGGTCGCCTTGCCGTTGATCGTGGCGCTGGCGATTCACACACCTCCCCGCCCGGGCGTGGCTGGGCGGTGGAGCGACCGCCTGTATCGGCGGCGTGTGCCCGGGGCGGTGGTGTTGGGGCTCCTGTTCGGGGTGGCTTTGTGGGCGGGACCCGGCCGGGTGGCCGGCTGGCTGGGGCGTTTCGCCAGCGACGGGCGGGTGGACAGCATCGCCGGACAGGCCGCGCTGTACTTCTACAACCTGGCGCGGTTGGGGATCCTGGCTTTGGCCGCGGGGGGCGTGCTGGCGGTCTTGTGGCCGCCCGCCCGGTCTCGGGCCGGGGAGCTGATCGCCCGGCTGGAGGCGCTGGCCCGGGCGCGTGCGTTCTGGGGACTCATCGGCGTCGCCGTGCTGACCTTCTTCCTCAGCGCGCCGTACGTGGCACTGGATTATCGCACTGCCGCGTGGCACATCATCCGTGAGGCTCGCAGCCAGCATCCCGGGGCGTCCAGCGCGGGCGTGCTGGATAACCTGTGGTTCTACCTGCGGCTGCCTCTGAACTGGGGCGTTGGGCTGCCGATCCAGCTACTGGCCGGGCTGGGGCTGGCGTTGATCCTGGCGCGGCCCCGTCGGGACGACGGGCTGGCCCTGGGGTTCGCCGGGCTGTACAGCCTCGTCATCCTGACGGCCGGGCTGCAATGGGAGCGCTGGGCGGTGCCCTTGATGCCGTTCGAGGCGTTGCTGGCCGGCCGGGGGATCCTCTTCGTCGCCGGGCGACTGTCGGATCGCTGGGGGGCGCAGGCGGCCTCGATTGGGCTGGCCTTGCTGGTGGGGGGAGCCGCCGTGTGGCCCGCCTATCAGAGCCTTTATTACGACTGGCTGCGCACGCAACCGGACACCCGACAGCAGGCGACGGAGTGGGCGCTGTCCCAGTTGCCTCCGGGGACGCACGTGGCCTATGAGGCGTACACGATCCAGGTGCCCCCCGGACGGTTCGTGGAGGAGCGTCGCTTCTCCCTGGCGGAGGAACCTCTGGCCTGGTATCGGGATCGCGGGATGGAGTACCTGTTCATCAGCAGCTATATCTGGAATCGATACGTGGGGCGGGGAACGGCGCCGGAGCGCGAGGCGTTCTATCGGGGCCTGTGGGAGGGGAAGCCGATCGCGCAGTTCGTTCCGGGGCCGCGAGCGCTGGGGCCGGAGATCCGGGTCTATCGGCTGTCGGGGGGCGGACCGTGAAAAAACTGTCACGTTCCTCCGGAGAGATGTTCATCTCGGTCTCATGGCCTCGCGCGATGAGGAATGGGAAGCCGTCGC
>JAJRVX010000189.1:0-11117 GCA_024277095.1 Chloroflexota bacterium
CCCGTCCGGCCATGGGGGAGAGCCCCCCGTCGGCCAGCGGGGTCCCGGCGCGTCGACCGTCGGGGGTGGCGCCCACGTTGGCCCCCATGGGCACGTGGGCGGAGACGGTGTAGAAGCCGGGCTGGTAGGTGCCGCCCCGGATCGTCGGATACCGGGCCACCAGCTCACAATAGCGATCCGCCCATTTCCTCGCCAGATCGTCCACCCGGTCGTCGTCGTTGCCGTACTTGGGCACCCGATGGATGAGGCGCTGGCGCAGCGGCTCCCAGCCAGCGAAGTCCTCCCGGAGCGCCGTCAGCAGCTCATCCGCTGTGAGCCATCCCTCTTCAAAGATGGCCTGTCGCACGGCGGCCAGGCTGTCGGCCACGTTGGCGATCTGCACGCCCTGCACGCCCGAGAAGTTGTAGTGCGCTCCCCCGGCGGTCACGTCCACGCCGCGCTCGATGCAGTCCTGAACGACCAGTGAGAGGAAGGGGGAGGGGTATACGTCGGCGTGGGTCCGATCGACGATATCGCATCCCTTCACCATCAGATCGATGAAATGGGCCATCTGCCGGTCATACGCGGCCTCCAGATCGGCGAAGGAGCGCATCTCGGTCAGGGGTGGGGTCTCCAGCCCGATCTGCTCGCCCGTCTGTGGATCCCTGCCGCCGAACAGCGTGAGCTCCAGGACGCGCGTCATGTTGAACATGGCCGCGTCGCTCCAACCCAGCGCCTTGCCCGGCGTGGAGAGCTCCACGCACCCGACCACGGCGTAGTTCATCGCGTCCTCGGGGGCGACGCCCCGGCGGATCTGGCCGGGGATGATGACCTCGTCGTTGAAGACCTGAGGCATACCGGTGCCCAGGCTGATGACGTACGAGGCGGTCATCAGGAAGTCGCCTGGGCTGTTCCGGTGGATGCGGATGGAGAGGTTGGGCTGGGTGAGCCGCAGGTCTGCCTGGGCTCGCAGGCACATGTAGCTGAGGAAGTTGGTCGCATCCCGGCCGTCCGGCAGTTGCCCGCCCAGGATAACGTTGAAGCCGATGGGGAACCCGGCGAAGTATCGGGCGCTGGCGCTGCTACGCAGCAGGACGACCTCGTTGAACTTGAGCCACAGCGCCTCCAGGAGCTCCTGAGCTTGCGGCAGGGTCAGCCGGCCGTCCGCCAGATCTTGCTCCAGGTAGGGCAGCAGGTACTGATCGAGGCGTCCGGGCGAGAAGCTGCTGGCGTTCGATTCGACCTGTAGCAGCGTGAAGAGGAACCAGACCAGCTGCAGGGCGTCCCAGAAGTCGCGAGGGGGATGCTCGGAGACCCAGCGGCACGTGTCGGCGATGCGCAAGAGCTCCTCTCGCCGTTGGCGATCGGACTCCTGGGCGGCCAGGCTTCGCGCCAGGTTGGCGTAGCGGTTCATGAACTCGTGGGCAGCCTGCAGAGCGATGGAGGCCGCCTCGTAGAAGATCTGTTGCTCCACCGTCTGGGCTTCCGGGCGTTGCCGGGCGGCTTCCACTTTGTCTCGCAGGCCGTTCACCCCGATCCGCAGCCATCCCTCTACATCGGGCAGGATGTGCCCCTGGGCGTGATCGGTCTGGTTCAGGCTGAACGCCTTGCCCTTGACGGCTCGCCTCACGTCGTCTGGCAGCCGGGCGGCGACGATGTCCTCCAACGTCTTGCCGCGCCAGTAGGGAAAGACCTCCCCTCGCAGTTCACGGATCTGCTCTGGGCTGATCTGGAACGGGTCTTGTGGCCGGATGGGCAGGGTCTCCAGCTCCTCGTCCAGCCAGTTCACCGCTCCCTCGGGGGCGATGACGCCCATGCGGGGGAGCAGCGATCGGTTGCCCACGATCAACTCGCCCGGGTAGATGGCGATGCTCATATGGCGCACCAGGTCCAGCAGCATATGGGCGCGTCGAATGGGCATCGGCAGCCCCTCGGTGCGCTTGTAGCTCTGTGTGGCATAGCGGGCCCGCTCGATGTCGATCTGGCGCTCCGTCTCCATGATCCGCCGCTTCAGGCGGGCAATGCGGTCCGTAGGGCGGGTGCTCCTCCACTCATCGGGCGGAAACGCCAGTATTGGGTCCTCTCGAAGTTGGTCCAGCGCAATTGTCCTGTCCATCCGGTGCCTTCCTTCGACATAACGGCCGATCCTGGTGGTTGCAGCGATCCTATTATATGTTCAAGCGTGAGGTGGAGCAACTTATTGCGCTCTATGCCTGTTCACTGTGTCACCACCTTTGACACGTCTGACGCGTTGCGTTAGCATGGGGCCAAGCTACTGCCGGGATGGAAGGGGGGGCGAAGCGGCCCGGTCTGCCGGTGGCTCTCGTGGGGCAATCCTTCCGGGCTGTACGATTCGCCTGAAAGCTGGTACGATAGGATGACGTCGGCAGATGAACTCTTACCCATGGAGCGAAGGATATGGCACATCCTCGATTGACGTTCTTTTGCGAGCTGGAAGCTGATGCGCTGCAGGAGCTGTTCTCCGGATCGAAGGTGATCAACGATCTAAAGGCCCTGGATGCCAGCGTCAGCCTGGGCATCCTGGACCTCTCCTCCGAGCGGGCCAAGATTGTGCGTCGCCTGAACAAGGCAGGCATCCCCGTGATCGCCTGGCTGCTGCTGCCCAAGAGCCAGGGGTACTGGTTCAACCAGAGCAATGCCTCGCAGGCGGCGGCCCGCTATGTGGCGTTTAAGGCCTGGACGGCCGAGCATGATCTTCGCTGGGCGGGTGTGGGCCTGGATATCGAGCCGGATTTCCGCGAGGCCCGGCAGTTGGCGGTCAACCGATGGCAGGTGCTGCCCAGGGTGTTGCGGCGGCTCTTCGATCGGGAGAGGCTGCGTCGCGCCCAGATCGAGTATAGCGCGCTGGTGGCACAGATTCGGGCGGATGGCTACCATGTGGACAGCTATCTGATCCCGTTCATCATCGACGAGCGGGAGGCGGGCTCCTCGCTGTTTCAGCGCCTGGGCGGCCTGGTGGATATCCCCGCCGACCGTGAGGTCCTGATGTTGTATACCAGCTACATGCGGCCGCGCGGCCCCGGCATCCTCTGGAGCTACGCGCGGGATGCCCAGTCGGTGGGCGTGGGGGTCACCGGGGGCGGCGTGGAATTCGAGGGGGTTACGTTGCCTCCCCCTCTGGACTGGAGCGAGTTTGCTCGGGATCTCCGTCTGGCCCATCGTTGGACTCATGACATCCATGTGTTCAGCCTGGAGGGGTGTGTACAGCAGGGGTTCCTGACCCGGCTGCGGGACTTCGATTGGGATCAGCCCGTCGTCCCGCCGTTGGGGATGGCCGAGCAGACGGAGCGGTTTCGCAAGGCGCTGCGGGTGGGCTTGTGGGCCAGTGCCCATCCCTTTACCGTGTTGGGCGGCGTAGCCGGCGTGTTGTGGCTGTTCTCCCGTCGGCGCCGAGATGGATGAGTGCGAGCCATGTTTTGCGTGGGCGGAGCAGGTGATCTTTTCCAGCCCTTGGTGGCTCCTGGGATGCTATGAGCTGTGAGCGAGGGGCTTGCCGGTATGCTGAGCGCCTACTCCAGCACCTCCCGCACTACGTAGATCGGCTTGTCCTGCGCCTCGAAGTAGATGCGGACCATCACCTCGCCCAGCAGCCCCATGCTGATCATCTGCACGCCCAGGATGACCAGCAGTACCGACAGCAAAAGCAGCGGCCGGGTGCCGATGTTCTGCCCCAGGGCCAGCTTCTCGAACGTCAGGTAGAGCCCCAGCAGCCCTCCCAGCCCGGAGAGCACCAGCCCCAGCGTGCCGAAGATGTGGATGGGGCGGGTGGAGTAGCTGAGCAGGAACCGCACCGTCAGCAGGTCCAGGAACACCTTGACGGTGCGAGAGATGGTCTTGCGCAGTCCGGCATACTTGGACTGGCCCCGCTCCCGGGCGCGATGGTTCACCGGGACCTCGGCCACGGTGATCCCCACGCCGCTGGCCACCGCCGGGACGAAGCGATGCAGCTCGCCGTACAGCCGGATGTTCTTCACCACATCCCGGTGATAGACCTTGAGCGAGCAGCCGTAGTCGTGCAGATATACGCCGGTCACCCGGGCGATCAGCCAGTTGGCGATCCGAGACGGGATCTTGCGGGTGAGCAACGCATCCTGGCGATGCACTCGCCAGCCGCTCACCACATCGTATCCCTCCTCCGCCTTGGCGATCAGCCGGGGGATGTCCGCCGGATCGTTCTGCAGATCCGCGTCCATGGTGACGATCCACTCCCCGCGCGCCCGCTCGAACCCGGCGGCAAACCCGGCCGTCTGCCCGTAATTGCGCCGAAAGCGGATCACTTTCACGCGAGGATCCAGCTCGTGGATCTCGGCCAGCGCCTGAAAACTGCCGTCCGTGCTCCCATCATCGGCGATGATGATCTCGTACGGGCGGCCCATGCTCTCCAGCGCCTCCGTGAGCTGACGGTACAACTCAGGGATGTTCTCCGCCTCGTTGTAAAGTGGGATGACCACGGAGATCTCGGGGGATCGCGTCTCCTCAGGCACCGATCATTCCCTCCGGGAAACGGATGTCATGGGCACGGGCTCTGATGTGGGCAGAAGATAGAGGAGGCCGCCCAGCAGGCCGGAGCCCAGCGTCACCGCGTAGTAAAGCAGGGAAAGCGCCGTGGCGGCCGCTGGTGCCACACCCGCCTGCCCGAACAGGGCCACATAGCTCAGCTCTCGCACGCCCAGCCCTCCCACCGAGGGCAGGAGCAGGGAAAGGGAGATCAACGGCACGAAGATGAAGAAGTAGGGCAGCGCCACGCTCAGGCCGAGGGAGTGCGCCAGGCAGACGTTGACGCCGATGAGCAGCCCGTCGAAGGCCAGTGAGATGATCAGGGCCCGCAGGATGGGGCGGATCCCATAGGCCGGGATGGCGTCCAGCAGCGCCTGTCCGAGCTTGGTGTGTGCCAGCCAGGGGATGTGCTGGTGCACCCAATCCCGCACGCCCTTTTGTGCCATGAGCGCCAGCGCGATCAGGGCGCCGATCAGCAACAGCCAGATCAATCCGGCCGTGATGGGGGTGGCCAGCCCGGGGGCGGCCAGCAACGCTGCCCCGCCGATCAGCAGCAGCGCCAGGATGCCGGAGAAGCGATCGACGAGGACCGAGCCGGCGGCCGCACCGGGGCGGGATGAGTATCGGGCCAGCACGTACGTCTTCACCACGTCGCCGCCGAAGCCGGTGGGAAGCACTGTGTTGAAGAAGCCGCCGATGAAGTACCAACGGGTGAGGATCCCCAGCGGGACGTGAATGTCGCTGGCGACCAGCAATCCCTCCCAGCGCCAGGCTCGCAACGCCAGCCCTGCGACGAACAGCGCCCACGCGGCCGCCACCCAGGCGGGGTTGGCCTGCCGTAACTCCGCCAGGATGTGACGCCAGTCTACCCCGCGCAACAACGCCGCCAGCAGGATCACGCTGACGGCGATTTTGATGATCTGACTCAGATAGCGTCGCCCACGCGGCGATCTCGGTGTCCCCAACGATCCCTTCTCCTGTGCGATCGCCGCATTCTAGCACAGGGATAGGGGATTGACCAATGGCGGGGTGGCAGTACTGTTCCGGATCCTGCTTGGGATGGGACGCTGATATCGCTGGTGCATGCTGATCAACCCCGGTTTGCCCACTCGCTGATTCGTCGACTCGCTCACTCGCTCACCCACCACTCCTCCTTGTGTCCGAACCGCACCCGGTTGTCGATCAGCCGGATCCAGCGGGGACGGAGCACGTAGAGGCGGCTGCGGGCCAGCGGGTCGACGAGCGTGGCGGGGCCCTCCCCGGCGCCCGTGAGCAGTCCGGCCACGAAATCGAAGCGGGCGGCGTAGGTTCGGGTGGCATGGACCAGCTCTCGGGCGTCCTTTACCTGCTCGGCCGTGCCCTCGATCTGAAGGCCGGTGATGGATCGCCAATCCTGGCCGTCGGCGTGGATCGTTGCCGCCACGCGAGGATCAAGGGACAGATTGCGGGCGTGTCGGGAGTCGGGCTCCGAGAGGAAGTAGAGGTTGAGCCTATCGTCGGGCGCGTAGAACACGGCGGCGGCCTGAGGAGCGTCGTCCGGCCCCACCGTCGCCAGCGTCATCGTCGTGTGTACGGCGAGGAATTGCGCGATGCGATCTCGCAAGGCTTCCGGCATCCGGCTTTCTGTAAACTCCGGACAGGTGTTGCTGGGGCAGGGGCGATTCATGAGTCGCCCTATTCGCATCAACTGAACAGCATGGGCGAGGCCCCCACCTAGCGCTTTTTCCCTCCACGGGCGGTCACATCTGAAAGGGGAGGTGCGGAGGGGCTGCCGCCCCTCCGGGCCACCCCAGAGATGCGGAGCCACGCCTCCGTATCGCTTAAGTTGATACCAATGGGGCGATTCATGAGTCGCCCCTTTGAGGCGATGCAGTGCCTCGAAGCTCGCTAGCCTGCCATTCCCTGCCATCGGTGGTACAGGTCGTTCTCGATGCCCAGCCGCGCCAGGATACGCCCCACCGTGTTGTCGATGATCTCGTCTACGCTCTGCGGGCGGGCGTAGAAGGCGGGCACCGGCGGGAAAACCACGCACCCGATCTCGGCTGCCTGGACCATGAGCCGCAGGTGCCCCAGATGCAACGGCGCCTCCCGCACCACCAGAAGGACCGGGCGTCCTTCCTTCAGCGTCACGTCGGCGGCCCGGGCCACCAGATCGGCCGCGTAGGAGTGGGCGATGGCGGACAGCGACTTGATGCTGCACGGCACCACGACCATGCCATGGGTTCGGTACGATCCGGAGGCGATCGCAGCTCCGACGTCCCGGTTATCGTAGACGACCTCGGCCAGCGCCTGTACATCGGAGACCTTCCAGTCCGTCTCCTGGGCGATGGTGATCTTGGCCGCAGGGGAGAGGATCAGGTGGGTCTCGATCTCATCGGTGGTGGCCAGCATTTCCAGCAGGCGAATGCCGTAGATCACGCCGGAGGCGCCGGTGATGGCCACGATCAGGCGCTCAGTCATGGGGATACTCCCGGGCTGCACGCACCAGCGCGTGCAGGTTCTCAGGAGGCGTCGCCTTGGGGATCTCGCATCCGCCGGAGAGGATGATGCCGTAACCGCCCGCCGCCCGGATCGCCGCCTGACCTGCCTGATATACGGATTCGGGCGTGCCCTCCAGCAGGTATTCGACGGTATCCACGTTTCCCTTCAGGCAGACGTCATCTCCCAGGCGGCGGCGCGCCAGATCGAGGTCGGCCTCCAGGTTGTAGATGTCAGCGCCCAGGCCGGCAAAGGAGGGCAGGAGGTGCCTCGTATCACCGCAGGCGTGATACTTCACCTTGACCCCGGCCCGCTGCAATGCTCGACATACCTGGCTCATATAGGGACGGCTGAAGGACTCGTAGAGCTTGGGCGAGATGAGGGAGGCCACCGCATCGCCCGCCCCGATGATGTCGGCGCCAGCGGCCGCCTGGGCCAGCCCGAAGCGGATCTCCATCTCCACGGCGAAGGCGAGCATGTCCCGCACGAAGTCGGGTCGATCGATCATGTCCAACATCGTCTGCTGTAGCCCGTGGAGGACGGTCACCTCCTGGAAGGGGGACTCGATCCAGCCCAGGATGGCGCGCTGGCCGCCCACCCGCTCCCGGAACAGGCGCACGGCCTCGATGCGGTCACGCGTGCGCTCGGATCGCTCCGGATCGGGCATCTCCAGCCGGACCAGGTCGGCCGGATCCCGGATCAGCGGCTCGGTGGCGGAGGGTACGCCGTCCTCCGGGAAGTTGCACTTCGCACCGCAGGCGTGTGCCTCTCGTACCGGATCCGAGCAGACGGTGACGATGTCCAGATCATACTCCTCCGCCGCGGCACATTGAGCCTCCACCAGAAGCCTGGCATCCCGGACGTAGCGATCGTACGGGACGCCGATGTGTGCGGCCGCAAAGGTCATCAGCAACGGCCCGGCGGGGATCTCCGTCCCTCGCACTCCATCGATAGCCGACATCACCCGCTCGTATCCGTTCATGGGCTCACCTCTCACTTGATCCCCATGTGGATCGCCACCGTCCCCAGCATCAGCCGGCGATAACGCACGTGCCGCAGCCCGACGGATCCCATGAGCGCCTTCAGCTCGTCGGGGGCAAGGAACCGCTCGGTGGAATGGGGCAGGTAGGCATACGCATCCGGTCGTCCCGTGATCAGCCCGCCGATGAGGGGGACCAGGCGGAAGAAGTAGATCCGATACAGGGCTCCCCACAGGCCGTCGGCCGGTGGGGTGATCTCCAGGCAGATGATCCGGCCGCCCGGCCGAGCCACCCGTCGTTGCTCGGCGAAGGTCGCCTCAAGGTCGACCACGTTGCGCATGCCGAACCCCGACGTCACCACATCGAACGTGTCGTCGGGAAATGGCAGCCGGCAGGCGTCTCCCCCCACGAAAGCCACGCGGCCGAGGTTTCGCTTGCGCTGTCCCACCCGCATCATCTCCAGAGTAAAGTCCACGCCGACCACCTGCGCGTCGGGGACTTGGCGCAGGGCCTCGTATCCGATGTCGCCCGTGCCGGTGGCGACGTCCAGAAGGCGGCCGCCCGGCGGCAGTTGGGCGATCTCGATCACATAGCGGCGCCAGGCTCGATCTCGTCCGCCGGTCATCAGGCGGTTCATGAGATCATACCGGGCGGCGATGGCGGCGAACATGCGGTTGACGTATGTGGCCTTGTCTTCCCCTTCCGGGAAGGGTGGTTGTGAGGACATGTGCATGGCGCCTTCGGGTCGGACGGGTGGAAGCGTCGGATCGCGGGGCCCGTTTGGCCGGGATCAGAACCAGTCGAGCCCTGCGATGTAGGCCGCCTGGGGCGGGAATAGGACGTTTAGCAATGGTCGGGCGATCTCCGGGATGGCCACGTCGGGATCTTCTGCGACATCCTCCACGGATCGGAATCCCAGCACCAGCTGGATCAACCGATCTTGCGGGATGCGGCAGGTATAGCCTACTGTGGGGGCCGTCTCCCGCACGACGACGCGGCTATACCGGCAAAACAGGGCGATGGCTCCCATGTCTGTCACCAGATTCACCCGGCCGCGCCAGTCCTGCATGGGGGAGCGCAGGAAGCGAGCGCTGAGCTCGTCCTGGATCTTCGTCATCGCCTGCTCCAGATTGACGAACCGGGCCATCCATCCGCCGGCGGGCGCCGTCCTCTCGGTCAGCGTGACCCGGCAGGCTCTGCGCAGCCAACGCACCAGCGGATCATCGCGAGCTACGTTGATCCGGATCGTCTCCGATCGGTCCCCGAGGGAGTCGGCGATATGGCGTATCAGGGCATAGGCGGCTCCGGAGTTGGCGGCTACCAGCTCGATCACCTCGTCGGGACGGTGCTCCGAGACGATGGCGTAGCCCTGCACCCGTCCCTTGCCGTTGGTCGCTGCCCAGGCGGGGCGGGGAACCTCCAGAAACCAGCGCCAGTGCGCCTTCTGCCGAACGAGCGATCCGGGCCTCTGTCCCCACGTCGTGTGGTACAGTCTGGCCAGTGTGGGGATATCCGCGATCGAGATCTTCCGGATGTCGTAATCTCCCTTCAGGGCACGGGCTTCCTCGACGGGGATCAGCAGGTGGGAATGGGGCCAGATGACCGCGTATCCCAGGCGGTTGTAGAAGTCCCGAATCCCGTCGAGCAGGGAGATGTCGAACCCCTCCTGCCGCATGAGAGCCAGGGCATCCTGCAGAAGGGCGGATGCGTGTCCCTGGCCCCGGGCATCGGGGGCTGTACAGACGCCTCCAATGCCTCCCATGCGCCACTCAGCCGACCCGAGTCGCATGGTCCGCTCGATGATCCACAGATGGGATACGATGCGTCCCCCCACCATCCGCACGCGTATCCGTCCCGGTTCATAGCTGGGGTGGGCGAGCACCCGGCTGATCTTTCGGTCTATGGCCTCGTCAGAACCGCCGTTGCTGAAAGCCTCCAATGTCAGTCGGGTTGCCTCGCGTAGCTCGATTTCTGAACGGATGCCGCGAGTTTCGATCATCAACGCTCCACTAAAGGATGGCGATCTTGTGTTCCCGTACCCGCCTGTTGACAGTCACATGTGGGCTCTCCCACCAGTGCCAGAGCCACCTGGGGCAATGCTTCCAAAACGATCTTCAGCGTGTTGCGGACGGCTCCCGTCTCGGGCTCGGGGGACAGGTCTGCCGAGTGATCGGTTACGGTGACCAGCCCACCGTAGCATAGGCCCAGCTCCTTGGCCAGGGCGGCCTCGGGGACCAGATTCTGCCCGATCACGTCGCCGCCCCATGCCCGGTACATCCGGGCCTCCGCTTTCGTCTCCCGGCGGGGGCCGTCCACGGCCAGATAGGTGCCGCCGTCTATGGCCCCTGGCAGGGCCTCCTGCAGCACGGAGCGGATCTGAGGGCAAAACGCCGGATCCTGTCCGATCCCCCCGATGCCCTGCTCCTCGAACAGGGTGGTCGGCTGATGGTGGGCATGATCGATGTAATCATCCACGATCAGCGTGTCCCCGCGATGCAGGAATCGGTTCAGCGCCACACCCGCATCCCACCCAATCACGCGCTGGACGTCTAGCTGTCGGGCGGCCCACACCGTCGCCCTGGGATCCAGCCGTGTGGGCAGCCCGAAGTAAGGCTGCACCAGGAGGGCGGGGCCGCCCGGCCGGGATCGCTCCGCAATGGGCCCGATGGCTCCCCAGGGCGTGTCCACGGTGTGTTCGGCCACCACCGGGCCCAGCGCCTCCAGCGCCGGAGGGGGGATCGTGATGGCTACCAACAGGAGCACCCGTGCCTCGCTCATGCCTCCCCCGCGATCACTTCTGCTTCCGCTTGCCCGGCGTATTCTGCCATATCCACCACTCGTCCGGTCTGGCGCGCCTCCTCGGCGGCGAACGCCATCAGATGGCTCTGCAGCGAGGCTCGGGCCGAGCTGAGCACTTCCCGCCCGGGATTGCGCACCGCCTCCACGAAGGCGTTCATCAGGCCGGTGTCGCCGCCACCATGCCCGCCGCCGATACGTCCTGGCCGGATGACGTCCTCGCGCCCGGTGACGTGATCGTAGAGGATGATCTCGTTCTCCGCCGCGTTCCCTCGCAGCGTACCGCGAGAGCCGTCATATCGCATCGTGCGGCCCTCCTTATGGGAGTGGCCGTGCATGGTGAACACGACGGTGACGTCGTTCTCG
>JAJRVX010000190.1:0-3973 GCA_024277095.1 Chloroflexota bacterium
CGATGGTCCCGGCCGGCCCGGATCGTGGCCCTGGCGCTGGATGACTTCTTCTATGGGCGGCGTCCTCCGCCGCACGGCCCGCCCGACTGGCTGCCCGCCCATCCGTTGGCAAAGGGCCGTTGAGCGGCGGTGGCCTGCATCTCATCGCGAAGTTACAGAGGGCGCTGAGGAGCTGAGGTGGGAAAAGGGGGAGATCCCTGCGTCCTCGGCGCCCCTGCGGTACGAAAGGCGTGTTGGGCACGCGGGTAGCCCCATCATTGAGATCGCCCTTCCTGCTCGCTTGGCAAACCTCTCGCCTTAAGTACAATAGAAGATGTGATCTCAGAGCGGGCTTCGCCCCGTTCGACCCCGATCGCTCTTTTCCAGCCAATCTCGTTTGGGAGGTGGTTCTACCATGGCGTCCAAGAAGATCCTGGTCGTGCTGCCCCCTCGAGGCTTCGATGAGAACGAGTACTTCACCCTGAAGCGCACATGTGAGGGACGGGGGCACAAGGTGTTCGTGGCTTCCATTGCCTCTGGCAAGGTGGAGTCCAGCAGCGGCTTTTCGGTGCCGGTGGATGTCAGGTTGCACGAGGTGAAGACGTATCAGTACGACGCCGTCGTCTTCCTGGGAGGTGAGGGCGCCCATATCTACTTCGACGATCCCCAGGCGCGCAAGCTGGCCTCTGACGTCAAGTACAAGACCATTGGCGCCACGGGCAACGCGGCCGTGCTGCTCTCCCAGGCCGGCGTTTTGGAGAAGAAGAAGGTGACCGCTCCCTATGAGTACGCGGAGTGGGTCGTGCGGGGCGGCGCCTCATACACGGGACGCCCGCTGGAGGTCGACGAGAAGTTGATCACGGCGCAGGGGCCCACCCTGGCCGAACCGTTTGCCAACGCGCTCATCAAGGCGATTGAGTGATCGCCAGAGGAAAGCGGGGCCCCTCTCCCGGGAGAGGGGCCCGTTCGTTTCAGTTAGCCTTGTGGCCATGCCTCCCTCATGGGCAAGGGGATTACCAGCGATACAGGACCGTATAGGTCACCTTTCGCTCGCCGTTGGCCGGGATGGCCACGCTCCATCTGATCGTCTGGGCATCCAGCTTGACGTACTCCGCCGGGCTGGCCTCCACGATCTCCCACTCCGACCAGCGCTGTAGGTGCTCGATCACCTGGACTTCTACATCCTCGCTCTTGTGGTTGCGCAGGGTGATCTCGAAGCTCTCCTGCAGGGCTCGATCGCCCAACTTCTTGAAGTCGGTCTGTCGGCGCTCGCCGACGATGTCGAAAGCGTTGCCCAGCCGGAGACGTACCTGCTCGCCCTTGGGGGTGTGGTCGATCGTGTCCTCGCCCACTAGCAGAGGGGCGCCGTCCACATCGGCCTTGTACACCCGCACGATGCCGCGCGGCAGCTCGCTGTCCAGATTCGATTCCGGACCGGTGGTGAACTCCAGCATGACGGCGACTTTGGTGTCACCGTAGGTGCCGAATCCCGGATCCGTGATGGGCTGGCTGGGACGGTAGTATCCCCCCGGCGAGCTCTCGTACACGAACACCTTCTGCACCGGGATGTCCGTTCCCTGCACGAACTCGATCTGCTTCGTCTGGTTGTCCCTGACCGTGACCGGCCGCTTCACCTCGTACAGGTGATACTCGAAGAAGGGACGTGCCTCGACCTGCGGGGCCTCCGCCGGGCGGGCCATGGCGACCTCCCGCTTCACCGCCCGTTGGAATTGCTCGACGACGTTGACGTCTCCCGCCACCAGCTTCAGCCGGGCGTCCTTATACGTGGCCCCGCTGCGGTTGTCCAGCGTGACCCATCCGTTCAGATCCATGCGGGTCTCATCGGCGGCCAGCAGGATCACATAATCGGCCCGCCAGGAGATCCCACGTGTCAGGTAGGTGATCTCCACGTCGTGGGTGCCCGCCGTGCTGGCGTCCACCAGCCACACCAGGGTCGGCCGGGTGATCAGGCCCTCCGGCAGCGCGGGGAAGGAGAAGGTGCGGATCTGATCCCTCTGCAACACGGTTACGCCACCGTCCTCCCCTTGCAGGATCAGGTCCCCGGCCCCGCTCAGGAGGCGCCCCGTGTAGGTGCTCCCGTCCTGCATCACCACCTCGATGGGCTGATCGATGTACTTCTCCAGCAATCGGCTGGAGCCCACCAGGTCGTACTCGAAGTTTTGCTCCAGCACGGTGGTTCCGGCGGGGTCGGTCAGCGAACGGAAATGTACGCTGGTAGGGTCGATCTGTGCCGCCACGTCGCTGATGGCGACCTGGTTCAGCCCCTCCTGTAGGGTCAGCGTTCGTGGATCTCGCACCAGGGCCAGCCCCTGATTGTAAACGGTGAGCTCGGGCGATCGCTCTCCTGCCTGCACTTGCAGCAGACCGCCCATCAATGTCAGCAGGGCCAGCAACCCGAAGGTGATCCATAACCGTATGCGCTTCATCTCTACTCTCCCTTCCGACCGTAGGTTGGAGTCTGGCTGTCTTTGTCCGCCTCATAGACGTTCCCGGCGGAACCGATGTTCCCACCCAACCCTATGAATCGTCCTCTCGTCGTCGAGCGACGAAGATCATACGTTCTGATTCGGATTCGAACGGATCCAGGTCCCAGGATCCGTAGATCGCCTCGATGGCGTATCCTGCCTTGTCCAGCAGAAGCTCCATCTCAAAGCGTCCCAGATAGCGCATGATGAACGGCGCCAGGGTGCGTCGCACGGCGCCGTCTGGGGATACCTCATCGTAGATGAAGTGCACGTGGATCTGTTGCTCGGCGAGGTTCACCTGTTGTGTCTGCTGCTTGATGATTGTGACCCCTCCCTCGGCGTGGTCCCAGATGTGTTGGACGGTCAGTTGCCCGTCTCCCTCGGCCAGTCGCTCCGGATATGGGGGGAAGAGGTCGATGATCAGCAGGCCGCCCGGCCGCAGATGATGGCGCCAGCAGCGTAGAGCCGCCAGTTGTTCCGCCTGGGTTTTCAGATGCATAAAGGAGTTCAGCGCGCAGAGGGCCATGTGGAACCGTCGATCGAGCGTGAACTCCTGCATCTCCGCCCGAACCAGGGAAACGCGGTCCTGAACCCCCGCGGCCTCCGCCTTGCTCCGAGCGATATTCAGCATGGCCTCGGAGATGTCGATGCCGGTCATCTGGAACCCGGCCCTGGCCAGAGGGATCAACAGACGGCCGGTGCCGCATGCCAGCTCCAGGATCGGGCTGCCCGCCCGCTCTGCAAAGCCCCGATACATGGGGATATCGGCGTCGAACTCGCCGTATTCGTAGTCATAGAAGCGGGCAAAGCGGTCAAAGTCGATCATGGCGTCTTTCTCCCCAGACGTCATCGGGATCCGCATCCGTAGTGTAGCATAGGGGGAGGGAATGATCAACAAGCGCTGCGGTTCCGGCGATCGGGGCGAATTCGCCTTGCCTGTGCCTGGCCATGGCTTTTGGGGGAACCCCGCCTGGTTGGCCAGGGGATGTGGATGCCCGGTCGCCGAACACAAAGGCGGGGCCCTCAAAGCCCCGCCTCGGGTATGTCCTCCATCGCCTTGCCGCTGGTCGTTATTCCTCCTCGCCTATTTTGTGACATGCCTGGCATGGCATGTCGGGTGGCACGGTGAGCATCGCGGCGGGCGTCTCGTTCTCTCCTGTGGAGGTCTCGCCCGGTTGATGGCACATCTGGCAGGTGTCCGCTGTGCGTCCCTCGTGATCGGCTGGGGCGGGCCTCAGGGAGCTATCTATGGCGTGACAGAGGAGGCAATCCTCTCGCCCTTCCACCGGGTGCGGGATACTCAGCGGCGTGCCGGTCGTCCCGGGCGGCTCTTCCTGGCTCGTAGGTGTGGGGGCCTCCTCGGCCTCTTCGGCCTTGTGACACATCTGGCAGGTATCCGCGGCGCGTCCCTCGTGATCGGCTGGGGCGGGTTTCAGGGAGCTGTCTATGGCGTGGCAGAGGAGGCAATCCTCTCGCCCTTCCACCGGGTGCGGGATGCTCAACGGCGC
>JAJRVX010000191.1:0-12003 GCA_024277095.1 Chloroflexota bacterium
GCCTGGGCCAGCAACGCGGCGTGGATCTGCCCGGCGATGTCCTCCTTCCCGCCGAAGCCGCCGCCGATGGGCGTGCCGATCACGCGCACATCCTCCGGGGCCAGCCCCAATGCCGCCGCGATCTGGTCCCGGTCCTTGTACGGGATCTGCGAGCCCACATACACGGTCAGCTTCTCATGGCCGGGATACCCCGCGGGCACGCCGATGGAGCACTCCGGCTCCAGAAAGACGTGATCGTAGAACGGCGTTCGATACTCGCGCTCGACGATGACCTCCGCCTCAGCGAACCCGGCCTCCACATCGCCGCGCTCCACGTGGATGTGCTTGAGCAGGTTCCCCGTCGGCCATTCCTCGTGCACCAGGGGCGCGTCCGGCTGACGGGCCTGAACGGGATCGCTCACCACCGGCAGCGGCTCGTACTCCACCTCGATCAGGTCCAGGGCCCGGGTGGCGATCTCCCGGGTCTCGGCGGCCACGATGGCGATCGCATCCCCCACATAGCGGACCTTATCCTCGCACAAGACCGGCCAATCCTCGTAGATGAGCCCGTGGCGGTTCTTCCCGGGGACATCCGCATGGGTCAGGACGGCGACCACGCCCGGCAGCGCCCTGGCCTTGCTCACGTCAATACGCCGGATACGCGCGTGGGGATAGGCGGAACGCAACACGCGGCCGTGCAGCATATCCGGGAAGGAGATGTCGTCGGCGAATTTCAAGCGGCCGGTCACCTTCCCTACTACGTCCGGACGGGGCATCGGCTGTCCTACAACCCTCAGAGGCGGCTTCCGGGGAGGAAGCCACGAGGTCACATCGGGACGCGGCGCCCCATCGGCCCCTTCACGCATCTCCGCGGCCGCCATCTTGATCGCCCGAATGATGGCAGCATAGCCCGTACAACGGCAATAGCTATCCTTGAGCGCGTGCTTGATCTCCTCCTCGCTGGGATCGGGGTTGTGCGCCAGGAGATGGGCGGCCGTCATGATGAGCCCGGGCGTGCAGAATCCGCACTGGACGGCGCCGGCCCGGATGAAGGCTCGCTGCAACGGGTGGAGACCTGCCTCTCCTCCTTCGGGAGAAGCCAACCCCTCGATGGTGAGCACCTGGGCGCCCTGGGCCTTCAGCGCCGGATAGACGCAGGAGAGCACGGGTTCCCCGTTGACGAGGACCGTACAGGCTCCGCACTCCGCCTCGCCGCAGCCGATCTTCGTCCCGGTGAGCCCCAGATCATAGCGCAACACCTCCGCCAGCGTCCGCTGCGGCGGGATGTCCAGGCACACCTGCTCACCGTTGACGATCATCTCCAGCTTTGCCATCGCCTTCTCCATCCCCTCAGTCCAATGCTTCCTCATCCGCCTCACCTGACGCGCGTTCCTCCGCCAGACGCCGCCAGGCGACCATCCGGCGGAATCGAGACATGGTCAGCGTCCGCTTAAAGGCGCCCCCCTCCTCCGCGTCCGGCTCCTCGCCGTCGACCTCACGCCAGAACTCCGTCATCCGCTCCGAGATATCGAAGGCGTGATCCTCCAGCAGGAAATGCTTCGCGTCCAGGAGGTGCACCCGGGCATGTGGCACGCGGGCCACGAAGAACTCCCGGTGCTCTGCCCCCAACATCGGATCCCGCTGCCCCCAGATGACCAGCGCCGGCATCTTCAGAGAGGACAACCCCTCGTCAAAGAAGCGCTCCTTCTCCGGAGTCAGCTCAAAGCCGTCCATGATCCGAAAGAGGCTCTCATCGCCGCGATCTCGCAGCAGCAGCGCGCGGTGCACCAACAGATCATCCCGGTCCACCCCGTACTTCTTCGCCACGCCCACCCATCGCCAGACGGCGTGCATGACGGCGGGCCGGGCGAAAAGGCGCAGAGCCTGCCTTCGGAATCGCCCTCGCAACAGGCTCATAGGGAAAGGTGGACGAAATCCGGCCACCTTCAACGGGCTGTTGAGCAGGGTGATCGATCGCACCTGATCCGGATGCTCGATGGCGAATTGCAACCCGATGGGGCCGCCGATGTCGTGCAGCACCAGATGCACCGGACCCACATCCAACGCATCCACCACCTGAGCCAACGTTCGAGCCAGCGCGCTCCAGGTGTACTCGCGGTCCAATCGCTTGCTGGACAGGCCCAGCCCCGGCAGATCGGGCGCCAGGGCGTGCCAACGGGCGATATAGGTCATGAGATAACGGAAGAGAAAGGAGCTGGTGGGGACACCATGTACCAGCAACACCGGAGGGGCCTTACGATTGCCCTCCTCACGCACGAAAATGCGATCCCCATTGATCTGCACATAGCGCCCGGCGGCCTCATGCGCCCGCAACCGGGCGTCTGCATCGCTCACCTGCACGACTCATCCCTCCACAGCACGTATCGGTAGATTCACATCGGGGGATTTCGCTCTCAACGTACCGATCATCTCTTTCCCCAGCGGCCATCGCTCGTGGGTCTCCCCACCTGATGGGGATAGGCCCACGAGAAGCCACATCGCAAGGCAGGGGCGATTCATGAACCGCCCTGCCCTACGCCGCGTCCAATCGCAGATCCCGGCGCGCCCGGGCCACGGCGGTCTCCAGCACCCGGCGCAAGAGCACCGCCAACATCTCCCGGCGATAGTCAGACGTCGCCCGATACTTGGACGTGCGCAGCCGGGCCTCCCGCTGGGCCGCAGCGATGGCCGCAGGCTCGCACTCCCCCACCGGCCGCCCAACCAGCGCCTCCTCCGCCGCGCGGGCGCGGAACGGGACCGGGCCGGCCGGGCCCACACAGATGGAAACCCCGGCGTAGCTCCGGCCATCGGGGGTCAGCCGCACGCGCGCCGCCACACCCAAAATGGGTAGCGCCAGGCCCTGGGGACGCATGATTCGGGCGAACGCGCTGCCCTCGCCCGGGCCGTGAGGGCGCATCCGGAAGGCGACGATCATCTCCCGGGTGGGGTCCACAGCCGACTGCCCGGGGCCACGAAAGAGGTCCAGGATGGGCCTCCACACGGAAACGACTCGCTCCTCATCCCCCCGTTCACCGAGTCGGGCGATTTGCGCCTCCGCCTCCAGCGCCACCAACGACACGGTGCCATCGGCCGCGGGCAACGCGTGAGCCACGTTGCCGCCGATGGTCGCCACGTTGCGCACCTGCGGACCACCGATGACGCCACACGATTCGGCCAGGCAGGTGGCACATGTCCGGATCAGAGGAGATTCCGCGATCCGGGAGTGGGTGACGGCCGCCCCGATCACGATACGTCCGGGCTCCTCGCGGATATCGACCATCCCGGGGATTCGGGTCACATCCACGAGCGCGGTCACCGGCGGCCGCTCGCCCTGTTGCATCTCCAGCAGCAGGTCGGTGCCGCCCGCCACAATACACGCCCGGCCGTGATAGCGGGCCAGCAACGCCAGCGCCTCCGGGATCGACGCAGGCAGATGATAATGCTCCCACAATGCCATTGTGACCTTTTGACCTCCTCACAAAAGGGGGTCCCATTCTAACACAGGGCCGCCCGAGTGTCTATCCGACGGAGAGGGAGATCAAAGCCTTCTCATAGTTCTTGCTACCGGACACTTTTGCGTGGGAATCAGCGAGAGGCGACATGCTCCCCTGTCAAACGTCCCTGCATGTTGGGGCGCAGCGGCGCTGCGCCCGATTCGCATCAACTGAACAGCATGAGCGAGGCCCCCGCCTATCGCCTCTTCCCTCCACGGGCGGTCGCACCTGAAAGGGGAGGTGCGGAGGGAAAGCCCCTCCGCAGGAAAACGCTTTTCCTCGCCTTTTCCCTGCCTGGTTGGGGCTTTGGCCGGTGGCCTCCGGCCCCACGGGGCAGGTGAGGGGCTGAAAATAGAGTTCTTCGGAGGGGTTGCCGCCCCTCCGGGCCACCCCAGAAATGCGGGGCCACGCTTCCATATCGCTTAAGTTGATACCAAGTTCATATCGGCATGGGTGTTGGCGAGCTCACAGGAATGGGCAGAGGCGATTCATGAATCGCCCCTGCCCCGGCAACCCCCATGAAGGAGAACATGTTTGGGAAAAAGGCAGCGGCGGTCGTTTCCCCGAATAGCAGGCGGAGCTCCCACGCTCCGCCTGCAGCAGCATGGGAGCCGCCGCTGCTGGCTCTTACGGCCCTGATTCCACACGACCATGAATCGACGCCAGGACAAGCCATCATCGCAAGAACCAGAGGGGCCGAACTCTCCGTTCGGCCCCCCAAGTCCGGCGTCCACGCGACCCGCTATCCCTTCAACCCGGTCAGCTTCACCCCCTGGATAAAGGTCCGCTGGGCGAAGAAGAACAGGATCACGATCGGGACGGTGAAGACGGTGGCCGCGGCCATGAGCAGGTTCCACGCCACCGTGTGCTGTCCCTGGAAGTCCTGCAACCCCAGCGCCATGGTGAACAGGCGCGGGTCCGTCAGATAGATCAGCGGCCCCTGAAAGTCGTTCCAGGCCCACAGGAACGTGAACACGGTGATGGTCGCCAGCACGGGCACGGACAGGGGCAACACCACGTTCCAGAAGATGCGAAACTCCGAGGCCCCATCCACCCGGGCGGCGTCACACAGCTCCTCCGGGATGGTGCGGAAGAACTGGCGCAGCAGAAAGATGTCGAACCCGTTGCCGAAGAAGGTCGGGACGATCAGCGGCAGGAAGGTATTCCCCCATCCGAGCTTGTCGGTGAAGAAGATGTACAGGGGGATCATGGTCACCTGGAACGGCAGCATCATGGTGGCCAGCACGATCACGAAGACGAGGTCTCGACCCGGCCAACGGATGCGGGCGAAGCCATACGCGGCCGGCGCACAGGAGATCAGGGTGCCGATGATCGAGAAGATGGCGATGATCAGGCTGTTCTTCACGTAGGTCCAGAAGTTCACCCCCAGCCCCGGCCGGGTGGCGCGGTTCATGGCATCCGGGAAGTTGCGCCACCGAAAGCCAACCACCAGCACCGGCTCCGCGTACTTCATGCGGATCTTCATGGTCGTCGCGGGGTCGGCAGGGTCTACAAACGTCCCATACCCCTCGGCGATGTCCAACAGCGCCAGGCGTTTCACCTGACCATCCATCTGCACCTCGTAGATCGGCAGCTCTCGCCCATCGATGGTCACCCGCAGATTGTCATGGGGCAACCAGGAGGGCGGGACCCGAAACACATCCTGATCCGATTTCAGCGCGGTGGACAGCATCCACAGAAAGGGGATGAAGAAGAACATGCCGACGACGATGATGGCTAAGTGCGCCACAAGATGTCCCAGCTGGCGACGCAGTTGACGTCGCCACAGGGGACGGCGAGCGGTCGGTGACAGGACAGCCTGGGCCATCGGCTCACCCTCCCTCGTAGTAGGTCCAATGCTCGGAAGAGCGCAGAAGCACCAGCGTGCAGATCATGATGACGATGAACAGGATCCAGGCCAGAGCAGAGGCGTACCCCATCTTCAGGTACACGAAACCCTGCTGATAGAGGTACACGCTGTAGAACAGGGTCGAGTTCAACGGGGCGCCCAGGCCACTTCCCACAGGGCTGACCCCCGCGCTGAGGACGTAAGCCTGGGCGAAATACTGGAAAGTGGCGATCACCCCGATGATGAGGTTGAAGAGCGTGATGGGGGACACCAGGGGGATGGTGACCGCCCACAGGCGCTGCCACCAGTTGGCCCCGTCCAGCTCCGCCGCCTCCATCAGCACCACCGGCACATCCTGCAGGCCGGACAGATAGATCACGATGGTGTTCCCCACGCCCCACAGGCCCAGCAGGATCAGGGAAGGCTTGGACCACGTTGGATCTCGCGTCCAGTTGGGGCCGCGAATGCCCACGTGGCTGAGCAGCGTATTCAGCAGGCCGCTATTCGGGTTGAGGATCCACAGCCACAGCAACGTGCTCGCCACGGTGGGCACGATCGAGGGGAGGAAGTAGACCACCCGATAGACGGATTGCCCCCGGATCTTGATGTTCAACAGGAGGGCACAGACGAACGACAGCAACAATGAGAGGGGAACGCCGATGACGACCATGTATCCCGTATTGTACAGCGACTTCCAGAACAATCGGTCGCGAAAGAGGCTCGCATAATTGCTCAGCCCGACCCATTCCGGCGCCCGCTTGATGTGGTACTCGGTGAAGCTGTAGTAGAGGGACGCGGCCATGGGATATAACGTGAACGCGAAGAAGCCGATGATCCACAACGAGATGAACAGGATGCCGGTGATGAAGCGACGCCGAGTCTGTCGGCTCCATCCCCACCAAAGGGCAGACGATCCCGAGCGCGTGGAACGCTTCGTAATCGCCGTCACACGCCACCTCCTCACACAGGATGTCGTCCAGGGATATCCGGCGATGAGCGGCCGGCGGCCATCCGCCTTTCGCCCACATGCCCGGCCCGGAAAAGGACGAGAGCCCTGCTGGGAGCAGGGCTCTCGTTAAGCGTGCCGAAAAGCTAGTCCGAGAGCGCCTTGTCAAGCATGGGTTGCAATCTGGCCTGAGCCTCCTCCAGAAGCGGCAGCGGATCGGCGCATGTGTGCAGCACCTGCTCCTCGATCTGCCCCAGCTCGGTCTCCACCTCGGCGTTGATGGGGGTCAGGATAGGCGCTTTGGCGTTCGGATCCGCCATCAGCTTCAGGAAGACCTCGAACTTCTCGTTCTCGTGGAAGCGGGGGTCCTCCGCCGCCTTCTTGCTGGACGGCAGGTTGAAGTTGGCGACCATCTCCTCGGCCACGATCTCCGGCGACATCATCCACGCCATCAGCTTCCAGGCGGCGGCCTTATCTTTGACGCCGCTGGGGATCAACGCCACGGTGCCGCTCACCAGATTGGTGTTCTTGCGATCGGGGTGATCCTGCGGCGGTGGGAAGGGCGCCACGCCGTAGTACAGCTCCGGCTTATACTTCTGGATGAAGTTGGGGCCAGGCTGCCACTCACCCTCCACCATCATGGCCACTTTCCCGGCGTAGAAGCCGTTGTCCGGCGACATATAGCCACCGAAGGCGGAGGTGAAGCGCAACACCTCGTCCACGTCGTAGTCGCAATAGAACTGCTGCTCCCACTTCAGGGCGTTCACCACCGGATCGGACGTGAAGAGGATCTTCGTCCCATCCTCGCTGTACCAGTAGCCGCCCATCATGGCGACGTACAGCCCCAGATGCGACCAGGAGAAGTCTGGGATGAAGCCCACCTGGACCATGTTGCCGTTCTCATCGAACTTGGTGAGCTTCTTGGCATATTCCACCAGCTCCTCCATCGTCTGCGGCGGCCGCTCGGGATCCAACCCGGCGTCCTCAAACAGATCCTTGTTCCAGAAGAGCGCGTAGGTATCCGTGCCCCACGGCAGGCAGTAATACTTCCCCTGGTACTTGCACTGGCTCAGCGGGGCCTCGAAGATGTCGTTCAGGTCCACCTCGCCACCCGCCAGGAAGTCATCCAACGGGGTGATCAGGCCCTCACGCGCCCAGGTGCCCACGCTGTCAGGCCCACCCAGGACCAGGACATCCGGCGGCTGGCTGCCGGAGAGGCCCGCGATGACCTTGTCATCATCCACCGGGGAGTTCACCTCCACCCGGACGTCGTTCGCCTCCCCATACTTGTCGAACAGCGACTGGAGCTGCGCCGGGTTATCCCCCCAGGTGATCCACACCCGCAATACCTTCTGCTCAGCGGGAGGAGCGGCCTCCTCTCCACCTGGGGCCGGTGCCGCCGCTGGTGGCGCACATGACGCCAACAACACCAGCACCAGAATTCCCGCGACCAACAGGCTGAACCATCGTCCTTTACCCGACATCTCTGCCTCCTTTCTTCGTGCACTCAATCGGGGTCGTTTGGACGCAACGCGCCGGACATCACCATGAATGCGAGGAATATCACCCCTGGCCTGCCGTGCTCGGCCCCGATGGCGAGCCGGGCCAGGCTCGGGCGGACAAAGGCAGAAGGAAAGGAACTCGGAGGGAGCTGCCCCATGCCTCCCCCAGCAGAGCGCCCCCGATGGCTACAGAGGTGCCCCCTTCACACTCGATCACCACATCGAAATGCGATGCCACCCATCATAGCACCTACCGATATTATATCACTTTTTCACGCGTCTGTATATCAAATGGGTCGTGGCGCACCCAATTCAGCTCTGAACCAGCCCTTTCCCGGCCCGGTTCGGACGGATAAGGCCATGAGGCGGGTAAGGGACGGGAACAGGGAAGCTTCTTTTGAGAGGCTGTGCCCCTCAAGGCTCCCCACCGTATTTCCGCCGAAAAAGCACACTACCGGCATATGGGCGATGCATCCTCTCGATGGGAGTCACGTGCAACCATCGCCGAAGTGAGAGGATGGCAAGCGAGGGCCTCGAGGAGGGAGATCACGAGGGACCAACGCAGAACCAGGCCGACTCCCTGCCATCGCGCGGCCGGGCATGCGTCAGAGGCACGCCCCCCAGGATAGCGGAGGGACTTGCGGCGACACAACGGCGCTGCGCCGCCGCAAACCCCTCTCACGAGCCCTTATCTTCCTTCCCTAAGCCCCGCCAGCTCCATAAGGCCGGGCCCCGCTTCCCACCCCAATGCCTTGCTACGCCTCCTCCGCAGATGTCGTCAGCGCATCCAGCCGACGTTGTACCTCCTCGGCGGCCCGCACCAGATCCGGAGCGCAATCGAACACCGCCTGGCCGGTGAAATCGGCCTCAACCACCTGGGGATCGGCGGGAAGATATCCCAGCACCTGAAAGCCCTCCGCCCGGGCCCGAGACTCGATGTACTCCCGATCGCGGTCGTTCCGCATCTTATTCGCCACCAGGAAGACGCGACGCAGGCCGATGTCGCCGGCCAGCCCGCGGATCAGGCGCGCCGTGTCCAGGCTGCGCCGCCCCGGCTCGACAACGACGATCAAGGCGTCCACCGCCTGAGCCGTCGCCCGGCCCAGATGCTCCACCCCGGCCTCCATGTCCATGATGACGACCTCGTCCCGTCCCAGGAGCAGATGCGTGACCAGCGCCCGCAGCAGCGCGTTCTCCGGACACAGACAGCCGCTGCCCCCCTGCTTGACCGTGCCCAGCCGCAGCAATCGGATCCCCCGATGCTCTGCCGAGAAGCGATCGGGGATGTCATCCACCCGCGGGTTGAGACGGAACCAACCGCCGACGGTCCCCCTCTTCGCGCCGGTCCGCTCGTAGATCAGATCGTCCATCTCCGCGATGGGCACGATCGCATCGGCCAGCTCCGGCGGGAATCCCAGCGACAACGCCAGGTTGGCAGCCGGGTCCGCATCGATCGCCAGCACCCGCCGCCCGTCACGCGCATACAGATACGCGAGCACGCTGGATAACGTCGTCTTCCCCACCCCACCCTTTCCCGTGATCGCCAATTTCGTCATGGGCGTCCCTTATCCTCTCCTCATCTGAATCTATCCCATCCCAAGCGCGCACGCCCCTACGACAGGAGCCCTTTCTCCTCGAACAGCGGTCGTGGATCCACCATGTTCTTGTGCAAGGCGGACGTTTCCGGACCCAGGCCAAAGGCCAGGCTCATCAACTGGGTCACGTAGAGGATGGGTATCTGGAAATCCAGATCGATCTGATCCTGTCGGGCATCGAGGTTCACATGACACAGGGGGCAGACCGCAACGATCACATCCGCCCCGCAATCCCGAGCGTTCTGCAGGACCCGGCGCGTCATCTCCAGGGCCAGCGACGTCTGGGTGATGCCCAGCGACCCACCGCAGCAATCGGTCTTGTAGGACCAGTCCACCGGCTCGGCCCCCAGCGAGCGCACCAGGTAATCCATGCGCATCGGATACTCGGGGTGCTCGGCCTGAGTGATCTTCGGCGGCCGGGTCACCAGACAGCCGTAGTAACAGGCGACCTTGAGTCCGGTCAGCGGCTTCTCGACGCGAGCCTCGATCCGATCCAATCCCGCCCGCTCCACCAGCGTGTCCAGCAGGTGCTGGATGGTCACCCGCCCCTGATAGGCATAGCCGATCTGCGATTCGACCTCCCGCGCCATCTCGTCGTCATGCGTCACCGTGTGAACGGCCGCGCGCATACGGGAGAAGCACGCGCTGCATGGAGCGGTCACCGTGTCCAGCCCCATCTGCTCGATGACGGCGAGCGTGCGCATGGGCAGGACTGTGGCCAGGATATGATCTGTGGAATGGGCCGGGCTGGAGCCGCAGCAGATCCATCCCGGCGGCTCGACCAGCTCCAGGCCGATCTCCCGGGCGACGGCCCGGACCGTCTGATCGTACTCGGCGGCGGTGGAGTGAAGCGAGCAGCCGGGATAGTAGGCGACCTTGCCCTCGGCCGGCTCCACCGGCTCCACCTTGCGGGGTGGCCGGACGAAGGACGGGAGGAGCTTCAGCTTCCGCCGCTTCAACATCTCCAGCCCCATATCCATGTCCTTCAACAGGTTCCCCGTCATCAGGTTCATCCCGGCCATCAGCCCCACTTCATACAACCGCCCCAACAACTTGATATCGCGCAGGAACAGGTCGCTGAACTTCTCCACCTCAGGGACGGCGGGCGGGATCCCTCGCCGCCGGGCCTCGATGCGCAGCGTATCCATGATGCTAGCGATGTCCAACCCCTGCGGGCATCGCGTGGTACAGGTCTGACAGGCCGCGCACAGCCAGATGGTCTTCGACTCCAGGACCCGGTCCTCGCCCAATTGCAGCGCCCGCATCACCTGGTTGGGCAGCATATCCATATAATCGGCCAGCGGGCAGCCACTGCTGCACTTGGCACACTGATAGCAGAGATAGACATTCTGCCCGATCTCGCGCTGAACGATCCGGGCCAGCTCCTCCGCGGTGGTAGCCTCCAGGGTCGCCATATCACACCTCTCGATCCCTACCATCAGGCATCACTGCCGTTGACGGTCGGCCGGGGCAACAACCCCGCGCCCTCCACGATGGGCTTCACCGCCGCCTCCCACTCGATCGCCATAATATGCACGCCAGCTACACCCTCGATCTCCCGCAACTGCTGTATCTGCTCAATGCAGATCTTGATCCCCTCCGCGCGCCATGCCTCTCGCCGCGCGGCCTTGTCCTCCTTGGGAATGCCCGCCACGGCCGCCTGCATTCGCTTCACGTACTCGTCGTCGACGATCATCCCCGGCACCTGATCCCGCATATACCGGGCCATGCCGCTGCTCTTCAGCGGCCCCACGCCGACCAGGATGGCCACCTTCTCGTGCAAGCCCATGTCGACCACGCGCTTCATGTACTCCTTGAAGCGCGGGATATCATACACGAGCTGGGTCTGGATGAAGTCGGCCCCGGCCGCCACCTTCTTCGCCAGCCGATACGGCCGGAAGTCGAAGGGATCTCCGAAGGGGTTGGCCGCCGCGCCGATGAAGAAGGGCGGGGGGCCTCCCACGATCTTGTCCCCGCACTGGAAGCATCCCGCCTCCCGCATCTGCGCGACCATCTGGATCAACTGGACGCTGTCGATGTCGAACACGTTCTTGGCGGTGGGATGATTGCCGAAGCTCTGATGGTCCCCCGTGAGGCAGAGCACGTTGCGAACGCCCAGAGCGGCGGCGCCCAACAGATCGCTCTGGATCCCCAGTCGGTTGCGATCGCGGCAGGTCATCTGGATGATCGGCTCCAGCCCCAGCTGCACCAGGATGCACCCGGCCGAGATGCTGGACATCCGCACGATGGCCGTCTGGTTATCCGTGATGTTGACCGCGTCCACGACGCCCTGAAGCAGCTCCGCCTTCCGCTCGATGACCTCCCGCTGCCAGCCCTTCGGCGGGCCCAGCTCCGCGGTCACCACGAAATGCCCCGCCCGGATCAACCGCTCCAGATTGCTTCCCGACTTATACCCATTGGTCGAAACCTCGGCCATATTCGCCTCCGCAGGATTAAGACGCATTACGTGCCGCGTGTTGCGTGCCGCGTACTGCGCAATACTCTACGCTTACCCTTCCTGGTACTCCTCCGGCAGCCGCAAATCGTCTCGAACGATGCGGCGCGGGCCGCCATCCCGGCTGGTCGACCAATCCTTGGGCGGCTGTATCTCCAACAGCTGATCCAGCATCCCGAACGC
>JAJRVX010000192.1:0-10596 GCA_024277095.1 Chloroflexota bacterium
AGCAACTGCTACAGCAGGCGGAGGAGACGCTGACGCGAGCCCAACAGCTGAACCCTCTCAACACGGATCACACGGCCAACCTGGCTCGCCTCTACCGCAATTGGGGCGAGCTGATGAGCGACCCAGAGGAAAAGGAAGCGCGCTGGCAACAGTCGTTGCACTATTACGAGCTAGCCGTTCGACTCAGCCCCAACGCGGCGCATCTGTACAATGAGTGGGGGCTGGTCCACTACCTGCTGGGCGGGCTCTACTGGCAACAGGGGAAACAGGATCTGGCCAGAGAGCAATTCGACCAGGCACTGGCCCGCTACCAGCAGTCACTGGCGCTGGACGCCCGGTACGAGCAAACCTATCTGCTTATGGGCGATCTGTATAACGCGCTTGGGGAGTGGGCCAAAGCCGCATCCGCATATGAGAAGGCGCTGGCGCTGCGCCCCAACCAGCCGCAGGCGTGGAAGGTGTGGAGGGCGCTTCGGGACATCTACGCCCGCCAGGGCCGCCTGGAGGATGCGATCACCGCCGCCCAGCAATACCTCCAATACCAGCCCAACGATCCCTCCGGCCACGAGGCGCTGGCGCGGCTTTACGAGGAAACGGGCCGTCTGCGCGACGCGCTGACAGAAGCCAAGCTGGCACGTGACCTGGCGCCGGAGGAGAAACGTCCGGCCCTGGACCAATACATCACCCGATTGGAGAATCGGCTGAGCCAACAGCCATGATTACACGTTACATGTTGATTCTAACCAGCGCCCTGGTGATCGCCATCGGCGGGACCCCCATGGCCCGCTATGCGGCCCTGCGTCTGGGCATCCTGGATCAACCCAACGCCCGAAAAGTGCACACCAATCCGATCCCACTGCTGGGCGGGGTGGCGATCTACACGGCGTTCATCCTGGCCCTCGTCCTGTTCGGCGATAAATTTTATATCAACCAGATGGTGGGGATCTTCGTAGGGGCCACCCTGGTGTCCTTTATGGGGCTATGGGATGACCGCCGGGGACTCTCCCCCCTGCTGCGGCTGGCCGGGCAGATCGTCGCCGCCCTGATCCTCATCGCATCCGGCGTCCAGGTGCAGCTCTTCCAATGGCCCGTTCTGAACATCGCCATCACAACGCTATGGGTCGTGGGGATCACCAATGCGCTGAACTTCCTGGATAACATGGATGGGCTGGCCGGGGGATTGGCCGTCATCGCCGCCACATTCTATCTGCTCCTGGCGCTGATGAGCGGACAGTATCTGGTGGGAGCGCTGGCGGCCGCGCTGTTGGGCGCGTGCCTGGGATTCCTGGTGTATAACTTCAATCCGGCCAGCATCTTCATGGGCGACAGCGGATCGCTCTTCCTGGGCTTCATGCTGGCGGCCGTGGGCATCAAGCTGCGATTCCCCGACAATGTCTACATCGTCACCTGGATGGTCCCCGTTCTGGTCATGGGATTGCCCATCTTCGATATGACGCTGGTGGTGTTCTCCAGGCTGCGCCGCGGGCTGAACCCGATGACCTCGCCCGGCCGGGACCACATCTCGCACCGCCTGGTGAGGATGGGAGCCTCCCGGCGAGAGGCGGTGCTGATCTGCTATCTGTTGGCGGGAGCCTTGGGCATCCTCGCCCTCTTCGTCACGCAGGCCTCCATCGTGGAGGGATATACGGTAGGGGCGATCGCCGCCGCGGCCGGCCTCTGGGGCATCTGGCGCCTGGAGAAGGTCCTGTAGGTGATTCGGTTTACCGGCAGTTTTTCTCGCAACACGGCGCAACTTCCCTGTACCTCAAGCGTTACAACAAGTGCCCCCCTCAAGCGAAGAAGGGCACGCTTATCCAACCTCATCCACAAGCGGTCTCATGGGAGGCTTATATGATCCCCGGCTTTGGGAGCAGGCACCTAGTAGAGCAACCCTTGGAGCGACACATGCGCCCCGCTTATCTGCCCGCTGTCTGGCAAGCTCGTCTCCTGCGCATCGGAGGATTTCTTCTGGCCATCGGCATCAGTGCCCTGATCATCCTGGAGCGGGATCGCCTGAGCTCGCTGGGGCATTATGGATATCCTGGGATCTTCCTCATCAGCATGGCCAGCAGTGCGACGATCCTCCTGCCAGCTCCCGGCATCGCCGTCGTCTTCGCGACGGGAAGCGTGCTCAGCCCCCTCCTCGTGGGCCTTGCAGCCGGTCTGGGCGAAACCCTGGGCGAGCTGACCGGATACCTGGCCGGCGCCAGCGGTCGCGCCATCATCGAGGACAGAGAGCGCTACCAGCAACTCGTTGAGAAAACCCGACGATACGGGTTGTTCGTCGTCTTCTTCCTCTCCATGGTGCCCAACCCGGCCTTCGACCTGGCAGGGATCGCCGCCGGCGCCCTCCGGTTTCCCCTGAGCAGCTTCCTGGTCGCATGCTGGGCGGGTAAGACGATCAAAACCACGGTCATCGCGCTCCTGGGCGCGGGGTCCCTGGGGCTCCTCTCCCATCTCCTGTAAGAGTGTGGCCGAGAAATCCTGCTGCCCTTGCCATAAAGCCCCTCTCCCGCCTCTGATCTGCCCGGCCTCGGCCCAGCCTCCCGCGGAAAGGGCCGCCCCATCGCGGCGCCGGGAGACAAACGCTTTTTCATGCCCAGGAGATAGCTGCTTCTCAAAATGAGCCCCACGCTCACCTCGTCCAACCGGCCGCAGCCATGTCCCGACACATTCCACTAATCAGGCGCCCCCGCATCCCCACACGGTCCGGCTGGGTCCTCGTCGCGCTGGCCGCCCATACCAGCTGGGGGGCATATCCCGTCCTGGCCCGCTACCTCCAGGTCGTGAGCGACCTCCCCACCATGTCCCTCATCGTCACCGGGAACATCTTCGTCTTCATCGCGCTGGCGCTCGTCACATTCCGCCGCCTGGATCCTCGTGTCTTCCGATCCCCAATCCTGTGGATGTTCGCCCTGGTGGTCGTCTCTCGGGCCATCACCAACCTGCTCGCCGTGCGATTCACGCAGGCCATCTACGTGCAGCTGATCACGCTCATGACGCCCTTCCTGGTGGCCTTCCTCAGCGCCACGCTGCTACACGATCGCATCCCTCCCTACACCGGCCGCGCCACGGCCACCAGTCTCATCGGGGCACTGCTCATGATGAGCAAAGACCTCACACCGTCGAACACAAAGCTCGCCCTGAGCTCCGCCGACGGGATCGGGATCGCGCTCGCCCTGGCCAGCAGCCTCTTCCTGGCCCTATACATGATCCTGGTCCGGCGAGCGGCACAGCACAACATCTCCGGCGAGGCCCTCCTGATCACGCAGATGGTCACCATCATCAGCATCGCCACCATCTTGAGCCTGCTCCTCGGCGAGGATTGGCATCGCTGGCAGGCGCTCAGTCGGCGGGACTGGTACGTCTTCGCCGGGTTCGTACTCGGCGTACTGGTCGGCGGCAACGTGACGCAGATCAGCGCCCTCCAGCACCTCGGCGCCCCCCTGGTCAGCAGCCTGCTGGCCTGGCGTTTAGTGAGCGCGCTGGCCTTCGGGGCGCTGCTGCTCGGTGAGCGCCTGACCTCCGTCTGGCAGGTCACAGGAGCGCTCATCGTGCTCGTCACCATCACCTGGTACCTGCGACAACAACGTGGACGGGAGTAACGCGGGGGAGGAGGGATAGCGATCAGCGGGGTCCCAGTAAAACCTTACGAGCCCATCCGGAGCGATAGCCTTCTGGCTATACGAACACCAGCAGGGCCGTCGTCAACAGCCCCATGAAGCCCAGGATGAGCGCCCCGTAGAGGAGATTGAGCCGCATCACCCGGCCCTCCCGGCCCACCAGCCCCACCGTGCTGCACCCCACGATCACCTTGGCGGGCGAGATCACGCTGCCGATCGCGCCTCCCACATTCTGCGCAGCCAGGATGATCAACGGATTGTACCCGATCACCTCGGCCGTCCGCTGCTGGAGCGGGGCGAACACCACGTTGGAGTTCGTGTTCGTGCCCGTCACAAAGCCGCCCAGGGCGCCGATAAAGGGGGCCAGGAAGGGGAGCGCACGGCCGACCACTCGACTCATCCCCAACGCCAGCACGTAAGTCATCCCGCTGTCGGACATCGCCATCGCCATGCCCACCAGGAACAGAATCGCCAGGCTCGATTTCCACGCGCCGCGCGCCGTTCGTCGCACGATCCGTCCCGGAGCGCCCGGGGCATAGCACCCCAAACGTCGATAGACCAGGTAGGAGATCACGCAGGTGTAGAAGATCAGCGCGCCCGCATGCCCGAACACGCTGATGGTGCGCCCGGTCCCGGCCGGATTCACCCATCCCAGCGTTGTGCGGGTCTCGGGGAAGTGCATCACGATCTTGATGCGGTTGAGGAGATGAGGGAACGGGGGCACGAGTTGCGCTGCCACCACCACGAGAAGCAATATCAGGTAGGCGGATAAGGCCGCCGGCACGCTCATGCGAATCGGCGAATCGAGGTGACGACGGTTGGCGAGCTGCTCCCCTGCAGCCCCCCGGTACATGGGCAATCGAGTCAGGGCGGCCGCGACGGCCAGCCCCGTCAGCCCGGCGATGAACGACGCCAGGTTCCACAAGCCGTGCGTGGCCATCCCATACTGCACGACGGCCATCACGCTCCCGATCGCCAGAACGGCCGGAAGGCTGTGCCGCAGCGAGGCCCATCCCCGATACAGGTAGGCGGGCACCAGGCCGGAGAAGAAGCAGGCCACCCCCAACAGGAACGTCGTCCAGGGCGCCAGCGTGAACCCATCCATCCCGGTGATGGCCATCAGCGCGTAGAACGACGAGGCGATGCTGCCGAAGGTGATCGCCCAGGCGTGCCCGATGCTGGCGGCGACCACGCCGGTCATGGCCGGGAAGCCCAACCCAACGAGCAACGGGGCGACCACGGCGACGGGCACTCCGAAGCCGGTTACCCCCTGGAGGAAGGAGGCGAAGACCCAGCTCAGGATCAGGAGTTGCATGGTGCGATCGGCCGTGAGCCGGGCCACACCGACGCTGATCACCTGCAGGGCACCAGCCTCATCCACCACATGGAACAGGGCCAGCGCAAACCAGACGATGTACAGAACGAAAAACGTGAGCAGGAGCCCTTTCAGCTGGCTATACCAGAGAAGGCGCGTCCCACCGCCGAAAGCGAAGGCCGCCACGCCCAACGCGAGGCACCACCCCACCCATCCGGCCTTCGCCCCACTCCAGCGGGCACCCACCATCAACGCCACGGAGACCAGGATCGGGGAGAAAGCCAGCAGCCAGGTGAACGGCCCGATCGATAGAGAGGACATCCGCTCGCCTCAGAGGACACACCGTGCAACACCAGGCCCCCGGCTTCCCAGAGAGGCCGGGGGCCTTCGACTCGACCCAAGCCAACGCCAGCTCATCTCGAACTCAATACTTGATCTTGCTGAAGAGCCGCAGCCCCTCCAGGCCGTACTCCTGCTCGATCCGCTTGGAGTGCTCGACCACCAGGTCGTAGATCCGCCGCAACTCCGCCACCGGATCGGCGTGATCGTCCACGCGCAGGTTATGGTACCAACGCGGGTCCGGGCTGGCCACCAGCAATGCCGCCGACTGCTTGCCTCGCTTGTCCCCGCCGGCCTCCTGGCCCGCCTCCAGCGCCCGGAGCAGACGCTCGCTGAGCTCCGCCCCCTCCCGCTCCGCCGCCTCGTATGCCTCGGCCATCGCGTCGATCACCTCCGGCCCCGTCAGCATATTCCCGGCGACGGTGTAATGCTCCCCCGCCCGGTGCCCCGCCCACTCGACGCACTGGCCGCCCGTGAAGACGAACGAGCCCCGCGCATCCACGCCGTGCAGCTGGCGGATCTCCCGATCCTCATCCATCTGCAACAGGGCCTCCAGGGCGATCTGAATCTCCACCCCGGCCTCCAACAGCGCCAACCCCTTCCGTCCTAGATCGGTGTTGACACGAGCCTGCGTGGCGATGGCGCCATGAAGGCTGACAAAGGGGACCAGACTCCCCACATTCGGCCGTGCTGTGCTCACGGCCACGCCATAGCTTCCCTCGGCCGGACACCGGGCCGCAATGGAGAACGTATGCAGATCCATCAGTGCTGTACCTCCTGGTACTCTCGCACGTCAAACATATCCCGGAGGGCGTCCCCCAGGAAGTTGATGCTGAGGACGGTGATCATGATGGCCAGCCCGGGGAAGACCCCCAACCACCACGCCCGGGAGATAAACGTCCGGGCATCGCTCAGGATCAGTCCCCACGTCGGCGTCGATGGCTTCACCCCCAACCCCAGGAAGGAGAGCCCCGCCTCGGCCAGGATGGCGTAGGAGACGCTCACCGTGGCCTGCACGATGACCGGCGCCGTCGCGTTCGGGAGGACGTGTCGCAACAGGATGCGGGCATCGGAGACCCCCACCGCCCGGGCCGCCGTCACGTACTCCTCCTCCCGGATGGACAGCACCATGCCGCGCATGACACGGGCGAAGTCGTCCAGAAACGCCAGCGTGATCGCCACGATCACGTTCTCCAGGCCGGTCCCGAACACAGCCACCAGATAGACGGCGATGATGAAATTGGGGAAGGCCCACTGCAAGTCGATGTAACGCATGATCAGGTTATCGATCCAGCCACCGTAGTAGCCGGCCAACAACCCCATCAACACGCCGATCAGCAACGCCAGCACCACCGTGATGATGCCCACGGAGATCGACACCCGGGTACCGTAGATGATCCGGCTGAACAGATCACGGCCCAGATCATCGGTCCCCAGCAGGTGCGTCCGGGACGGAGGCTCCAGATATTCAAACACCTGATCGTTCGGATCATAGGGGGCGACCTGGGCGGCGAACACGGCCGTGACGACCAAAACGATCAGGACGATCAGGCCGATCAGCGCCTTCTTATCCCGCCACAGATATCGCAACCAGGGCCGTCGTCGTTTAGGGGCGACGGCGAACGTATCGAACATCTCCTGCTCTACTTCAGCAACCGCGTTGAGCACGAGCCCACTCCCTACCCCTCATACCGGATTCGAGGATCGATCATCGTGTACAGGATATCCACCAGCAAGTTGGTGAAGACGAAGATCACCGACACCACCAGAATGGCCCCCTGCACCACCGGATAGTCCCGATTCAGGATCCCCTGGATCAACACCCGCCCCAGCCCCTGAATGGCGAACACGTTCTCCACGATCACCGTGCCCGACATCAACAGGGCGAAGGCGATCCCCATGACGGTAACCACCGGGATCAAAGCGTTCTTCAACGCGTGGACGAAGATGACCGCCCGCTCGGTCAAGCCCTTCGCCCGGGCGACCTTGATGTAGTCCGTCTTCAGCACCTCCAGCATGGCGGAGCGGGTCATCCGGGCGATGATGGCCGAAAAGGGCGTTCCCGCGGCGATGGCCGGCATGATGAGATGGGAAAGCCAGGGCCAGAACCCTTTAGAAAGGGGCACATATCCGATGGCGGGCAGCCAGTGCAGGTTCACAGCGAACACGATGATCAGCAGGATGCCCAGCCAGAAGTCCGGCATACTGAGCCCCAGGAACGCCGCGAAGGTAAAAGTATGATCCAGCCAGGTATGCTTTTTCACCGCAGAGATGATGCCAGCTGAGATGGCCAGGGTTAACGAAAGGACGAAAGCGAACCCCGCCAGCGCCATCGTTCGAGGAAAGGCCTCACGGATGATCCGGCTCACCGCCACATTGCTGCCATAGATGGAGTTCCCCAGATCGCCCTGAAGCGCCCGGGCGAACCAGAGCACATACTGCACGTACACGGGGCGATCGAGGCCGAACTTCCGGCGCAACACCTCGGCGGCCTCCGGGTCCACGTCGGCCAGCATGGCACGGAAGGGATCACCGGGGACCGCCCGCAGCATGAAAAAGACCAACGTGGCCACCGCCCAGATCACGACCAACGAATAGAACACTCGCTTGACGATATATCGGCTCATCGTACCGCTTCGCACTCCCTCCAACAGCGTGTAGAGTCCTCCTCCCCGACGGAGAATCCCGCCGAAGAGGAGGACCCACGACTATCCCCGACGCATCAGAGATCAGCTCTCCTCGATGGTAACGCGATCCAGATCGACCAGCCCGGGGATCCGGCTCACGTCGGGATAGTTCACCTCTTTGCGATAGACCAGGATGTCCAGCGGATGGTAGAGGAACGCGGCCGCCACCTTGTCCGAGGTGATCTTGTTCGCCTTCTGGACGAGCTCCTTCCGGCGCTCGAGGTCCGTCTCGACGCGCTCCTGCTCGATCAGCTCGTCGACCTCCTTGTCCGAGAAGAAGCCGAAGGCCATCGTCTCCTTATCCCGGTTGGGGCCGTTGAACTTGGACTCCGTCTGCATCCAGTCGACCAGCGCGTCGTCGGGATCGTAGTCTCCACCGCTGCCGATGCGAAGCAGATCGAAGTCCATCGAGTCGAAGTGATCGATCAGGACCGGGAAGTCTTTGATATCCAGCTCGATGTTGATGTTCAGGTTCTTCTTGAGGATATCGCTGATGATCTCGCCCTCACGCTTACCGGCCGGGGTCACCATCAGCTTGAGCGTGGGGAATCCCTCGCCGTTCGGATATCCGGCCTCGGCCAACAGGCGGCGGGCCTCCTCGAGATCGAAGCGCTGCTCGCTGGTCTCGTTGATCGAGGTGTCGAAGTAGAAGCGCATCGCCGGGTTGACCGTGCCGAAGGCCGGCTGGCCACGCCCGAACAACGCTCGCTTGATCAGGTCCTGACGATCGATCGCCTTGGCGATCGCCAGCCGGACCATAAAGCCCTTCTCCTTCTTCAGCTCCTCCACCGGCTTATTGAAGTCCGGCACCTTGTACGGATCACGCCATGGATTGATCCACAGCGCCTGGAAGCCGGGCCCGGTGATCTGCGAGACCACCAGATCGGGGTTGGCCTCGAACCGGTCGATCAGCTCAGCCGCCGGCGCGTTGCCCCCGATGAGCTGAATATCGCCCGCCTCGATCGCCGCCGCCAGCGGCTCCGGCTCCGGGATCGGGATGATGGTGACCTTGTCCAGCTTGGGCCGCTCCGGATCATAGTAGTCCTCGAACCGCTCCAACACCACGCCCTGGCCCAGCTGATGCTCCACCACCCGGAAGGGCCCCGTTCCCACAGGGGTCAACCCGTATTGCTCAGTGCCCATCTCCTCCAGCGCGCGCCGGTTGACGATGGTCATGGCCCGGCCGCTGGAGCGCTCCAACGTCTTGACCAGGAGTGACGCCTGCGGCTTCTCCAGGATGATCTTGACCGTGTAGTCGTCCACCTTCTGCACGTCCTGGACATTGGACAGGACGCGGGAGTGGATCGACTGGTCCGGGTCCTTGGAGCGATTGTAGGTGAAGACGACATCATCGGCGGTAAACGGATCTCCGTTGTGGAAGGTCACCCCCTCGCGAAGGTGGAAGATCCACTCCAGGCCATCCTCCGAGACCTCCCAATCCACGGCCAGATCTCCCTCGGCGGTCAGGTCGGGATTGATGTGGGTCAACCCGCTCAGGACGTTGGAGGTGATCTGGAACTGCAGGACCTGGTTGATCTGAGCCGGATCAAGCGTGCGAATCTCAGCGGTCCCCGCCCAGCCAGCGGTCAACTCGCCCCCCTTCTTCTTCGGAGTCGGAGCCGGGGCCTTCTCTCCCTCGGGAGCTGCCACCTCGGGCGTAGCCGCAGTCGGGGCGCACGCCACCAGCACGTCTGACAACGTCAACATGCCGGCCGCGGCCAGCAGGCGCAGTACGGTGCGCCGGCTCATCTTAGGGCCACGCAGATCCGATCGGCTCAACCCGAACAGCGGGTCCTTAGGATCGAAGTCGTAGGCCCATTTCAACTCCTCCCGAATGCGAGCCCGATCTCTTTTGCTGAGCTTACCCCACACTGTGCGCCTCCTTTCCTCTCTCTGTCTTTGTGCAAGATGCCATTTCCCGATATACAAACAGCGGAGTTCATCCATGAGGCCCAACACGAATGAACTCCGCTGTTCATCCACACGATCGCCGAACGTTAAGGCCTGATCACATGAGAGTTCGATCCTTATTGTATCGTTTTTATCGCACCTGTCAACCAAAATCGGCCCTACATCCCTGGCCTCCCCGCCTTGCTCTTCCATAAAACTCAATCGCCCATCATTAGAATCTAGGTAACCTCCGTCCTCTGAAGGGCATATTTTGTGGCATCGCCTACGACGTGACTGCCCGGGCAGGGACGAGGCACGCCTCGTCATGTAGCGCGGGGATACGGCTCCGTCGCCTCATCCGCCACGGCCAGCGGCACCACGCCACGAGCCGCATCGGTGCATGCTGTCAGCCGATTGGTCGGCGCGACGCGCCGCTGGCGGGCCCGGATACGCGCCAGCCGCTCCTCGCCCAGGGCTGCCCGTTCGGAGGGCAGATCGTGCGGATAATCCCGCATCTCCCCGGAACGGGCCAGCACATCCGGATCCAGTAGATCGATCCGCCGGGCACGCAGGCGCAGGTGCAGAGCATCCCCCGTGCGCAGATACAGGATATGACCACCGTTCAACGCCTCGGGGGTCACGTGCCCGATGGCCGCGCCGTAGCTCACGCCGGAGAACCGACCGTCGCTGATCAGCGTCGTCAGCTTCTTCACGGCTCGGTTGGCGTTGATGTGCTGCATCG
>JAJRVX010000193.1:0-18343 GCA_024277095.1 Chloroflexota bacterium
GACGATCTGCTGCGCCAGCTGGACGGCCGGGTGGTGGACGTGAACGGCCGGGAGGTGACCCTTCACACGGCCAACGCACAGGTCCACCACATCCCCCTGGGCGCGCTGGAGAACTTCCTCAACACCATCACCAATCCGGCCATCGCCGCCATCCTGCTTACCCTGGGGCTGAACGCCATCCTGTTCGAGCTGTCAAGCCCGGGCGGATACGTCGCCGGCATCGCGGGCGCCGTCGCCCTGCTGCTGGCCTTCTACGCACTGGGTGCGCTGGACGCCAACTGGACCGGCCTGGGATTCATCGTGCTCGCCTTCGTGCTGTTCCTGCTGGACATCAAAGCTCCCACCCACGGCATCCTGACCGTCGCAGGAATTGCCTCCTTTGTGCTCGGCGCCGCCATCCTGTTCAACGTGCCCGACGTGGAGGTCCCCTGGCCCACGATCCTCACCCTCTCCCTGGCCACCTCCGCCTTCTTCGCCTTCGTGGTGGCCAAGGCCGTAGGAGCGCAACGGCGGCGGCCCACTACCGGCTTCGAAGGGCTGATCGGCCACCGGGCCCAGGCGCGCAGCAAGCTGGATCCAATCGGCACAGTCTTCCTGCAGGGCGAGCTGTGGCAGGCGATCGCGGAGGATGGCCCCATCGACCGGGGCGAGGAGGTCGAGGTGATCGGCCGGGAGGGCATGCGCCTGATCGTGCGGAGGAGGACACGCGCCATCCACGACACGTGATGCGCCGCTGCCCCCACGGTCCCCTTGACCGAAGCCCCCATCCCGGGCATATTGAAGGCCGGAGGCGCGTATGCATTGGGGACGCACGACCCGCTGGCTGATCGCAACCCTGATCCCCCTTTTCCTCTCCCTGGTGCTCCTCTCCCTCGCCCACGCGCAAGGGGAGGCGATCGCAGGCTCCGTGACCCTGCTCGGGTGGACGGCTGAGGGCGACGCCATCATCCTCGCCTCGCCTCAAAGGCACCTATACGTCCGGCTGGATGGCACTCTGCGTCCGTCCGCCGCCCCCTTCCGGGACGATCTGGCCCCACTCCCAGCGACCGATGCCGGCCCGATTCCGGATCGTCTGGCCCGCTCACTGGGCGGCCCCGGCTGGATCCTGGGGCGACCGCATCCCTCGCCGGACGGGCGATGGCTCGTCGTTGAACGGGCGCCGTCCGGAAGTGAGACGATGGGGCAATCCGAGCTGTGGCTGGCCGACAGCGAGGGGACTCCCATCCGCCGGATCGACGGCGATGGAGCCCACGCGCCGCGCTGGTCCCCCGACGGCCGCGCCATCGCGTACCTGAACGGCGATGCCGTCTGGCTCTACCGGCTGGGGGAGCCAACCGTCCGGCGGATCGCACGCCTGCCCGCCCACACCGCCGCCGAGCCCTCCGGCCGGCCGCTGGCGGCCTCATCGATCTACACCCCGCCGGAGACCATTCGCGTCCTTCATCACCCGGACAACCACTGTCGGAATCGCCCCGTCTGGGCCGTCGACGAGATCCCCTTCGAGGAATACGTGCGCCGCGTGGTCCCCGCCGAGGTCCCCGCGTCCTGGCCCCAGGCCGTCCTGCGCGCCCAGGCCATCGCGGCCCGCACATATGCCTGGTATCAGGTGCTGCGCGGGCGGGCGGATTTCGACGTGACGGATTGGACCGACTTCCAGGTCATGTGCGACGCCACCTATCCAGCCAGCGACGCGGCCGTCGCCGCCACCCAAGGGCAATACCTGGCCTACGCGGGCCGCCCGATCCTCGCCCAGTACAGCGCCGATAACGGCCATCCGACGGTGAGCGGCGGGCCACCCTATCTGAGCGCCGTGCCCGATCCCGTCAGCCTGGGGTACACCAGGCGCGGCCACGGCCACGGGCTCAGCCAATGGGGCGCCTACCGGTGGGCGACGCAATACGGCTGGGACGCGCTCCAGATCCTGGCCCACTACTACACGGGCGTCGAGATCCGGAACGCCGGGATACACGCCCCGGTCCTCCTGGGCGTGACCGCCCCTTGGAACGGATGGTTCTACAATGGAAGCGGCGTCCGGCTGAGCGCGAACGCGACCCCTTCCGAGGTCATCACCCGGGTGGTCTTCTGGGCGGATGGACGGATGATCGGGGAGGACAACGACCCCGCCGACGGCTGGAACACGACGGTCGACCTCGCCTCCCTGGCCGCCGAGACCACCATCACGGTCAGCGCGGAGACTGCAGCCGGCATCATCACCGGGGAGAACGCCCTCCGCCTGGGCGTCGATTGGGATCGTCCCCAGGGGACGGCCATCCTGCTCCCGCCAACCGGGCCTCCCCCGACCATCACCCTGGGCCTGCAGGGCGGTGACACAGGACAGGCCGGATTCCAGGGGATCGGCATCAGCGCCGGTTGGCTCTGGGAAGGGGAGACGTTCGAAGGCGCTCCCGGCGGCCCCATCACCGACACCGAGGCCAGCGCCGGACGGGCCCGGTGGGTGGCGGCCGGCGCCAGGAGCGGCGTGTGGACCAGCCCCCCGATCCGATCACTGCCCGTAGGGCGCATCTATCGGGCGCTGTTCCGTCTGCGAAGCGGGGCGCCCCTCACCCCCGCCACGATCGCACGGCTGGAGGTCACCGCCAACGCGGGCGCCCGGCTCCTGGGGCTCGCCGAGGTCCGGGGGATCCACCTCCAGGAGCCGGACCGATACCAGGACGTGCCCGTGGACTTCTGGTACGACCAGCCATCTCCGGACGGGCTACGGCTCCTCGTGCGCTTCACCGGCGCCTCTGATCTGGCGCTGGATCGGGTCCTGGTGATCGGATACCCCACGCTGAAGCCTCCTCAAGGCGAATGGCCACTGCCGGATGGGGCACGCGCTGGACGCCTGACCGTGGTCGCATCCGACCAGGCCGGCAACGCCTCCGATCCACGGCCGGTGAGCCTGTCCTTCGAGGAGATGCCAGGGCCGGGCTCATGGGAGGGGACGGGCCCCAACTACTGGATCACCGACACAACGAGCCCCAACGTCCGCATCACGGTGCGGGCGCGCGGCGGTTTCGAGCCCGCCGGGTCCGCCTGTCGCGCTTCGGAGGACCAGGGGATCACGTGGGGGACGTGGATGACCGCCACCGCAGACGCCGCCGCCGGGGCGATCACCCCTGTGACGCTGACCTGTCGCCCCGCGTACCCGCGGGAGGGCGAGGGGCTATGGGTGCAATTCCGGGCGGAGGACGTGCACGGCCGGACGGGGGAATCCCCGCCACTGCCCGTAAAAGTGGACACCCGCCCCCCCACCGTCACGCTGCAGATCGACGGGGAGATCGGCGACAACGGCTGGTTCGTGGGGCCGGTCACGGTGACCCTGGACGTCACCGACGCCGCCTCCGGGGTCCGTGCGGTCACCTGGCGATTGGACGAGCAGCCGTGGCAGGAGTGGTCCACGCCGATCGTCGTGGACCAGCCCGGGATCCTCTCGCTCCAGGTGCGGGCTCTGGACATCGCCGGCCTGGAGACGCGCAAGACGCTCGCCCTGTCCATCGATCTGGAGCCGCCCCGGGCCGCGCTACTGCTGCCCCACCGAACGACGGAGGCCCGCTTCCCGGTGCATTGGCGGGGGGCGGACGACGCCTCGGGCATCGCCAGCTATGACGTGCAGGTACGCCAGGAAGGCGCCGAGACATGGCGAGACTGGCTGGTGAGCACCACGGAGAGGACGGAGCAGTTCGCCGGGCTTCCCCGGACCACGTACGAGTTTCGCGTGCGGGCACGCGATCTGGCCGGACGAGTCGGGGCGTGGTCCCCGCCAGCCCAGATCACGGTGGCCGCGCGGCGGACCTACCTGCCCACGATGTTCAGGAGCCCTGCTGCAGCTGAGTGAGTAGTTCCCGAGCCCGCTCGGCCTCCGGCCCGTTGTCCACCAGGGACAGATACCGCTGCAACTGCTCGATCGCCTTCTCACGCTGTCCCAGCGTTCGATAAGCCAGCGCCAGGTTCCAGGCGGTGTTAGGCTCGGTGGGATCGAGGGCGGCCGCCCGCTCCCAGTGACGCGCCGCCTCCGAGATCCGCCCCTGATGAGCCTGCACGACTCCCAGATAGAAATGCGCCTCCGCCTGGTCCGGCTCCTGTTGAACGATGCGCTGGAGCATCTGCTCGGCGGCCTCCCAGTCATTCGCCTCGATCGCCTGCTCCGCGCGCAGCACCATCACGGTCGCCGTGTTCCGCTGCCAGGCCGTGATGGCCGCCACCAAGGCGATCAACAGGATCACGGCGAGGCCGATCGCCAGGAAGCGCCGGCGCGCCGATCCCACATCCACCAGGGTGACGGGGCCTTCCTGATACCACCGGTCGGCGGGCAGCCGGTAGATCGGTGCCAACGCCAGCCCCAGCAGGAACCCGGCCACCAGCCCGCCGATGTGCCCCCAGTTGTCGATGCCGGGCGTGCTGACCCCGATGAACAGGTTTACCGCCACGATGAAGAGCATGTTGTTCAGATATGCCCGTCCGCGCTTCCCAAAGAGCTCCCGGTGGAAGAGGAGATAGGCCACCAGCGTCCCTACCAGGCCGAAGATGGCCCCGGAGGCCCCGGCCGAGAGGTACGAGCCCAACGCATAGCTGGCCACGGCCCCGTACAGCCCGGACAGGAGATAGATCGCCAGGAACCGCCATCGGCCGTAGATCCGTTCGACCTCGTTGCCCAGTTGCCACAACGCATAGCTGTTAAACAGCAGGTGAAACAGGCTGACGTGCAGGAAGTTGGCGGTAAACAGCCGCCAATACTGCCCCGTGGCGATGAGTGCATTCACCTTGGCGCCGAACATAACCAGCACCTGGCTGCTCACGTCCAGCCCCACCGACAGGAGACCGCCGGCCTGCCGGGCGCTGATGACCATCATGACCAGCCAGATGATCACATTCACGGCCAGGAGAATGGGGCTCCACAGCGGGCGACTCAGGGGAAGGACGACCGGGCTCGCCACGGGGCGCGCTTCGGCGGGCTGGCTCTGCTCACCTGTGGAAAGCGTGCTCATAGGACCACCGGCTCCCAATCCACCCGATGCTTCTCCGCCTGGATAATCGCCACCACCTGATCCACCGTCTCATCCAACTGCCCCTCGCGGTTGATCACCACGTAATCGAACTCATGTACCCGCAACATCTCCTTCCGGGCCGTCGCGATCCGGATCTTCAGCTTATCCGGGGGATCCGCCTTTCGCTGCTGCAAGCGAGCGACCAACTCTTCCTCCGACTCCGGCATGAGGAAGATCGTCACCGCCTGCGGCACCAGGCTACGAATGGTGGCCGCCCCCTGCACGTCGAGGCGCATGACCACATCCTGGCCGCTGGCCAGCGCATCTCGCACATGCTGCTTGGGGATCCCCTTATAATCGCCGTACACGATGGCATATTCCAGCAACTCATCCCGCTCGATCATGGACGCGAACTCGGCCATGGACACGAAGTGATAATCCACACCATCCACCTCGCCGGGGCGCCGCGGCCGGGTCGTCGCCGTGACGACGAAATAGAACGGGTACCCGCGCTCCTTCATCCGCTTCAAGGTGGCATCCTTGCCCACGCCGGAGGGCCCGGAGACCACCACCAGGACCGGGCGCGGGGCGGCGAACTTGGCATACAGCGCATCAATGCTCTCTTCAGGCGATTCGGCGACGGTCATGTCTTCCTTCCTCGTGATTCTTTGGAACGCCCGGTAGTGTATCCAAAATGGTGGAAATTCCGCGAGGCCCATCGCAAGCCCACAGGGGAGGTGCGAAGGGACCTCCCTCCGCCCAAACCTCCTCTTTTTCCGCTTTGCACCTGTCCTTGCCCGGCCTGATTCGGGAGGGCAAGGCCGGGCAAGGCAGGTGAGGGGCGGAAACCGAGAAGTCTCTTTGAGGGGCTGCGCCCCTCAAAGCTCCCTGCTGTATTTCCACCGAAAAAGATACACTACCGGAACGCCCTTCGCTTGCCGTGTGCCCCCCCGTTCGGTATAATCCCAGGCGCTCACTTCGCACAATCTCATGCCCTGCACCATCCAGCCATCCCATCCTCGTGCGTTCGGGAGGTCACCATGCCGATCTATGAATACCGCTGCCACCACTGTGGCCGCCGGGTCAGTCTGCTATGGCGCAGCTTCTCGGAGGCGGAGCGCGGGAATCCCAAGTGCCCCCGCTGCGGAAGCCGGGATCTCACCCGTCTGGTCTCCCGGGTGAACACGTTGCGCTCCGAGGAGAGCCGTCTGGAGGATCTGGCCGATCCCGACTTCCTGGGCGATCTGGATGAGAACGACCCGCGATCCATCGGGCGCTGGATGCGCAAGATGAGCCAGGAGCTGGGCGAGGACCTGGGCGATGAGTTCAACGAGGTCGTGGAACGCCTGGAAGCAGGCGAAAGCCCGGAAGAGATCGAAAAAGAGATGCCGGACCTGGCCGGGGGTGGAGGCGATTGGGATAGTGGATCGGACTTCGGCATTGGCTCCGTAGACGATGATCTCTAGAGGCACGCGGGCCGGCTGAACAGCGTGGAGGAGGCAGGCGGACGGGCACCGATCTCGGTGCCCGTAACATATCCCACGTTAGAATTTCTCAAAGCGCTCCACGTTCATGACGAAGACCGTGGCCCCACCCACCTGCACTTCCACCGGCGTGGGGATCTGCAGCTCTCCGGGCTCCATGACCGGCGGCAGGGGGGTGACGTACTGGGTGCGGGTATGGCAGCTCTCCCGGATGATACGCAGGCACTCGTCCACCTTGTGATCCTCCGTGCCGATGAAGATGGTCGCGTTGCCCTCCCGCAGGAACCCCCCCGTAGTGCTGATCACGGTTGCGCTGAACCCACGCCGCAGCAAACGATCGATCAGCCCGCGAGAGTCGTCCGAGTTCACGATAGCCATAATGAGTTTCATGATGCCACACTCCCTTCTGTCGCATCGACGGCTCGGGCGGGCATGTGAAAGCGCCTCGCCAACCGTTCCCGAATGACCCGCTGCAAGACATCGACGGGCTGCCGCGCGTCCAGCACCAGCCATCGCCCCGGATCGGCGGCCGCCATATCCAGATACCCCTGGCGCACACGACGATGAAAGGCCAGCTGCTCCGCATCCAGCCGATTCCACTCTGCGCCCCTGGCCTGACGCCGCCGTTTCAGCCCCTCCTCCACCGGGAGATCCAGGCAGACGGTGAGATCCGGCTTCAACCCATCCGTGGCGAACTCCGTGATGACGCGCAGCACCTCCAGGTTCAGCCCCCGCCCATATCCCTGATACGCCAACGTGGAGTCAGCGTACCGATCGCACAGCACCCATCCCCCCCCGTCCAGATGAGGGCGAATGACCTCCCGCACGATCTGGGCCCGGGCGGCCGAGAACAACAGCACCTCCGCCTCGGGGCACATCTCCGTATGCGACGGGTCCAACAGGATCGCCCGGATGCGATCGCCGATCTCCGTTCCGCCGGGCTCCCGCGTGATCAGCACGTCATAGCCGAGCTCGCGCAGCCATCGCCCCAGCAGGTTGATCTGCGTCGTCTTGCCGCTGCCATCCGGCCCCTCAAAGGAGATGAAGATCCCCACGATCACTCCCGATAGATGCGGACGTGCCGGAAGGGCTCACGTCCATAGCTGTGGGAGACCAGGTTGGCGGCACGGGCCAGTTGATGTTGCTGACGTCGCACCTCCGCCGATTGCGGGCGTAGATCCACGGCCGGGGCGCCGTTGAGGACTTTGCGGATGGCCTCCTGCGCCTCGGCAATGGCCTCCGCCAGCGTGTCCGTCGGCTTGGCGGGGATCTGGAAGATGTCCGCCAGGCTCGATTCCATCTGCGTCACCGTGTTGGAACGCAGCACATACACCGGGATCCCCCGCCGCTGCGCCTCGGCGATGGGCTGCGGCCGCTTACGATAGTAGTTCTTCAGGGTCATCACCACGTCGGCGTCCTTCAGATCCCTGGCGATGACGATGGGAACGTGCAAGTTGGCCGCCGCCTGCCGGAGCCGATTCTGGCCGATGCCATATGGATAGATGCGCACGGTGCGCGCCGGCGGAGCGGAGGCGGCCGCGGGCCGCTCGGAGAGCCAGGGAAGCGTGACGCCGCGATCCCGAGGCTGCTCGGCGGGCTTGGGAGCGCTCTCGATATGCACCTTGCCCTCGGAATCCCGATAGCGGATCTCGGGCTGCAGGTCCCGCCCGCGCAACAGGGCATCCACGGCGGCCGCCACATCGTGGTGCACGACCAGATGCTGGCGGTCCTGGATCTCGATCAGCACATCAAAGGTGGGCGGGGCTCGCCGCTCCAGCACAGACTTCTGCGTACCGCGCCGCCGGGCTTCCTCATCGCTCAAGGTCACGCTCTCGATGCCCCCCACCAGGTCGGACAGGGTGGGGTTCATCAGGAGATTCTCCAACGTGTTCCCATGAGCGGTGCCGATGAGCTGCACCCCCCTCTCGGCGATGGTGCGGGCGGCCGCCGCCTCCAGCTCACGCCCGATCTCATCGATGATGATGACCTCAGGCATGTGGTTCTCGACGGCCTCGATCATCACCTCATGCTGAAGCGAGGGGGTCGCCACCTGCATACGCCGGGCGCGACCGATCGCCGGATGCGGGATATCGCCGTCGCCGCCGATCTCGTTGGACGTATCGACGATCACGACGCGCTTCTTCTCGGCCAACACGCGCGCCGCCTCGCGGAGCATCGTCGTCTTCCCGACGCCCGGCCGCCCCAGCAAGAGGATGTTCTTGCCCGACTCGATGATGTCCTGAACGATGTCGATGGTGCCGTATACGGCGCGGCCCACCCGGCATGTCAACCCGACGATGCGCCCTTTACGATTGCGAATGGCCGAGATGCGATGCAACGTCCGCTCGATGCCGGCCCGATTATCGTCCGTAAACTCACCGATCCGATCAACGACGTACTGCAGATCCTGTTCCGTGATCTCTTTATCGCTTAACGTGATCTCCCGATCCGTGAAACGCGCCTCCGGGAGACGCCCCAAATCCATAACGACTTCGATCAATTCGTCGCCTCGATTGGCCTCGCGCAAAGATGCCTCGATGTGAGGCGGAAGCACAGCCAACAAGGCGTCCAGATCATCCGTGATCTTCTGCTGCTTCACCGCTTATCATCACCTCGCAGAACCCAGATATATGATCTTGCTGTCAAAGAGCCTACGCCCGGGAAGGCCCGGAGGAACTCACCCTCCGCTGCCGTGGGCAGTTCCCCTGGCAGGAAATCCATCAATGCGACTCGGCCACGGCGATGCCGGCCGGCTGCTCCTCTGAGTAGGCCGGGGCCGGATGCTCGCCGCCGTTCGAGCCCGTCTGCAAGCCGGAGACGGTGGTGACGGCCTCCGTACGGGGCTCCAGTGCCGACACGGCGTTGGCAGCCGGCACCCGCTCGGCACGCACGATGTGCTTCACCAGCCGAGCCCGATGTCCGATATACTCGAATCCGTTCTCCTCCAACAGGGCCTGCAACCCGCCCTGGTAGTCTCGCACAGCGCAATACACCGGGCGCACCGGCGCCTGACTGGCGACCTCGATGCCCCATCCCAAGAGGCGCGCCATGCGCATGCTATCCATCGTGTCACCCCACAGGCGCAGGAGATGCCCATCCCGACCGCTCATCACCTGCACGAACCCGACGACCTCCTGGCCCTCAACCACTACATATCCCTGAACGTTGGCCCCCTCGACCGAAACCAGGAACGGCGGCTCGTGATCGCCGCCCAACGCGCCCTCCGCCAGTTGAACCAGGCGGGGCGTGTGCTGCGCATACAGGCGTTTCAGCTGCCAGGCGTCCGCCTCGTACGCCGGCCGGACGCCGCCGGCCGGTGGATCGCCGGAAGCCTTGGGCCACATCAGCCGGAAGATCTCCTCTCGGGCATACAGGCTGAAGCCGGCATCCCGGAACACACCCAACTCCTCGACGTCATCGGGCAGCGAGGCGTACAGGCGCTGCACACCGTTCTCTCCGGCCTTCCGACAGCAATGATGCAGCAACCTCCGCCAGATCTCCACCGCGTGCTCCGCCCCCAGATCGGGCGCAAGGAAGGTCAGGCTCGCCTCAGCACGCCCCCATCGCTTCTGAACCTGGATGAACCCCTCCAGCTTCCGATCCCGCAGACGGGAGCGCAGCACATACGTGGCCACGCCGTTCATCTGCCACGGGATCGGCGTCGTGAGCGCAAGCCACAAAGGCGATCGAGCGTGAATCAGCGCCCGATCCATATCCAGTTGTACGCCACGTCTCTGCAACCGGCGTACCAAGAGACTGTCTCTTAGCACAAAAGGACGAATCACGCAGCAACCTCTTTTGGATGGCTTGCACCAACATTGTAACACGCAATATCCGCGCTTGGCAAGTGCTTCCACGATCAAGCCAGGCCCCTCTCCCCGGAGCCACGGCACCATATGCCATCCCCTGCAGGGCCAGAATCCCCAGCGGCCGCCCCACGCCGCCGCAGGCGACGCGTGAGAGCTCCACTCGCTGGGGGGTACCCGGCAGAGCCCCCTCCTACAAAGGCGAAAGCCCCCAGCCATCCGGCCGAGGGCCTCCCATCGCGCTTTCAGGGAGATCCGCAAGCTGGTAGTCTCCCTCATAGGTGTTGCCGGGGCAGGGGCGATTCATGAATCGCCCCTGCTCACAGGTAGGTGACGGCAGATCAATTCCCGCCTGGGAAAAAGCCCGCAGGAGGCGCCATTCATGCAGCGCTGCTCACAAAATGGTCTCCCGTGGGCTCACCAACACTAGACAGGGAGACCACCCGCAAGCTAATTTCTATACAAGTAGTGGGTCGCCCCCGTGACCAGCCGATCCTGCGCCTTCTGCGTGCGCGCCGCGAACCGCAGCAACGCCTCCTCCCGCCCCAGGATCCGGCCCTCAAGCGTCAGCAGCATACGGACATCCGGGGTCGCCAACAACTCCTGCTTGTCCTCCTCGGGCAGCTGAAGGGCGATGGCCGTCATATAGGCCAGCCGCACGGGATCCTCTGGAACATCTGTCACGCTTATGTCAATTCCAACCACCTGCGCCAGCAGCTCGATGTAGCGGCCGATCCGAGGGCGCACCTGGGCGGCCAGCCGCTCGGCCTCCACCGTGTCCCCCCCGCTCAAGGGGGCGAACTCCACCTCCCCCACCAGGTAGGGACGATCGTGATGCAAGGTCAGGATCCGGAACCGCTGCTGCCCCACCGTGATGATGTCCATACGCTCCGCATCCGGCCGCTCGACATGCGTCACCCGGGCAACGGTGCCGATCTCATGGGGTTCCGGAGGAGTCCCCTCTCCCCGAGCGGTGAACACCACGCCGAGTTCCCCACCCGCAGCCAGGCAATCGTCGATCATACGCCGGTGGCGCTCCTCCAAGACGTGCAAGGGGAGCACCATCCCGGGAAACAGCACGGTACGCAGAGGAAACAGCGGCAACCGACGCGTCCAGCTCATCCTCTCCCCCCAACGTCCCCCGCTCACTCCTCAGGCAGAAAGGTCTCCGTCTTCATGAACTCACGCAAGACCGTCGTAGCATACCCGCCTTTGGGCAGCGAGAAGGTGAACAACAGCCCATCCGGATGCGGCTCGATCTGTAGATCGCTCAGAAGCAATCGGGCGGTGCGCCGACTGCCATCCAGCCTCGCCCGACGCAACATCTCCACGGTCACGCCGGCCGACTCCAGGATCTCCCGCTCCAGCTCGCCGGGCTGGCCGGACGCCCAGCGCATGCGAGCGCCGTAAATGGGGCCGGTATAGGTGATCTCCCATCGCCGGAACCGGGGCTCTTCCGCCTCTTCATCCTCCACCTGGAACAGGCCGCCCGTGTCCATCTTCTTGGCGATATCGCCGGTCAACAGGCGATCGAACCAACCTCGCCGGAGACGCTCCGCCAGCCAGGCGTTGAACAACGCGGCCTGGTAGGCCGAGAGCAGAAGCCGACGCAGCCAACGCTCCCGCGGGCCACGCCCGAACAGCACCTCCCGCCCGCGCTGGGCGTTGTCGCCGTTCACGCCGAAGCGCTGCGCGCCGTAGTAGTTGGGAAGGCCGCGCTCCCGGAGCGCCGCCGCGATCTCCCGGGCCAGGGCGAGCGCGCCCGGCTCCGGGTGCAGCACCACGATGCGGAAGCGATTCCCCAACAGATGCCCGGCCCGCAGCTTGTTCCGATGCCGACGCACCCACTCCACCTGAACCGGCAACGCCTCCTGGATGCGCTGGGCCACCGCCTCCTCATCCACGTCCCGCAGCAACATGGAAAAGGTCTGCGTCACACGGGCATGCTTGTCCTTCAACCCGGCGCATCCGACGTCCACCTCGCGCAGGTGGAACAACTTCATGAGCTGCCGTTGCAGCGCGCGCGTCGTCCATCCCTCGCGGGTCAGGCGCACATAGACGTGCTCACCCTCGCCCACCGGCTCGTACAGGGGGATCTCCTCGACCACGAAGTGGGCGGGCTCCGCCTTGATCTCCCCCCCGATGCCGGGCAGGTCCTCGGTGATGAAGGGCAACCGCTGCGTTGGAACCCCGTTCGTCATCTCTGGCGTCGCCATAGCACCTCCATTGTAACACAGGTCCATCGATCACGCCCGAAGTCGGCGCATCAGTAGTGTATCCAAAATGGTGGAAATTCCGCCAGGCCCATCGCAAGCCCACAGGGGAGGTGCGGAGGGACCTCCCTCCGCCAAATCATCCTCTTTTTCCGCTTTGCACCTGTCCTTGCCCGGCCTGATTCGGGTGGACCAGACCGGGCGAGGCAGGTGAGGGGCGGAAACCGGGAGGTCTCTTTTGAGGGGCTGCGCCCCTCAAAGCTCCCTGCTGTATTTCCACCGAAAAAGATACACTACCGGCGCATCGGATAGCGTACCCGGTGCGGTTGGGGAGCTACGCCCCGATCTCCTCAGCTCCAGCCCAGCCCCTGCCGCGAATAAAGAAAGGCCGGGGCGCTTTCCCCGGCCTCCAGCCTACGTCTCAGCTCCATCGCCTCACCACGGCAGCGACCCCGAAGCCGCATCTCATCCCTTCCACAGATCCACTTCCTGCAGGCGTGGGTTGGGCGTGATGCCGGGGATACGGCCGCGCTTGGCCACCGGCTTCCCCTCGATCTCTTTGATATCCGCCGTGAAGTCGATGGGACGCGCCCCGGAGATCGCCGAGCCGACGCCAAAGGCGTCCACCGGCGCCTGTTGTGAACGGAACAGGCGGATGCGTTCGGGATCCAGGCCCCCGCTGACCACGATGCGCACGTGCCGGTATCCCGCCTGATCCAGGCGAGCCCGCACCTCCTTCACCAGGTCCGGGGTGACCCGGCCCCGCTCCGCAGGGGTGTCCAACCGCACCCCCCACAGCCGATCTCCCATGGCGGCCGCCACCCGCAGGGCCTCCTCCGCCTCATCCTTAAAGGTATCCACCAGCGCGATCCGCCGCACCGAGGGATCGATGTGGCGATCAAAGGCCTCGGTCGCCGCCACCGTGTCCCCGAAGCACAGGATCAGGGCATGGGGCAACGTACCCGACGGCTCGATGCCGGCCAACCGGGCGCCGGCCGGGGTCGCACAACCCGCACAACCGCCCACCAGCGCGGCGTACTCCATGCGGGCGGCCACGTCAGGGTGCACATGCCGGGCCCCGAAGGAGATGACCGGGATGTCGCCCGCCGCCTCCACACACGCCCGGGCCGCCGTAGCCCATCCCGTCTCGTGGGCCAGGATCCCCAGCATGGCCGTCTCGTAGATGGCGAAGGAGGGATAGGGACCGGTGATCCGCAAGACGACCTCCTTCGTGTCCACCCACATGCCCTCGTCCAGCGACCACACCTTCGCCTCACGAGGCAGTACGCGGCGCAGGAGCGCATGCACCTCACGCATGCCGCACAACAGGCCCGCGCCGGTCGAGAAGATCTCCATCGTCACCGTCGGGGAGAGCCCCTCCGCCTCCAGGATCCGCTTGGAGCGAATGAAGTAGATATCGGCCGTGTCCCCGCTCAGAACGGCCGGAGAGGGTTCGAACAGGTCATCACTCATGAAGCCATCTCCACGTTACTGCCTTCAGTCCTCCACCCGGCTCAGGCGAGCCCCCAGCGCCTGCAACTTGTGATCGATATGCTCATATCCGCGATCGATCTGGCTGATGTTGCCGATCACGCTCTCGCCCTGGGCGCACAGGGCGGCGATCAACAGCGCCATGCCCGCCCGAATGTCCGGGCTGCTCATAGACGCCCCATGGAGCGGCGTCGGCCCCACGACCACGCACCGATGCGGATCGCACAGGATGATCTGGGCCCCCATGGAAATGAGCCGATCGACGAAGTACAACCGGCTCTCGAACATCTTCTCATGGATGAGCACGGTGCCCCGGGCCTGCGTGGCGACGACCAGGGCGATGGAGATGAGATCGGCCGGGAACGCGGGCCAGGGGGCGTCATCGATCTTGGGCACGGCGCCGCCCAGGTCGGGCAGGATCCGCAGGTCCTGCTGATCCTCGATGACCAGATCGGAGCCGTCCAGATGCAGGCGCACCCCCAATCGATCCCGGAAGACCATCAGGATCATGCGGATCTGATCGGGCACCACGTTTCGAATGCGCAGCGTGCCCTCCGTGACGGCGCCCAGCCCGATGAACGATCCGATCTCGATATAATCCGGGGAGATGGTGAACTCCCCTCCTCGCAACGAGGACACGCCCTCAATGACCAGCGTATTGCTGCCGATCCCTTGAATGCGTGCCCCCAGACCGTTCAGGAAATGACACAGGTCCTGCACATGAGGCTCGCTCGCGACGTTGCGCAGGATCGTGGTCCCCTCGGCCAGGACGGCGGCCATGATGGCGTTCTCCGTCGCGGTAACGCTCGCCTCGTCCAACAGGACGTCGGCCCCCCGCAACCGATCCGCCGTCATCTCCAGCCGATCGTTGTAGGCGTACCGGGCGCCCAGCTCCCGCATCGCCAGCACGTGGGTGTCGATTCGCCGCCGGCCGATCCGATCGCCGCCCGGCATGGGAAGGGCCACACGCCCCGCCCGGGCCAGCATCGGGCCCAACAGGGTGATGGATCCCCGGATCAGGCTGAACAGCTCCGCATCCGGGGCCGTACTGGTGATCCGCCGGGCCTGCAATCGAATGGTGTGGCTCCCATCATCCTGGATCTCCACACCCAACATCTCCAGCAACTGGAGCATGGTGAGCACATCCCCGATCCGGGGGATGTTGTGCAGGGTCACCGGCTCGTCGGTCAGCAGGCTCGCCGCTAACAGGGGCAGGGCAGCGTTCTTGTTGCCGCTGGGGACGACCTCGCCGTTGAGTGGATATCCGCCGTGAATGACGAAATGCGCCATATCCGTTCCCTACTCGCCGGTCGGCCACACGGTCACGGGCGCCCCTTCGCCGGCCCCCAGCATGAGCGCCGCGCTCCCCTCCCGCACGGAGAGCTCCAGCATCCCCGTGCTGCCAATCAGCGCCAGCAGCTGCCCACGCCGCACATCCGCATAGGTGACGTGGATGCGCTCGACGGCACGACCGGCCACTTCCACGCGCCACTGCATGGAATCCCCCAGCCATGCAGCGGGGATATTGGTAACCAGATTGCCGAAACGGTCCACGTAAATGACATGCCCTTCCAGAACGCCATCCGCCCGCTGGCGGGGCCGAGGGAGATCAAGGAGCACCGGGTCATCGACGGGCTTGCCCAGTTTGTTGAGGGGCACTCCTGCTGCCAGATGGGCCGCCACCGGAGCGAAGACGTCACGACCATGGAAGGTGCTGCTCACCTTGGACAGCCAATACTTACGGCGCGTCAACTGGACGATCTTCACCGGGTTGGGATCTCCGGTAAAGGGGCGCAGCACATGCGTCAACACGCCGTTATCCGGGGCGACGAAGAACGTCTTCTTCATCTGCACGGCGATCGCCCGTCGCTCGCTCCCCACGCCCGGGTCCACGATCACCAGATGGACCGTGCCCGGGGGAAAATACGGGGCCGCCGCGGCGATCACGAAGGCGGCCTGAGAGATGGCGTGAGGCTGGATATCGTGGGTGATATCCACGATGGTAGCATCCGGGACGATCCCCAGGATGACCCCTTTCATGATCCCCACATATCCATCGCTCAAACCGAAGTCGGTGGTCATCGTAATCAGCGGCACGGATCTCCCCCCGTACATCCTCGTTCGCAGTCGTCATTGTAACCCACGGCCCAGGCCCCGTCAAACCGTTTGACGGCGAGGCAGGTAAGGTGCGGAAACCGAGAGGTTTCTTTTGAGGGGCTGCGCCCCTCAAAGCTCCCTGCTGTATTTCCACCGAAAAAGATGCACTACCGACGGCGACGCCGCTGGCGCACCGCCTCAAACAGGATCACGCCAGCTGCCACGGCCACGTTCAACGACTCCACGCCGCCGGCCAGCGGGATACGCACACGCCCCACAGCCAGCCGCCCGGCCTCCTCGCCAGCGCCGGCGGCCTCACCCCCCACGATCAGGGCGCTGGGACGGGACCAGTCCACCTCGTCGTACAGCCGCTCGCCGGATGCGTCCGCCAGCCAGACCTGGTACCCCTCCACGGCGCGCCGGATGTGCTCCCAGTTCCCCCAGGCCAGCGACAGCCGGAAGTGGGCCCCCATCCCCGCCCGTACGACCTTCGGGCTGAACGGATCGGCGGTGCCCGGCGCCATCCACACCTGCCCCACGCCCGCGCCGGCCGCCACGCGCAGGATGGCCCCCAGGTTTCCGGGATCCCGTACGCCATCCAGGATCACCCCCAGGTCCGAGCGTGCAGGGGGGTGTCTCTCCGGCATGGGCAGCACGGCCACGATCCCCTGCGGCGTCACCGTGTCGCTGACAGCCCTCAGCACATGATCCGACACCGCCAGACACGGCACGCCGGCCGCCTGCATCGCCGAGAGCAACGCCCGCACCTCCGGCCGGTCCATCAAGTCAGGCCCATAAAAGACGAAAGCGGGGGCTATCCCCGCTTCCCACGCGTCTTTGACCAGGCGCACGCCCTCGACAAAGAAACGCCCCTCCCGATAACGCACACGGCGGCGCTTCAGGGAGCGAACGTATTTCACCTTCTCGTTGGCAAGGCTGGTGATCATCCTCAGGACGACAAAGCCGCCTTGGCCACCTCGGCTACCTTGGCGAAGGCCTGATCGTCGTGCACGGCCAGGTCCGCCAGGATCTTGCGATCCAACGCCACGCTGGCCTGCCGCAGCCCATAGATGAACTGGCTGTAGGACATCCCGTTCCGACGAGCGGCCGCGTTGATCCGCGTGATCCACAACCGGCGGAAGTCTCGTTTGCGATTGCGCCGGTCCCGAGTGGCATACTCGAGGGAGTGGAGCAAAGCCTCGTTTGCACGACGGAACACCCGATGGCGCGCGCCGAATTGGCCCTTGGTCTGCTTCAGCACCTTCTTGTGGCGACGTCGCGTCACCACGCCACCTTTCACTCTCGTCATCGTTACCCCTCGGCTTCCATTCGCGCTTTATCGATGCTTTTTCAAGTACGGCGCCAGTCGGACGACGCGGCGTCGAACGCCAGCATGCTCGACGGTGATCGTATCATCGTACATGGCCCTGACCCGCCGCGGCTTCTTGCGGCGCAGGTGCCCCTTCCCCTGCTTCATGCGAAGCAGCTTCCCGCTACCGGAAAGTCGAAACCTCTTCGCTGTCGCCTTATGCGTCTTGATCTTCGGCATGTCCATTCCCCCTCAGAAAAACAGGGGACCTGCATCAGGCCCCCTGGCGTTTGGCAGTCACGGCCGCCGTCAGCGTCACTTCTGACTCTGACTAGGTGCCAGGACCATCAGAAGGCTCCGCCCATCCAAGCTAGGCCGCTGCTCGATCACAGCGATATCCGACAACTCCTCTGCGATGCGATCCAACAGCTCACGGCCGACGTCCAGATGGGTGATCTCGCGACCGCGAAATCGTACCCGGACTTTCACCTTCGCGCCGCTCTGAAGAAACCGGCGAGCATCCCGCAGCTTGTAGGCGATGTCATGCTCGCCCGTCTTCGGCCGTAGGCGGATCTCCTTGATCTCGATCCGCTTCTGCGCCCGTCTGGCCTCTCGCGCTCGCTTGGCGCGCTCGTACTGATACTTGCCAAAGTCGAGCATGCGGCAGACGGGCGGCGTCGCGTTCGGCGCAACCTCGACGAGATCCAGGCCACGTTCCTGTGCCATCGCGAGGGCCTCTCGCGTCGGCATGATGCCCAACTGTTGCCCGTTCTCGTCGATCACCCGTACCTCACGGGCACGGATTTCCTCATTGACTCGCGTCGTTCTGGTGCTAATCTGTACCTACCCTTCCGTGTGTTTCAGAGCTGAATGAATCGCCGATGCCGAAAGGAAAAAGCACCCCAATTCTCGAATTGAGACTATAACAGATAACGGCTCGACTGTCAAATGTCGA